>NZ_JBEZFD010000023.1:0-157106 GCF_040649235.1 Spirillospora sp. NPDC049024
ACGAACCAGCCCCACGGCAGCTCCCCCCGACGATCAACTCGCCGAGCAGGACTACACCACCGCTAGATCAATTGCTACGACCGGTTGAGGGCAGGGTTCCGTCGAGGGAGAGTGCGCGAGCGAGAGGCCAGGCAAGCATCCTCCCAATTTGCGCTCGGTCAGGATCGTCGACATCCTCCAAGGCCACAGTCATGCAGTCGACGACGACCTGAATCCAATGGTCTCTCACTTCCGTGCCGGGCCAGGAAATTCCAGGGCCAGACGCTCGTCTGAGCAACTGGGCGGCATCCAACGCGAGGGCGGTGTCGTCGGTAGCGCGAGCCGCACGGGCGAGATCTCCAACGAATGGCGAGAATGTTCCGAAAAGGCTGGTTTGTGAATCCGAGTTGGCTATTGCGGCTGCGACCAAGAACGCCATGCGGCGAGCGTTATTTTCTGGGTTCTCGCGGGCTCCGGCAGCAGTGCTGTTGCCCAAACATGCTTCCGCAAGATGAGCCAGTTCATCAGGTGAACGAAGTTCGCGGCTACATGCGGTGGCTGCTGCAGCGGCGGCTAGGTGATGCCCTGATGTCTCAGCATTGAGCCTGAGGGCGAGTTGCCAGAACTCCTGTCTTGTCGGAGCATTTCGCCAGGCGATGGCCAGCCGGTAGTCCAAACTGGGCCGCAGGAGCAGGGCCAGGTTGGGGTCGGCGTCCAATTTCTCCGCAAGGCTCTCTGCGCGGGAGGTGTCACCGAGCGCCAAAATTCCGGCCGCGAAGTCGAAAAGTACTGGATGGCTGAATGCGATCGGCGGCTGCGGTAGGCCTACCCCCTGCGGCAAGTCACGAAGAACGCCGTCGCTCACCAAGTCCTGCAGAGCATCGGAATCGGCGTGAGGCAGGTAAGTTACCTGCTGCCTGCGATCAGCGATCATCTGTGCAACAACCTGCGTGAGTGCCGAGGCTCGTTCCCACGGATTCCTGCCACCTTCGACTACCCGCATTCGCCAGTATTGGTCGAGCAAGTCAAGTCGGCTGCGAATGTTGCCGGGGTCAAGGAGGGCGCCGTCAGCCAGCAATTGCGAGGCGATCTCCAGATTGAACGGGTTGTTCAAGAGTTGCTGCATTTTGCTTCCGGCGGCACGGAGGAGGTCCGCAAGCGCAGGGCTTTCTTGCAGAAGGCTCTCCATCTCCCCTGGCAGTAGGTCCTCGATCAGAAGGTGGCGGACGTTCTGAAGCGAGGAATCAGAGTGAGCGGGGTCGACAGGTGCGCCGCGGAACATCGCACGCCATTTGTGGCCGTTGCGCAGGTCGAAACGTCGGACAGTGGCAACGATCTCCCAGCGACTGCCTGCAAGCTGCTTGGCGAGCGTTGGCAGCCACTGCGAGGCATTTTCCCCACGGGTCTGGTCCAGGCCATCCAGCAGTAGCCTGCCGGGATGAGTGCCCGGCCAGCCGAGCAAGATGTCCTTGAGGTCGTGCTCGAGGTTCAACTCCGTGCGGGTCTGGCCAGCGGAAGCTCTCAACTGCTCAGCGCTCAGAAGTACGACGTCGTTTCCCTGATCGATCAGGTCGGCGGCTAGTTGGCAGAGGAGTGCGGTCTTGCCTGTACCAGGCTCACCGGTCAGCGCGAAGCTGCCATCCGCATCGCGCAGGGTCGGCCCCACTTCTCGCTCAAGCGTTAGGCCCCCTTCGGGAGTCGTGAGGGTGAGGGCACTCCCGAGCACCGCGATGTTGGTTCTTGCGGACTGCCGCAGGCGAGCGATGTCCTCTCGCAACCGGGTCACCGGCCTGAGGCGGAAGGGGCGTTTTTCAAGCTCGGCAACTAGCGCGTCGCGGTCAAGCCATCTTTGGCTCTCACCGAGTTCGTGGCCGATGGAGACCAGCGCCTCCCAGAGATCGCGCGCCTGGTCCTGGTCGACCAGCATGTCGCTGAGCATCACCTGAACCCGTTGATATTCCGCGCCATCGTCGCGCAGGTTCAGGGCATGGACAACGAGGGGGCTGAGGAGTCGCCGCATGGCAGCGTCATCGGCTGGCCTGCCCTCGCGTTCCTGCCACAGCCGCCGAAGATGGGTGAGAAGCACCCCGAGGGCCTCACGCTCAGATCCGTTGGTGGCAGCTTCCTCTAGGGGAACCGCCTCAGGATGGGTACGTAGACGATCCGTCACTCTAGCCAGGTGATCCCTGACGGTTGCCGGCGTGCGCTCATCACCAAGCAAGAGCACCCTGTCGAGATCCCGGTCGAGGGACCGCGGAATGTGCTGGTTCGGCGGTGAGCTAGGAACCTCGCCGATCACGGCGTCCACGAGTTGCCGAAGTGCCTCAGCTAGCGCGCCATCTTCAGCACTGGTGAGCAGCAGCCTCTTCTTCGCTTGGACCATCAGCCAACCGCCCGCGTCTGTGACGGCGCCGACGTCGTCAACGGGCCGCGCCGTTTGACTGCCAACGCCGACAATGCGGTGGCCGGAAGCCCAGCCAGGCAGTCGATCCTCAGTCAGTAGGTGCGCCGCGAACCAGGCGAGGCAGCGATCCTCATGCCCGACACCCCCTGAGGTTCCGGCCCCACCTGTCGATGACCGTGTCATTGCTTCACGCCTCCCGCTTCCTCCGCCTATCTTTGCGAAATCAGTCAGGCGATGGAGGCGATACGCACGGGTAGGACCGAAATTGGCCAAGGACTGTGGCCGCAACCGCCATGGCTGAGCTGCCTCTTGAGTCCGCCCCTAGGACTTGTCTCAGGAGAGAGATCGAGCTTGTATCCTGCGTGGCGCGGAGGCGGCCACGTCGGCCACCATCGGAGCCTGGAGGGCCAGGCATCCAGCATGCACAACCGCGCGCAGTAAGTTCAGCCGAGTTCGGTGGGATCCGAAAGAAAGATAGATGGCTGCGGACAATCGCGGAGATGAATGACTGTCCACCAAAAGGCCTCGGACAGTGTGTCTCTGAGGTTGGATCTCAGCAGCTGACATTCGGAAGTTGAGTCGAGGATGATCAGACATCCGAGATGGTCACCCCGACGAGCTGATTATCCCGCAAACGCACGCGAACTCGCGCTGCAGACGTCCGCTTACGCCGCTGGCCGGGCGTTCAACGTCGAGCCTGAATCACCAGCCGGACATGTCGGAGAGTTGGCCTGGCATGGTCCGTTCAAAACCTACGATCGCCCTCGAACCACTGACTGGCCTGCTGTGCAGGAACGTGAGCGCGTTCGGCCAGGTCGTGGAACACATCCCAGGCTTGTTCGCGGTAGCTCGTGTCGATCAAACCGTACTCGGGAATCTCAGGCCGGGAACCTGCTCGGCGGAGGTCTGCCTGGCGCAGGCGTCGTTGCCGCGCTGGAACCGGTGAGCCGCAGTGGATCAGCACCTCTGCCGACCGACCGGCGTGTTGGATAGGCACCGCTCGTACTGGCTGTGCCTGCGCTGCGACCACGTTCCGTACGCCGGCCATCAGGACCTTCTCGCCCACAGCGTCCGTCTCCGAAGATCATGGCAGTCGGCGTGCTGCCTCCCAAACTCCCTCGATACGCACGGACGAACACCCGGGTTCCGTCAGGGACGAAGGGGGAGCCTCAGCCAGTCCGTCTACGGGAGCGACCGGACTCGCACGTGGTCTGTGGCGACTTCGCACCTTCCGGCGCCAGCGGGCAGCCCTACGACTGCTCGGCAGATCCCGCCAGGCCTTCTCCCCGACCCCGACCCGCCCTGAGTAAAAAGTGGCCTCGATCGTAGAGAGACCGACCATCGCGCTTGGGGAGACCACGGACACCACGTGAGCCGACGTGATGACGGAGGGCGTGTCGGTTCAACTCTGACGACACGCTTCCTGAACGTACTCGCCTAACTACTCTCCGTGTAAAGTTGGGGTCAAGGTCGTCCATCTCTTGCGAAGGGTGCTTTCGGTCCCTGACGTGGGGCTGCGGGAGCGGGCGCGTACTCGCGCCTCCTGCGGTCCGGTGGCGAGAGCGAGGTGTGACCTTGCAGGGTGAGCCGAGCGCTCAGCGGCATGATGCCGGTCCAGAACACAGGTCCAGTCCCGATGTCCGGCTGTACACGCCCGCCGAGGCGGCGGCGATGTTGCAGGTGCGCGAGTCGTGGCTGCGGAAGAAGGCCAGCGCGCGGGTCATCCCGTGCACCTTCATCGGCAAGCACCTGAGGTTCAGCGATCAGGACATCGCCGGGATCATCGCGGCCGGTGCCAAGCAGCCGGTGGTCCGCCGGCAGCGCGGCCGGTTCTGAGCCGCGGAAGAACAAGGAGGAGGAGCAAGCCATGGCGTATGCCGAAAAGCGTGGGAACAAGTGGCGGGTCCGGTACATGCGGCCGGATGGCAGCGCGGCCTCGCAGTCGGGGTTCGAGACGAAGAAGGCCGCGCTGAACTGGGGTGAGGAGCAGGAAGCCGGTATCCGGCGACATAGTTGGAACGATCCTCGTGACGGGGCGGCGTTACTGGCCGACTGGGTCGAGCTGTGGTGGTCGGGACAGGATTTGGAGGCCACCACCGAGGCCAAGTACCGGTACCTGATCGATCACCACATCGTTCCGGCGTTCGGGAACCGGCCGGTCAACACCCTCACCAGCCCCGAGGAGATCGTGGCTTGGGAGAAGCGGACACGGACCAGAGGGTTCTCGCACCGGACCGCGGCCGACGCCCGGTCGCTGCTGGGCACCATCCTTGGAGATGCCAAGGAACGCGGGATGGTCGCGAGCAACGTGGCCGTCAAGCGGCGGGGGCGCGGGCGGAAGCGGGCGCGGCGGGCCATCGCGGTGCGGGGGCCGGAGAAGGTCTGGGCCACTCCCCTGCAGACCCTGCTGCTGGCCGAGCGGTGTGCGCTGCTGTCCGGGCGTGATGACGACTTCGTCCTGATCGTCCTGACCGCCTACACCGGCATGCGGTGGGGTGAAGTGCACGGGCTGGAGCGGCCGGCGTGCCGACTCGACCGGATCCAGGTCGACTGGCAGCTGAGGGAGCTGGCAGGGCGGCTGGAGAAGGTGCCGCCGAAGGACGATTCGCACCGGCCGGTCGATCTGCCGCCCTTTCTGTCGGCGCTCGTCTCGGAGCAGAGCCTTCGGACGCCTGGCCGCTGCGCCTGTCCGGGACGGGCGCCTGTCTGCGGTGGGCGCGGGCAGTACCTGTTCCTCAGCTCGGAGGGTGCGCATCATCGTCGTTCTCATTACGCCCGACGGGTGTTCCAGCCCGCGGCGGACGGTCGATACCCCAAGGGCACGCGGCAGACCGGAAAGCGCGTACTGGCGGACACGACGGTATGGCCTGGGACGCCGGTTCCACCGTGGCCTGATGCCGTCCCCGGGCAGCCTTTCCAGCCGCCCAGGGGCAAGGGGATCCGGGTGGTGACCGAAGAGCACTCGCCGTCGGTGTGGCTGCCGCTCATCGAGGGGCTCACGCCGCACGGGCTGCGGCACAGCCACAAGACCTGGATGCTGGAGGACGCCATTCCGGAGGTACTCCAGGCCGAACGGCTCGGACACACGCTGCCTGGCATCCGGGGCGTGTACTCCCACGTCTCGGACACCATGCGAGACGACCTGAAGGCCAAGCTGCAGAAGCGCTGGGAGATCTCGCTGCAGGAACGGCTTCGGCTCAGTGGGAGCTCGCCGGTTCCCGTACTCAATGGGCTACTGGAGGGCGCTCAGAGGCGGGTTCAGGCCCCGGTCTCGATCTTGAGCGCTTAGCGGCCCGTCATGCTGGTGGGGGTGGGATGAGGCCTCGTCCCACCCCCACAGCGTGACTACGCAGAGTGAGCAAGAGTGGGGTGTTCTTGTGGCCTCGTTTGGGTGGGAGGGAGATGATCTCCCAAAATCCTCCCAGTTGATCAATCAGGCCCTGCCGCAGGTATGCGGGAGGGCCTGTGTCATAGGGGTGGGCGATACTGGGTTCGAACCAGTGGCCTCTTCGGTGTGAACGAAGCGCTCTCCCACTGAGCTAATCGCCCCTGCGGAACGTGTTCCGACGTCGGAAACTCTAGCGCATGTCCTGGGGTGGTCGCGCGCTGGTTTCGCGGGGGGTCAGGTCCAGAAGGCGGGGTCTTCTATGTTCCAGGGGAGGGTCTTGCCGTAGACGGCCAGGTAGGCGGTCAGGGCGGCGGCGAGGGCCAGGGCGGTCAGGGTGCCGAGGATGGTGTTGCGGCGGCGAGCTCGGGGGTCGAAGGCCTTTTCCTTGGCGCGGTCGGCGGCGGTCTTGGCTCGGTGGAGGGCTCGCTGGGCCCAGGCGAACTCGGTGCCGAGGATGGCCAGGCCGATGACGATGCCTAGGAGGCCGGGGCCCGGGGTCACCATCATGACCAGGCCGCCGACGAGGACGGCGGCGCCGGTGAGGAAGACGCCGGCGCGCCAGGCGGTGTTGAGGAGGGGGTTGCGGCGGATCCGGGCGCGGAGGCGGTGGAAGAGGCGGGGCTCCGCTTCCTTTTCATGATTTATTGCCACGGATTTACTCTAAGGCAGCGGATGGGCCGTCGGGGGCGCCGGGGAGCATGCGGATCGGCCTGCGGGGCGGGCAGGTGAGGGCGAAGGAAAGTTTCGAATGATCCGCTTTTGCGCAGGTCAGACGCGGGTTTTGCTAGGGTGAGATGGATCACAAAGGCCGGGGACGCCGGAATGTTCGGCCGAGTTCAGGCAGTTAGGCGTCATAGATCGCGGGGATGTCGGTGAGGAGGAGAACCGCTCACCGGAGCACCCGTGAGCCAGCGGGACCGACGTAAGAGGGAATGGCCATGAACAGCAGTACCACCGTCTCAGCAGAGCTGGGCCTCCGTCTCGTCGTCCCCGACAGCACGACCGTCCCCCTGCTGGCCGGGCTGGAGTACGCGGCCGATGACCCGTACGCCATCCGGATGGCCTTCTACGTGGGCGACGACGAGCCGGTCGAGTGGATCTTCGCTCGGGAGCTGCTCACGGTCGGCATCGTGCGCAAGGTCGGGGACGGGGACGTCGAGGTCTGGCCGGGCGAGGACGACGGCACGCTGAACATCGCGCTGTCCTCCCCGTTCGGGGACGCGCTGTTCGAGGTGCCGCTCTCCCCGCTCGCCGACTTCCTCCACCGGACGTACCAGGCGGTGCCGGCCGGTGAGGAGAGCGAGTTCATCGACATCGACGCCGAGCTGGAGAACCTGCTCTGGCCGTCCTAGCCGGACAGCCGCGCGATGTGGCGCATCTTGTTCATCGCGTCCAGGGCGGCGACCTTGTAGGACTCGGCGAGGGTGGGGTAGTTGAAGACGGCGTTGACCAGGTAGTCGATCGTGCCGCCGCAGCCCATGACCGTCTGGCCGATGTGGACGAGCTCGGTGGCGCCGGTGCCGAACACGTGGACGCCGAGGAGCCGCCGGTCCTCCGGTGAGACGAGGAGTTTCAGCATCCCGTAGGAGTCCCCGATGATCTGGCCGCGGGCGAGCTCGCGGTAGCGGGACACGCCGACCTCGAAGGGGACCTTGGCCTCGGTCAGGGCGTCCTCGGTGCGGCCGACGAAGCTGATCTCGGGGATGGTGTAGATGCCGATGGGCTGGGTCTCGTGGATCTGCGAGACCGGCTCGTCGCAGGCGTGGTGGGCGGCGAGGCGGCCCTGCTCCATCGAGGTGGCCGCGAGGGAGGGGAACCCGATCACGTCCCCGACCGCGTAGATGTGCGGGACCTCGGTGCGGTAGTGCTCGTCGACCTTGATCCGGCCGCGCCGGTCGGCGGTGAGGCCCGCGGCCTCCAGGCACAGGTCGCCGGTCATGCCGTGACGCCCGGCGGAGTACATGACGGTGTCGGCGGGGATCCGCTTGCCGCTCTCCAGGACGGTGATCGCGCCGCCGCCCGTCCGCTCGACGGACGCGACGCTCTCGCGGAACCGGAACGTGACGGCCAGGTCGCGCAGGTGGTACTTGAGGGCCTCGACGATCTCCAGGTCGCAGAAGTCGAGCATGCGTTCGCGCCGCTCGACGACGGTGACCTTGGTGCCGAGCGCGGCGAACATCGAGGCGTACTCGATGCCGATCACGCCGGCGCCGACGACGACCATGGTCTCGGGGATGCGGTCCATGTGGATGATGCCGTCGGAGTCGATGATCGTCCGGTCGTCGAAGTCGACGGTGTCGGGCCGGGCCGGGCAGGTGCCCGTGGCGATCACGATGCGGTCGGCGGTGACCTTCTGCTCGCGGTCGCCGGCGCCGCTGACGGCGATCGTGTCGGGCTCCAGGAAGCGGCCGGTGCCGGAGAGCACCGTGACGTGGTTGCGGGCGAGCTGGCTGCGGACGACGTCGGTCTCGCGGCCGATGACGTGCTGGGTGCGCATGCCGAGGTCGGCGATGGTGATCTCTTCCTTGACCCGGTAGCTCTGCCCGTACAGCTCGCGCTGGTTGAGCCCGGTCAGGTAGAGGACGGCCTCGCGGAGCGTCTTGGACGGGATCGTCCCGGTGTTGATGCAGACGCCGCCCATCATGTCGCGGCGGTCGACGATGCCGACTTTGCGGCCGAGCTTGGCGGCGGCGATGGCCGCGCGCTGCCCGCCGGGTCCGGAGCCGAGGACGAGGAGATCGAAGTCGTTCACTCCCCCAGTCTGACGGTCCAGCACCGTACTGATAAGGGCTTTCGCCGGATCTATCCCGACCCCAGGAGGCCGGCGGCGAGCGCGTCCAGGCCGGACTTGACGCGGTCGAGGGGCATGCCGCGCGTGCGGCGCTGGTAGAGGAACAGGTTCGCGGCGAGGGGGGCGAGGAGGGCGTCGGCCAGGTAGGCGGTGTCGAGGTCCGGGCGGATCTCGCCCAGCAGCATCGCCAGGTGCCGGTGGTAGAGCCCGTACGAGCCGTCGCGGAAGCGGGCGTCGGGCGGGTCGGACTCGGCCATCAGCAGCAGGTCGGCCTGGGCCTCGGTGCGGTCGGCCAGGGCGTGCAGGAAGGCGCGGACGCGCTCGGCGGGGGCGGCGCCCGGGCCGAGCGGCGGCGGGCCCTGGATGAAGGCGGCCTGGAAGTCGCGCTCGCGGTCGTCGATCACGGCGTAGACGAGCCGGGCCCGGTCGCCGAAGCGGCGGTAGACGGTGCCGACGCCGACGCCGGCGGCCCGCGCGACCTCGTCCATGGAGACGGCCTCGGGCCCGCGGGTGGCGATCACCTCCGCGGCGGCGCGCAGGATGCGGCGGCGGTTGTGCGCCGCGTCCGCGCGCTCGGCGGGCGGCCGCCCGACCACGGGCAACTCCCGCATCCAGCCCCCTCTAGGCACGGCACACCAGCGTAACGGGTTTGTATCCGGAAAGTTCTCCGGTTAAGCTCACCAAACGGAACTTTCTCCGGTTAGTGGACGGGAGTCGGGATGACAGCGGATCTGGCGGGACGGGCGGCGCTGGTGACGGGAGGCGGGCGCGGGATCGGGGCGGCGATCGCGCGGCGGCTGGCGCGGCACGGCGCCGACGTCGCGGTGACCTACGTGCGGGCCCCGGAGCGGGCCGCCGGCGTCGTCCGCGACATCGAGGCGGCGGGCGGGCGCGGGCTGGCGATCGCCGCCGACGCGGCGGATCCGGGGGCGGTCGCCGCGGCCGTCGACCGGGCGGCGGCGGAACTGGGTCGGCTCGACATCCTGGTCAACAACGCCGGGATCGCGCCCTACGGGCCGTTGGAGGACGTATCGGTCGAAGAACTCGACCGGACCCTGGCGATCCATGTGCGGGCGGCGTTCGTCGCGGCGCAGGCGGCGGCCCGCCATCTCGGGCCGGGCGGGCGCATCATCAGCATCGGCAGCAGCCTCGCCGAGCGCGTCCCCTATGCCGGCTGGACGCTGTACGCGATGAGCAAGTCGGCGCTCACCGGGCTCACCCGGGGCCTGGCCCGCGATCTCGGGCCGCGCGGGATCACCGCGAACGTGGTGCAGCCGGGCTCGACCGACACCGAGATGAACCCCGCCGACTCCCCTGACGCCGAGTTCGAGCGCGGGTTCACGGCGCTCGGCCGGTACGGGCGCGCCGAGGAGATCGCCGCGATGGTCGCGCATCTGGCGGGCCCGGGCGGGGACTATGTCACCGGTGCGGCGATCGCCGTGGACGGGGGGTATGCGGCCTGATGGCGTGGGTTTTCCTGCTGATCGCGGGGTTGACGGAGCTGGTGTGGGCGACGGCGCTGAAGCAGTCGGACGGCCTGACGCGGCTCTGGCCGACCGTGATCGGGCTGTCGGTGGCGCTGCTCAGCGTCGTGGTGCTGTCGCTGTCCCTGCGGACCCTGCCAGTCGGGACGGCGTACGCGGTCTTCGTCGGCCTCGGGGCGCTCGGCGTCGCGCTCGTCGGCATGGTCGCGTTCGGTGAGAGCGCGTCGCCGGCGCGGCTGGCGTTCCTCGCCCTGATCGTCGTCGGCGTGGTCGGGCTGCAGGTCCTGGAGGGCTCTTAGCCGGGGCAAGATCGGGCAGAGTGGGGGCATGGCGAGGGAGATGCTGGGGATCGACATCGGCGGCTCGGGGATCAAGGGGGCCGCGGTCGACCTGTCGGACGGCTCGTTCACGCGGGAGCGGTTCCGGGTGGACACGCCGCGGCCGTCCAGGCCCAAGGCGGTCGCGAAGGTGGTCGCGGAGGTCGTGGAGCACTTCGGGTGGGAGGGGCCCGTCGGGGTCACCTATCCCGGCGTGGTGATCGACGGCGTGACGATGTCGGCGGCGAACGTGTCCAGGCGCTGGCTCGGGCTGGAGGCGCGGGCGCTGATCGCGGACGCGACCGGGCGCGAGATCACGCTGCTCAACGACGCGGACGCGGCCGGGATCGCGGAGATGCGGCTCGGCGCGGGACGCGGCCGGCACGGCACGGTCGTCGTGCTCACGCTGGGGACGGGCATCGGCAGCGCGCTGTTCACCGACGGGGTCCTCGTCCCCAACACCGAGTTCGGGCACCTCCAGATCGACGGGGAGGACGCGGAGATCCGCGCGTCGGCGAAGGCGCGGGACGAGCAGGGCCTCGGCTGGAAGAAGTGGGCGAAGCGGCTCAGCGTGTACATGCGGCACCTGGAGGCGCTGATCTCCCCGTCGCTGATCATCGTGGGCGGCGGGGTGAGCAGGAAGTCCGAGCGCTTCATCCCGCTGATCGAGGGCGTCCGGGCGGAGATCGTCCCGGCGCGGCTGGTGAACAACGCCGGGATCGTGGGGGCGGCGATGGCGGCGGAGGCCGCGCATCCCCTGGAGGCCGCACGCTAGGACCTCCTGAGACGGACGGTGGCGATCTCCCAGGGCCGCAGCGCCAGCGCGACCGTCCCCTCGTGGACGTCGAGCGGGATGCCGGGGCGTCCGCGCAGGTCGACGCGGGTCGCCTCGGCGAGGTCGCCCCGCAGGACGGCGGTGGTGGGGTGGGCGCACTGGGCGACCATCCGGGTCTCGATCCAGCCGTCGCGGAGGCGCATGGAGGTCATGGCCACGCCGTCGCCCGTGATCGAGACGCCCTCCCGGGAGGCCGGGACGGGCGTGGCGGCCCGTCCGTAACCGGCGGCGGTGAGCAGGTCGTGGCGGTATGCCTCGGCCGCCTGGAGTACCTCGGTTCCTGGCGCTTCGCCGGAGTACGGCATGACCGCGAGGCCGACCGTGCGCTCGCCCCGGCACTGGGCCTGCGGCGTCGGGAGCTGCGGCCCGGCGGGCTGGTCGCGGTAGGCGTTGCGGTCCCGCGACAGGTAGCCGATCGAGCGCAGCAGCGTCAGCGCCATCTCCCGCCCGCCGAGGACCTCGTACTCGGTGGCGTGCTCCAGCAGGACGGCGAGGCCGCCCGCGGCGACGAAGCCGGACGCGGGGAACGTCGGCACGGGGCGCTCCCCGAAGCCGCCCTCGGCCGTGAGCCCCCGCTCGACGATCGCGAACTGGCCCTCGGCGAAGGACGAGCCGGCCTGGCGCGGCAGTGACATGTGGAGCCGGACGCGATGGTCGTCGCACCGGTTGTCGAACGTGACGCGCAGCCGCAGGAAGGGCTCCCCGGCGCGCAGCTCGGCGCGGGTGGTCACGGTCACGTCCTCTTCGGCGGTGGACCGGGCGTCGCCGGGGACGTCCCCGGAGGCGGGCCACCGGTAGGTCCGGACGATGTCGAGCGCGGCGACGAGCGGCCCTTCCCACACGGGCCGGACGTCCACCGTCCGGGGGTCGCCGACGATCCGGTCCTCGGCGGGCGGCGCGTAGTTGTAGGAGTCGCCCAGATCGCCGCCGTCCACGACGCGGCCGACCCCCTCGACGACGTGGCCGGACGGGGTGCGCAGCTGGAGCGTGCCGTCGTCGCGGACGTCGGCGCGCAGCAGCCCGTTGTCCAGGACGCTCCCCTCGGCCCTCACCGGCGCTTCCGGGGCCCCGCCCGGGGCGGCGGGCCGGACGGCGGTCAGCCCGAGGGCCGGCGCCTCCACCAGCGCGGCGACCGTGCGGCGCGGGTCGGCCAGGATCCGGACGCGCCAGTCGCCGTCCGCACCGCGCAGCGCCTCCCGCACCTCGCCGATGTCGAACGGGACGTCGGCGCGGGCCGTCACGTGGAAGGTGAGGGCGCGGTCCTCCCGGGACACCGACCAGTCGCGGATCTCCTGCCCGAACAGCACCCGCCCGTACACCCGCTCCAGCAGGATGGGCAGCTCGGAGGCCGGGTGGACGGCGTCGTCCAGCACGGTGGGGGCGGTGTCGAGCGTCTGGACGGGGACCGGCCGCCCGTCCCCCGTCTCCAGCCCGGGCTCCCCTTCGCAGGGGATGTCCAGGGTGACGAGGCCGGTCCGCGCGGCGGGGGTCGGGTTGAACACCAGGTGCGAGCCGAGCGGCACCTTCCCGGCGCGTTCGGCGGTGACGAGGTCGCAGACCGCGCGGCCGAGCTGCTCGGCCTCGGCCATGCGCGCCGCGACCTGCTCGGCGGTCTCGTCGCTGCCGCAGCCGGTGACCGAGTCATGGCAGCTCACCTCGATGAGGTTCCGCCACGCCAGGTCGAGGAAGCGCTGCGCGTCGCCGGTGTACCAGAGCGCGGTCAGCGGCTCGGCGTACCGCTCCACGAGGCGTTCGGCGCGTCCCATCAGCTGCTTGAGCCGGACGCGGGCCGACAGCACGCCGGGCAGGATGTTGGCGCGTGCGTGGGAGCGCAGCTCGCCCCGCACGCGCGGCAGGCCGTCCACGGACGGGTCCTCGCCCGCGAAGTACCCGGCGAGGGTGTCGAGGCGCATCGCGAGCCCGGCGGAGGCGACCCGGTCGGCGAGGTCGGCGGCGGGCGCGGTGTGGTCGGCCCCGTACATGGCCAGCAGGGCGCCGCCGCCCGGGTACCAGCGGCCCATCGACTCGGCGAACCCGGCGACGCGGCCGGTCAGCAGCGACGCGCCGTCCTCGAACTCCTCGAACATCGACGCGGCGTTGCCGTAGCCGCCCTCGGGGAGGTACTGGGTGCGGATCGCGGACCCGTCCGGCGCCTCCCAGGCGAACGCGCGGGTGCGGACCCGGTCCGGGACGCCGCGCCACACGCAGGCGTGCTCGATCCCCGCGAGCCTGAGGATCTGCGGCGTCTGCGCGCAGTGCCCGAACTGGTCGGGCAGGTAGCCGACCATCATGGCGGCGCCCAGCTCCTCCGCGCGGCGCAGCCCGAGCTCCAGGTTCCGGACGATGTTCTCCCCCGAGCACAGGAACTCGTCGTGCAGGATCTGCCAGGGCCCGACGGCGAGCCTGCCCTCCCGGACGAGCGCGGCCAGCCGGTCCCGCCGCTCGGGACGGATCTCCAGGTAGTCGTCGACGGCGGCCATCTGCCCGTCCAGCGTGAAGTGCCAGCGGGGATCGGCCTCCATGCCGTCGATGACGCCGTCCAGCAGCGACACCAGGCGGAGCCGGAAGCGCTGGAACGGCAGGTACCACTCGCGGTCCCAGTGGGTGTGCGGCACGACGACGATCTCGGAGTCCTCGGCCCGGCGTTCTACCCGCACAGTGCGATCACCTCGTTCTCGTGGGTCTCCAGGCGGTGCATGCCCGCCGTGTCCGCGGGCATCCGGACGCGGTCGCCCCGGACGGCGGCCCGCCGCCCGTCCGGCCGGACCAGCACGGTCCCGTCCGCGCCGATGGCGGCGAGCTCGTCGCCGAGCCGCAGCAGGACCGGCGCGTCCGGCCCGGCGGACACCGACGTCCGCCCGGCGGCGAGCCCGCCCATCACGTCCTCCCCTTCGGCGAGGACCCAGGTGACGGGCTCGCCGAGAGTCTTCTCCTGCGCCGGGTCGTGGAAGTCGCTGCCGCCCAGGGGGACGACCCCCTCGGGCCGCCACACGTCCGCCCAGGCCAGCGGGGCGCCCCAGCGGCGGTCCCACCAGGACGAGTGCCACATCTCGGCGAAGCGCGGCCGGTGCTCGGCGGGCAGCGGGCGGCGCCAGGCGCAGTCGCCGCTCAGCGGATGGTTGATGGACATGAGGCCGCCGCGCGCGGCGGCGGTGGCGGCCCAGTCGGCGCTCGGCCTCCGGAAGTCGATCCAGCCGGTGCCGCCGAAGACGTTCGCGTGGCCGAGGTCGGTGGTGACCTCCTGGGCGGGCAGCAGCAGGATCCCGGCGTGCGCCCCGGCGGCGGGCAGCTCGGGGTGGTGGCTGACGGTGTTGTGGTCCGTCACGGCGAGGAAGTCGAGGCCGCGGGCGGCGGCGAGGCAGGCCAGCTCGGGGACGGTGAGCGTGCCGTCGCTGTGGACGGTGTGCGAGTGCAGGTCGCCGGCGAGCCACCGCATCCCGTGCGGGGCGGGGAGCTCCCGGCGCGGTGGCCGTTCCGGTCGTGGGGGCGGCGGATGGTCCGGACGGTCTGGGATCGACCCCGAGGTGGTGACGGTGACCTCGTACGGGACGCCGTCGGGCGGGATGCGGTGCAGCCCGAGCCAGACGTGCCAGACGCCGGGTTCGAGCTCACCGGGGAGGTAGCCGGGCGTCGCCCAGCCGGCCGCGATCGTGAACCGGCGGCGCGCCCCGCCGGACCAGCCGCGGAACCCGTCCGGCCCGTGGCATCCCAGGTCGATCACCCCGCCGTCGAAGGAGAGCCCGACCGTGACCGACGCGGTGCCCGGCGGCACCTCGAAGGGGAGTTCGCGCAGGCCCTGCTCCAGACGGTCTTCCAAGGTCCACCGCCCGCGGTGCACGGTCATCCACGCCTCCCCTCCTCGGCCAGGGGCTTCGCCGCCGGCCCGGCCTCGCCGCCTCCGCCGGTCACCAGCTCGCCGTCGCGGTAGAGCAGGACGCGGCCGGGACGCGGCAGCGCCCATCCCTCCGCGTGGGAGTGGGCCTCGAAGTCCTCCCCCGCCACGGCCCGCACCGTCTCGCCGCCGACGTCCAGGGTCACGAGGGAGGCCCCGCCGAGGTTCTCCACGACCGAGACCCTCCCGCCGAACGCCCCGTCCACCGGCTCGGTACTGAAATCCATGTATTCGGGACGTACCCCGCACACGACCTCCTGCCCGTCCAGCACGAGGCCGCGCGCCTCCTCCGGGACGGGCAGCTCGATGCCGCCGACCGCGACGGCCCCGCCCCGGACCGTGCCGGGCAGCAGGTTCATGGGGGTCGAGCCGATGAACGAGGCCACGAACAGGTTCGCCGGACGCCGGAACACCTCCCCGGGCGTCCCGATCTGCCGGATCCGCCCCGACTCCATGACCGCGATCCGGTCGGCGAGCGCCAGGGCCTCCGCCTGGTCGTGCGTGACGAACACCGTCGTGACCGCGACGCGCTGCTGGAACCTCTTCAGGAAGGTGCGGGCCTCCAGGCGGAGCCGCGCGTCCAGGTTGGACAGCGGCTCGTCCAGCAGGAGGACCCGCGGGTCGGCCACCACGGCGCGGGCCAGCGCGACCCGCTGCTGCTGGCCGCCCGACAGCTCCCCGGGGCGCCGCCCCTCCATCCCCGTGAGCCCGAGCTCCCGGACGGCCTCGGCCGCGCGCTTGTACCGGACGGCGCGGCTCTGCTTCCTGACGCGCAGCGGGTAGGCGATGTTGTCCATGACGGTCATGTGCGGGAAGAGCGCGTAGTCCTGGAACACCATGCCGACGTCGCGCCGGCCCGGCTGGAGCCGCGTCACGTCCTTCTCGTCGAGGCTGATCGTCCCGCCCGTGGCCGCCTCCAGCCCGGCGATCGTGCGCAGCAGCGTCGTCTTCCCGCAGCCGGACGGGCCCAGCAGCGCGAAGAACTCGCCCGTTCCGACGTCCAGGTCGAGCGCGTCCAGGGCCCGGACGCCGCCCGGATAGACCTTCGCCAGCTCCCGAATGGTGATGGACGCCATCAGCGCTTGATCCCTCCGTGGAAGCGGAAGCCGTACCGGCGGCTGACGAAGAGGTACATGAGCACGACCGGCAGGGAGTACAGCAGCGAGAACGTGGAGATCAGCGGCAGGTCCGGCTGGCCGCCCTCGGTGTAGAACGTGTACATGATCACCGAGGCGGGGGCCTTGTCCGGATTGCGCAGCAGCAGGAACGGCATGAGGAAGTCGCCCCACACCTGCGCGACCGTCCAGACCGCCACGGTGGCGAGCCCCGGCCGGATGACCGGGACGACCACGTGCCGCAGGACCTGAAGCGGCGAGGCCCCGAACACCCGCGCGGCCTCCTCGTAGGACGTGGGCGTGGCGTCGGTGAAGTCCTTCAGCAGGAAGATCGCCGCCGGCAGCAGCCCGCCGGTCAGCACCAGGACCACGCCGAGCCGCGAGTCGATCAGGTGCAGGTTGAAGGCGAGCAGGAAGACCGGCACCATCGCGGCCGTCCCGGTGATGATCGACGACAGCAGGAGCAGGACGTAGAGCAGCAGGTCCCGGCCGGGGACCCGGACCCGGCTCAGCGCGTACGCGGCCAGCGACGCGGTCGTGACGACGAGCGCGGCCGTCCCGGCGGCCAGCAGCACCGAGTTGCGCAGCGAGGCGAGCGCGTACGGGTTGTCCATCAGGACCCGGAAGTTGTGCAGGGTGAACTCGGGCAGCGACGCCGCGATGCCCGGGTTCGCGTCGAACGGGGCGAAGGCGAGCCAGAGCAGCGGCAGCGCGAAGAACCCGAGGACGGCCGAGACGAACACGGCCAGGCCGATGCGGCGCAGCAGCTCGCGGACGGTGTCGTTCACGCGGCCGCCCCCTCCGCCGCGCCGTCCCTTGCCGTGCGGGCCTCCCCCTTGCGGGCGCGGTCGCGCAGCGCCCGCAGGTAGAGCAGCGCGATCACCAGGTTGACCAGGATCATGACCAGGGAGATGGCGGCGCCGAAGCCGAGCCGGCCGTCGCCGAGCGCCGTCCGGTACACGTACACCGACATGATCTCCGAGCGCCCGTCCGGGCCGCCGGCGGTGATCAGGAAGGGGGTGAAGTCGTTGAAGGTCCACAGGCTGACCAGCAGCAGGCTCGTCAGCACGTGCCCCCGGATGCGCGGGAGCACCGCGTCGCGGAGCGTCTGCCACGTGGAGGCGCCCGCGAGCCGCGCCGTCTCCAGATGGGACGGTGGAACGTTCCCGATCGCCGCGCCGTAGAGCATCATCGAGAACGCGGTCCCGCGCCAGACGTTGAAGACCACGATGCACGCCATCGGATGGTCGAGCAGCCACGCCGTGCCCGGCGTGCCGAGCACGGCGTTGAGGGTGCCGCCGTCGCGGTCGAGCAGCGCGATCCACAGGAACGCGATGACCGAGGACGGCAGGATCCAGGCCAGCAGCACCAGCCCCTCGACCAGGCGCCTGACCGGGCCGGACCGGTCGCGCATCACCCACGCGATCGCGAAGCCGAGCACGGTCTGCCCGATCACCGCCGACCCGAGGACGAACTGGAGCGTCAGCCACAGCGACCGGTGGAAGTCCCCGTCGCCGAGCACGTCCCGGTAGTTGCCCGCCCCGACGAACCGCGGCTCGCTGGCGGCGATGCCGGTGAGCCGGTAGTCGGTCGTGCCCAGGTAGAGCGTCCAGAGGGCGGGGAACACCAGGAACACCGCGACGAGGACCAGCGCGGGCGCGACGAAGGCGGCGGCGCGCCCCCGGCCCAGCCCGGCCGCGTCGTCCCCGGGGGACGGCGCGGCCGCGGGCGGGGCGTCAGCGCGGGGTGACGTGGGCGGCGCCACCGACGATCCCCTCCAGTTTCTTTGTGTACTCGGCGGCCGCCTGGTCCGGGCTCTTGCCCGACACCACGCTCGCGGTGGCCTCCTGCAAGGCCGTCGACACCTGCGGGTAGGCCGAGAGCCCCGGACGGTAGGACGTGACGGGCAGGACCTTCTCCGACACGAACGTCAGGAACGGGTCGCCCGCGAGGATCTCCTTGTTCACGTCCGTCCTGGACGTGATCTCGGGGGTGCCGGCCGTCCGCGCCTTGACCATCTCCGGGGAGTTCATGAAGGCGAGCAGTTCGAACGCCTGCTGCGGGTACTTGGTGTTCGGGTTGAGGACGGTCACCGCGCCGCCCGACATGCTCACGAACGACTGCCCGCGCAGCCCCCGCCCCGGGGAGAGCGCGGGGATCAGCGCGTAGCCGACGTCCTGGTCGCGCGTCTTCATCTTCGCGACGCCCGTCTTCGGGTTGAGGACGTCCCGCCAGAAGTAGTCGCCCTCGAACAGGATCCCGATCTTGCCCGCGGCGAACTCCTCGAACGACTTGTCGCGCCCCTTCGCCTCCTGCTGGAGCTTGGGGTCGCCGAGGCCCTCGCGGCCGTAGACCTGCGCGTACAGGCCGAGGACCTGCTTGAGCGCCTGGCCGCCGCCCGTCCACCTGCCGTCCGCGTAGATCTCGGCGCCGGCTCCGGCCAGCAGCGGCAGCGCCCCCTGCATGCTGGTGGCCTCGCCCATGGCGGTGCCCGCGTTCAGCTGGATCGGCGTCACGCCCGGGAGCCTCTTCAGGGCGCGCCCGGCCGCGATGACGTCCTGCCAGCTCTTCGGCTGCCAGTCGGCGGGCAGCCCCGCCTGGCCGAACAGCTTCTTGTTGAAGAAGATGACGCGGCCGTCGGTCGCGGGCGGGACGCCGTAGCGCTCGCCGTCGAACATCGCCAGCCGTTGGACCGATCCAGGGATCTTCGACCAGCCGTCCCACGCGTCCGCGGGGGCCCCGACCGCCTTCTTGAGCGGCAGCAGGTAGCCGGCCTGGGCGAACTCGCCCACCCAGATGCCGTCGATGTCCATGATGTCGGCGCCCGAGCGCGACTTCAGGTCGAGCGCCAGCTTCGTCTTGTACGCCTCGTCGTCGACGCCCTGCCCGCGGAACGTCACCTTCGCGGTGACGCCCTTGGCCTTCTGTGCCGCGACGAACTTCGGGATCACCGTCCTGGTGATCCACTCGGCCTCTTCGGTGTTCTTGCCGCCCTCGATGGCGTTGCGGGTGATCGTCAGGGAGAAGCTCTTGGCGTCCTTGCCGCGGTCCGGGTCCGCCGAGGATCCGCCGCCGCACCCGGCGAGCGCCGCGCCCGCCAGCACGAGCGCGGCCGCCGCGCCGATCCGCCTCCTGGAGAAGTCCCTACTGGAGAAGACCATGGGTGACCTCCTACAAGCGTCACCACATAACGTGACCGAAGAATTCGATCACGTAAAGACTCCGGAGATCGTTTTCTTGGTTCAGGGGTCCATCAGCTCGGCGGACCTGGCCGCGAACGCCTCCATGGCCTTCGCGGTGATGGGGCCGGGGGCCGCCGGGAGCACCGTTCCGTCCACGGCCCGGATCGGCTGGACGTCCCTGGTCGTGGACGTCAGGAACGCCTCGTCCGCCCGGTACAGGTCCTCCAGCGCGACGTCCTCCTCCTCGCCGCCGCACCACTCCAGCGTCAGCGCGCGCGTCACCCCGGCCAGGCAGCCGGACGACAGCGGCGGCGTCACGAGCCGCCCGCCGAACACGACGAAGATGTTGCTCCCCGTCCCCTCGCACAGGTTCCCGGCGAGGTTGCCGAAGATCGCCTCACCGCCGCCGCGCTCCTGGGCGTAGGAGAGCGCCAGGGCGTTCTCCGCATAGGACGTGGTCTTGAGGCCCGCCAGCGCGCCCCGCTCGTTGCGCGGCCACGGCACGACCGTCACGTCGGTCGTCGGCGGGAACGGGTCCTGCGGGCCGACGATGATCGACACCGTCGGGCCCACGTCTCCGCGCGCGGAGCCGAGCGGGCCAGGACCGCTGGTGTAGGTGATGCGGATGCGGGCCAGCGGCCACTTCGGGGCGGCGGCGAGCACCTCCAGGGTGCCCTGCGCGAGCGCGTCGTGGTCGGGCTCGGGCAGGCCCAGGCCGGCCGCCGAACGGGCCAGCCTGCGCAGATGCCGGGTCAGCGCGAACGGCTCCCCGTGCGCCGCCTTCACGGTCTCGAAGATCCCGTCCCCGACGAGCATGCCGTGGTCGAAGACCGACACCGTCGCCCGCTCAGGGTCGAGCAGTTCCCCGTTCAGCCAGATCCTGGCCCGCTCCGTCACCTGCCGCCACCTCCAAAAGCCGAGCCGCCTTCAGCTCGGTCTCGCGCCACTCGCGGTGTGGGTCGGACCCCCAGGTGATGCCGGCGCCGGTACCGAACCGCAGGAGGCCGTCCTCCGCCCAGAAGGTCCGGATGCCCACGGCGAGGGCGCCGCGCCGGGAGTCCGCGTCCACCCAGCCGATGGCCCCACAGTACGGCCCCCGGGGGACGGGTTCGAGCTCTTCCAGCAGCCTCAGCGCGCTCGACTTCGGGGCGCCGGTCACCGAACCGGGAGGAAACGTCGCGGCGACCAGCTCCGGCCAGCCGCCCCCCGCGAGCCGCGCCCGGACGGACGACACCAGATGGACGAGCCCCGGATGCTCCTCCAGCGCGCACAGCTCCGGCACGCTCACCGAGCCGGTCTCCGCGACCCGTCCGAGGTCGTTGCGGACCAGGTCGACGATCATGACGTTCTCGGCGCGGTCCTTGGGCAGGAGATCGTCCGCCGTGCGGCCCGTCCCCTTGATCGGACGGGACTCGACCACCTCGCCGTCCCGCCGCAGATACAGCTCGGGCGACGCGGAGGCGACCTCCAGGCCCGGAACCTTCAGCGTCATCGCGTACGGCGCCGGATGCCGCTTGGCGAGCCTCTCCCCCAGCCCGGCGATGTCGGCCCCGGCGGGCAACTCCGCGGACAGCACGCGGCAGAGGTTCGCCTGGTAGACGACACCGTCCGCGATCGCCCCGCGGATGCGCTCGACACCCGCGACGTAGGCGGCCTCGTCCAGGGAACTCGTCCACTCCCCCGGCGCGGCCCACGCCCCCTCCGGATGCGGCGCGGGCCTCACCGACTCGAACCGGGCGCACGTGGCCTTGCCCTCGTAGGTCACCACGACCGCCCACCAGCCGCGCGAATCCAGCGCCCCCAGGTCGGAGGTCACATCGGCGAGACCGGTGGCCAGCATCCCCCCGGCATAGGCGAAGCTCACCCCAGCACGCACCCGAACGAGTCGGCCAGACCCGCCAGCCCGGCGTCGGTCACGACCAGCGCCCGCCGCGTGCTTCCCCGCTCGAACCAGCCGAGCTCGATCATCCGGGTGGTCAGCCCCGCGCCCAGCGCCCCGTTCAGATGCGGCCGCCGCTCCGTCCAGTCGAGGCATTGCCACGCGAACCTGCGCCGCGTCCTCCGCAGCTCCTCCAGATCCAGGCCCAGGCCCTGCAGCCGCTCCTCGCCCTTCTCCGTCACCTCGTAGGCGTCACCGTCCGTCGCCTCGATCAGACCGCCGTCCACCAGCGCCGCGAACAGCGTCACCCCGGCGATGCCGGCGAGATGGTCGTAGCACGTCCGCGCCTCATGCAGGCGCCGCGCGTCCCGCGACTGCCGCAGGCTGTTCACCCGCACCGGCGGACTGATCCGCGACAGCGCCTCGATCACCTGCGCGACCTCGCTCCCGCGCAGCCGGTAGTACCGGTGCCGCCCCTGCTTCACGACCGTCACGAACCCGCCGTCCAGCAGCCGCGACAGATGCGCGCTCGCCGTCTGGGCGCTCACCCCGGCCGTCCTCGCCAGCTCCCCCGCCGCCAGCGGACGACCGTCCAGCAGCGCCGTCAGCATCGCGGCCCGCGCCCGGTCTGCCAGCAGAGCCGCCACCGGCGCGAAGTCCACACTCACGACCTGTTCCGAGCCCATGCACCGAGCCTAGGCGACCCACCCTTCGACCAGCGTCGAAGCGTCCGCCCACCGCCCCGCGGGAAACCGGTTCGCGGAACCGTCCCGGACGCGCTAATCTTTTCCCCGTCGCCGCAGGGCGCAAGCGGAAGTGGCTCAGGGGTAGAGCATCACCTTGCCAAGGTGAGGGTCGCGGGTTCAAATCCCGTCTTCCGCTCTGAGGGGCCTTTCAGGCTATGACCCAGAAGGTCTCCTTCTGGTGGAGTGGCCGAGAGGCGAGGCAACGGCCTGCAAAGCCGTGTACACGGGTTCAAATCCCGTCTCCACCTCAACCCCGTACCTCCCCGGAGGTCACGGACAAGGGCGATTAGCTCAGTGGGAGAGCGCTACCTTGACACGGTAGAGGCCACTGGTTCAATCCCAGTATCGCCCACGAGTCGGGTCATTGTGGTCGGCGCCTTCGGCGCCTTCCCCGGTGGCCCGCAATGCTTTCCTGGGGGGCGACCCCCAGACCCCCGATGTGGGGGACTCCGTCCCCCACGCCCCCTGCGTGCGGGGCTGGGCTTTCTCACACACTCCTCGCGGTGCGGGGTTGGGCTTTCCGGACGTCATCAGGGGTTCCCTCAGGCCTCGGGCCTTCGCTGCTCTCTGGGCCACTTCACCTGGGCAAGGCCGTACGGCTTGCGGTGCGCGGTCCGCTGACACAGGTTACGGCGAGCCCTTCCCGACACGGATTCTGCGGCCAACCTCCTGTCTGACCAATGTTCGCGCCTCTCTCAGGGCAGACGACCTGCTCTTGATGCCCGGCGATTGAGGGGGGTAGCCAGCCGGTGTGAGGTGATCGTCACTATCTCTGTCGGCGCGGCATCGGCTTTTGCAGGCCATGGCGGCGCCTTGGGTGCCAATGTGACCTTTCTCCCGTCGGCCATCGGTCTCGTGTTGCCGTGGGGGCTTCTAATCGGCCCCCGGGGCATGGGCATCGGTCGGGTGGCGGGGTGCGGCTTCTCTCCTTCGGGGGTGGTCCGGTCGGCGGTCCGAAGGTGGCGCGCTGTGGGACGGGGTTCCGAGTTTTCGCAGGTCAGCGTGTTGGGGGGTGGCTTGCTTGACGATATGCAGGTGGATGCCTGCATAATGAGGGTGTGGATGGTGATGCAGGAGCGATGGACTCGGTGTTCAGGGCGCTGGCGGACCCTACGCGGCGGCTGCTGCTCGATCGGTTGCGGGAGCGGAACGGGCAGACGCTGCGGGAGTTGTGCGAGCGGTTGGACATGGCGCGGCAGTCGGCGACGCAGCATCTGGACGTGCTGGTGGGGGCCGGGCTCGTGACCGTCGTGCGGCGGGGGCGGGAACGGCTCCACTACCTCAATCCGGCACCGATCCACGAGATCGAGGAGCGCTGGATCTCCGAGTTCGACAGGCCGCGCCTGCGAGCGCTCAGCGCCATCAGAGACCGAGCAGAGGAGTACGCCATGACTGTTGAGACCACTGCCGTGCCCACCTACGTCTACGTCACCTACATCCGCGCCGGGGCGGAGCAGGTGTGGCGCGCCCTCACCGACGCGGACCTGACGGCGCGGTACTGGGGACACGCCAACATCTCGGACTGGCAGCCGGGCTCTGACTGGGAGCACCGGCGCACGGACGGGTCGGGCGCGGTCGACGTCGTCGGGCGCGTACTCGAGGCGGAGCCGCCGACGCGCCTGGTCATCACCTTCGAGGACTCCGCCGACGTCGAGCCTCCTCGGGACCCGTCGGTCGTCACCTTCCTCGTCGAGCCCCACCACGACATCGTCCGCCTCACCGTGACCCACGAGAACCTCCCTAACACGGAGATGCTCAACGGCATCTCGGAGGGGTGGCCGGCCGTCCTGGCGAACCTCAAGTCGCTGCTGGAGACCGGTGACGTCCTGCCGCAGGCGCCCTGGGAGATGTCCGGCACGCACGCCTGAGCCGGCGGGCCCGGGCGGTGAAAGGTCTACATTGCCGGGGGTGATCATCACCCCGGGACGCTCACACCCTCGGCGATGGCTCGTCGCCACCGCCGCCCTCTACACGGTCGTCCATCACCAGGGGTTCGCCCTCGCCCCGCTCGGCGGCGTCGGGCACACCCGCTGGGCCGACTGGATCGACATCCTCACGCCCTACACCGTGCTGCTCGCCGCCGCTGCCACCCTTCACTGCGCCCACGCGCGCCCCCGCGCGTGGGCGCTTTTCCTCGTGGGCGCCATCACCTATACCGAAGGCCACGGCATCCACCTCGCGGCCAATTCCGTCTACAACGCCGACCCCGGGCCCACCGCCCACCTCTGGGACGAGACCGTCGGCCACTATCTCTGGTACGCCGGAACTGCCCTCGTCTTCGCGGCCCTTGCCATCGGGCTCGCTCGCACCCCTCCGCCGAGTAGCCCGCTCTATCTCCCGCTCGCTCTCGGCGTTTCTCTTACGTGGACCACCAATTCCATTGAAGGGACCACCGGCTTGATGGGCATCGCCGTCGCCGGCGCCTTCACCGTCTACGGCTGGCGGACTCGGCACTGCCTCGGCCGCGTCCTGCTCCCCGCCTTCGCGCCTGCCTTCGCCATGCTCACCGCCTACGGCGTCCTCTATCGGGGCTTCCCCCAGCCCTCCGAGATGGGCTGGATCTGAGCGACCTGGTTCGGACTAGGGCGTCGTGCTGGCGCGGGCGTGGACGCCCAGGACGTGGGTGAAGAGGGCCGGGGGTCTGGTGCCGCCTTGGGTGTCCGGGAGCACGTCGGGGGTCAGCGTCCATTCGGCGCCCACCCACGAGTCGGCGATGGAGTTCGCGCTCGACGGGAGGTCGTTGCAGGACTGCCGGACGCGCATCGCGCGCACGGACTCCGTCGCGGGCGTGTCGGTCTCCACCAGGATCACCGGGACGCCGGCCAGCGGGCCGTCCTCGACCAGGCGCAGGAGGTGGTGCGACTGCTCGCCGTCGAGCGCGGCGCCCGCGTCGAGGACGACGACCAGCCGCAGCGGCGGGCCGGCGGCCGGGCCGTCGTCGCCGCCGATCCGGCGCAGGTCGACCAGGTCGAGGAGGCGGCGCATGCGCTCGGCGGCGCCCGTGCCGATCGCCACGCCGCCGCCCAGCAGGCGGGCGGTCGTGGCGGGGTCGAAGCCGTGCAGCCAGCCGGCGCCCGACAGGCCCGCGGCGTCGATGACCTCCAGGCCCACGACGCCCGGCGGAACGGCCGCCAGGAACCGCGTCACCAGCGACCACGCGTAGGCGGCCGAGTCGCCCGGCATGACGCCCTGCGAGATCCACATGGCGCGCCGCCACGGCAGCCGCAGGACGAGCGGCACCTGCAGGCCGGGCAGCTCGGCGGCGGACAGGCGGCCCAGCAGCATGCCCTCGGCCAGGTCGGCGCGGGGCTGCCAGGTGAGCCAGGACGGCGCGTCGAAGGGCGCGACCTCGGGGGTGACCTGCGGCTCCACCCGGGCCAGCTCGTCGCGGAGCTGCGCGGTGTCGGCGCGGAGCCGCTCGTTGGCCGCCTCCATGAGCCGCTGGAAGCCGCCGGGCGGCTTGCGTCCGGCGATCTCCTCGTTGCGGAGGACGAGCGCGTGCTCGGTGGACGAGTGGAAGGCCGCCAGCGACCGGCTGGCGTCCTCCCAGACGAGCCAGCAGCGCTCGACGTAACCGACCTCGCTGGCGGGCGGCGGGGCCGGGGGGCGCGAATCCGCCGGGGGCGGGCCTGCGGGCGGCGGCACCGTGGAGGGCGGTATCGGGGGCGGCGGGCTCGCGTGCTGCTGGGGCGGGCCGACGGCGGGGGCGGGCTCCGGTTCGCCGGGGTCGTCGACCTCGATGCCGTGCGCCTCCAGCAGCTCCGCCAGGCCGCCGGCGTAGCCCTGGCCGACGGCCCGCACCTTCCAGCGGCCGTCGCGGCGGTAGAGCTCGAGCCCGATGATGGCCCGCTCCGGGCCCAGGCCCGGGACGGTGAACGCGACGAGCGGCTCGCCGGTGCCGGTGGTGAGGTCGAGCCGGGGCGGCGGCATCGTGCCGAAGGTGGTCGCGCCGGTCAGGCTGACCGCGATCAGCACCGCCGCGGCGTCGGCGGCGACCGCGTCGAGGTCGACGTCGACGCGCTGGCGGCCGTCGCCGGACCAGCGCACGCCCGGCGCCTCGGGCGCGTTGTAGAACACCAGGTCGGCGTCGGAGCGCACCCGCAGGTCGGGCCCCACGACGAGGGCGCTGACGTCGACGGGGACGGCGCAGGACGCGGTGGCGACCACGCGGCGGGCGGGCAGCGCGGCGTTGGCGCCGGGCGAGAGTTCGGCCATCGGCGGTCAGGCGAGACCGATGATCGTCGGCAGCATGTCCTGGAAGGTGCGGCCGTGGCACGGCTCGCCGATCGCGTTCATCTTCCAGGCGTCGCCGTGCCGGTAGAGGCGGGCCATCACCATGGCGGTGTGCGCGCCGCCGCCGGTCAGCGTGTAGCGGGCCAGCTCACTGCCGTCCATCTCGTTGACGAGCCGGCAGAAGGCGTTCTCCACCTCGTTGAACGTCTGCCCGTTGAAGGAGCTGACGGTGAACACCAGCGAGGTGACGTGCACGGGCAGCCTGGCCAGGTCGACGATGACCGACTCGTCGTCTCCGTCGCCCGCCCCGGTGAGGTTGTCGCCGGTGTGCCGGACCGAGCCGTCGTCGCTGACGAGCTTGCCGAAGTAGACGACGTCGGCGAGGTTCCCGTCGGCGAACAGGACGCAGGACGCGTCGAGGTCGATCTCCCGCTCACGGGAGCCGAAGAAGCCCTTCTTCTTCACCGCGTCCCACCCGAGGCCCATGCGGACCATGCTGAGCGCACCGCCGGGCTTCTCCAGCGATATCCGCTGGCCTTTCACCATTGAGACGGTCACGTACCGTCGCCTCCTCGCTGTCCCTGAAGGCACCCCGAAAACGGTGCGCGCTCAGCTTTTCAGCCGATCCGCTCGTTGTCATCCGGTTCAGGGCTCAGGTGTCGCAGGCGATGCCGTCCCCGTCACGGTCGAGGTCGTAGATGTCGCTGCCCACGACGCGGACGGGACCTGCCACGTAGCCGGGACCGTCGCCGCTGCCGCCCGCGCAGTCGACGTCGCTCGCGATCGGCACGCACGCGCCGGTGTAGTTGGGGTCGCACCGCCGCGCCCGCTTCGTGCCCACGGCGACGACGCGGGTGACCGCGCGCCTGGTGACCACCGCGCGAATCAGTTTCCGGTCCGTCTCGACGCCATTGGTGATGGTGACCTCATAGGTGAGGGTCCTGATACCGGAGGCCCCGCGAATCCGCACCTTTGTCGTCCCTTTGACCAGGGTCGCATCGGTCACTTTTCTCGTCTTGAACGGGATCTTCCGTCTTTCCGTGACCGTGCGTTTCGTCGCCGTCGGAGTGGCCGCGGCGCCCGTGCTCGCGCCGGTGGACGGGGGCGCGCTCGACGCGGCCTTCGACGGGCTCGCCTCGACCGGGGCGTCCTTTGCCTGGCAGGCGCCGAGCGGCAGGAGCGCGGCGGATGCCAGCACAACAAGTAAGGCGCGCTTCATGAATTCCCCCATGCGTAGGGAGAAATCGTGCGCCTTGTGCTTAATCCTCGTCAATGACACCCGTCTAGAATCCCAGGCCGGATCCGGCCTGGGATTCTTCGACACGGCTGTCAACCGATTTGGGCACCGAAGACTTGGAGGGCCTCGGTGACGGGCTGGAAGAACGTGACGCCGCCGCTCTGGCAGTCGCCCGAACCGCCCGAGGTGAGGCCGAGGGCGGTGCTCCCGGCGAAGAGGGGGCCGCCGCTGTCGCCCGGCTCCGCGCACACCGTCGTCTGGATCATGCCGGTGACGGTGCCCTCGGCGAAGTTCACGGTGGCGTTCGTGGCGGTGACGCTGCCGGAGTGGACGCCGGTCGTGCTGCCGCTGCGGAGCACGCGCTGGCCGACCACGGCCTCGCCGGCCTCGGTGATCTGCTGGGCCTGGCCGTTGTAGAGGTTCACCGCGCTCTGCCCCGCGGCGCCCTGCTCGGTCTGGACGAGCGCGAAGTCGTTGCCGGGGAAGTCGCTCTCCACGGTCGTGCCGAGGGCCTCGGCGCCCTGCTGGTCCGCGGCCCAGTTCTGGATCTCGTTGCCGCAGTGCCCGGCGGTGATGAAGAAGTCCTGCTGGGCTCGCTTGACGTTGAAGCCGAGCGAGCAGCGCGCGCCCTGGCCGAAGATGGCGTCGCCGCCGAGGGCGAACGTCTGCAGCCTGCCCGGGATGCGGACCATCCGGACCGCCGCCCCCATCCGGCCGGTGGTGCGCTGGACGGCTTCCATCCGCGCGCCGGTGACCGTGTCGTCGGTCCACACCGTGACCTTCGACGTCGCGGGGTCGACGGCCCAGCCGGTGCCGGGGATGTCCGCCACCGCGCGTTGCAGCGCGCCTGTCATCCGCTTGAGCGTCGCCGGGCTGCGCCGCGTCATCTTCGGGACGGCGCCGGCCGCGCGCACGGCGGCGGCGTCGGTGGCGTTGGTGACCGTGACGACGGGGCGTCCCGACGAGTCGACGTAGGCGCCGGTCGTGCGGTCGCCGAGCCGGTCGGCGATCCTGGCGGCCCGCGCGGCCGCCTGCCCGGTGGCGGGCGCGGCGGTCCTGCGGCCGGCCTGGGCGTCGCCCGCGAGTCTCGCCTCCTGCCCGCCGGACCGCCCCTGGGCGTGCACGACGTACAGCGAGCCGGCCAGGAGGCCGGCGGATCCGGCCGCCACCGCGGTCGTGGTGACCGCGGTGCGCAGCCGACTGTTCCTCACGCTCTTCCGGCGCCTCATGAACCCTCCCGGTTCCGGGGTGTCGATCTACGCGTGGGGGTACGCGCCCCGGCGGGACGGAGTTCAACGCGGCCCGGTGGAAATGCCGCCGGGCCGGGGGGCGGATCCGCTCCCCCGGCCCGGCGGTGTCACCTCAGCCCGTCAGGCGGACGGCGCCGCTCGCCGTCCCTCCCCTCGCGGCCTCGAAGGCCATCGTGAGGGTGCCGGATGCGCCCGGCACGGTCACGGTGGTGAGCCCGGCCTTGCGGATCTCGACCTCCTTCGTGCCGAGCAGCTTGCCGTCCCACACGTGGACGTGCGCGGTGCCGGGCCCCGTCGCGAACAGCTTGACGGTGGTCGAGCCGCCGGAGACCGACGGCCGCCCGGCGATGCTCGCGGTGTCCGAGCGCGGCGCCGCGGGCCCCGCGGCCAGCGGGACGCCCGTGCGCACCGCCTGGATGATCGACTCGGGGGCGTTCACCGACCGCGTCGCGTCCGTCGGCATGACCGGCGGCGGAGGCGTGGTCGGCATCCCCGCCGGCGGGGTGTGGCCGGGCAGGGACACGAGGCCCCACCGGTACGGGTCGCCCTGGACGCCGTTCCAGGTCGACCAGCCGATCCGGGTCTGGCCGGTCTTGTCCTGGGTGTCGGAGTCGTAGACGAAGACGTTCAGGCCCATGCGCCGCGGGTCCACCGCGGTCGGCAGCGCCGTGAAGGGGATCTCCGCCTCGATGACGTACCCGTCGTAGGGGTCGGCGACCGTGGAGGCGACCCGCATGCCGGGCGCGGTCTCCTCACCCGGGCCCTGGCGCGCGTCCGCGTCGCGCTCGAAGCACGGCTTCCCGTCCGACATCTTGGGGAAGATGCCGGTCTTGAACGTGGTGGAGGTGTTCTCCGAGTCGCCGCGCGGGTCGATCCCGATCTCGACCGAGTCGGTGCGCCAGTGCCGCTTGCAGTCGTCGGCGCCGAGGACCGTGCCCTGCTTGTCGTCGCGGACCTTGACCAGCACGTGCAGCGCCTTGTCGGTCCAGGTGACCTTGCCGGTGGCCGAGCAGTCGTCGGCGGACTCGCACGCCGACCCCTCCCAGCGCCGGGACAGGTTCAGCTCGGGCCCCGGGTACTCGCCGGACGACTCCTTGCCGTCGACCGCCGGAGCGGCCGCCGCCTTCGGGAGCTCGGCCGTGGGGACCAGTTCCAGGGCTCCGTTCTGGACGTCGTCCTCGCCCGAGGAGGAGGTCGTGGTGATGGTCAGGTCGTAGTCGCCGCCGTTGCCGCCCTCGTTGGAGGTGGGCAGCGACGTGTCGGTGTTGGTGACGGTGAAGACGGCCGAACCGGTCTTGCCCGCGTCGAGGGTGTAGGGCTTGGACGCGGCGTCGGCGGTGAAGCCCGCGGGGAGGCCCAGCTTGACCGTGCCGGTCTGCGCCGAGGCGGTCGTGTTGGACAGGTCCACGCGCACCTGGCGGGACGCGCCGGACGCCAGCGTGAGCACCCGCTTCACCTGCCCGGTCAGTGCCGGGACGCCCGTCTTGTCCGCCCAGGTGTCGAAGTCCGACACGCGGGGCAGCGGCTCCAGCACGCCGGTGACGGCGGGCCGGACCTCGACCGACGTGGCGGTCTGGCCCTTGGCGGCCCCGGCGGACAGTGTCGCCGAGATCTGCGCGCGGCCGGCCTTGACGCCGGACGGCGGCGTGACGGTGAAGGTCGCCGTCCGCTCGTCCTGGCCGACCGACCCCAGGTCACCGGAGCCTGTCACGTTCCAACCGGCCGGGACCGAGAGCGTCGCCTTCGCCGCCCCCAGCCGCTTCGGCGAGCTCGCGTGCGCGGTCACCTCGAAGGACCGCCCCGCGGTGACGCCGAACGCGTCCGTCGTCAGCGAGAACCGGCTGCCGAGCGGGAGGCCGCCCTTGGCGGGCAGCAGCGCGCCCTCCAGCATCGCGGCCGGGTCGGTGTTCCCGAGCGTGAACGGGACCCGGCTGTGGATCTGCCGGTAGTAGTCGCACCCGATCTGGGCCGGGTCGGACGGGACGTCCGGGAAGCCGCCCCAGCCCTGGCTGACGTACGTCCGCTGGGCCTCGCGCTCCACCTGCGCCCACGTCTTGCCCCCGTTGCGCGCGGACGCGCGGCCTCCCCACACCCCGTAGGTGAGCGACGCCGCGGCGGACGGCGTCCCCTGGGCGGCGCAGCCGGAGCCGGCGGGCCCCGACGCCCCGCCGGTCTGGAACAGGCGTCCGGGCGCCCAGGTGCCCAGCCCCTCGCGGCTCAGCTGCGCGGGGTAGGACTTCGGGTCGGCGGCGGCGAAGTAGGCCTCGGTCGCGAGCCGCGCGGCCTCCTGGTGGTTGCCGTGCTGGCCCGGGAGGGGCGCGGGGACCATGGTGACGATCACCTTCGGCCGCGTCTCGCGGACGAGCCGGACGACCTTCTCCAGGGTCTTGTCGTGGTCCCAGGTCTCGGCGGTGAGCGGCGTGCTCACCGTGTAGTAGAAGTCGACCTTGTCCAGGTAGTGGATGTCGGTGACGCCGGCCTTGCCGACGGCGCGGCGCTCCTCGTTCTCGCGGAGCAGCCCGAGCGCCGGGCCCTCCTCGGTGCCGGAGGCGTTGCCGCCGCCCTCGCCGCGGGTGACGGTGAGGACGCCGACCTTCGCCTTGTCGTACTCGTTCCACTGGCCGAGGGTCGACAGCGCGCCGGCCTCGTCGTCGGGGTGCGCCCCGACGAACAGGACGTCGAGCCGGCCGTCGGACGAATCGGCGCCGCCGGGGCTCGCCGCCTGTGCGGGCGGGGCCGTGAAGGCGACGGACATGGCCGCGAGTGCGGCGGACAGGACTGCGGGTAGGGCGAGTCTTCGCATGAACTCTCCTGTTCTTTCCCTACTCCTTGATGGCCCCCGAGAGCATTCCTGCGATGAACTGGCGCTGCAGGAAGACATAAACGATCACGATGGGCGCGGCGATGATCAGCGCGCCCGCCATGAGCAGCGAGTAGTCGGTCTTGTGGGTGCCCTGGAAGAAGGACAGCCCGAGCGGCGCGGTGCGCAGCGCCTCGTCGGAGTTGACGATCACCAGCGGGAGCAGGAACTCGTTCCAGGTCCACATGGTGGTGAGCAGCAGCATGGTGAGGATGGCCGGGCGGCCGACCGGCACCAGCACGCGCCACAGCGTCGTCCAGCTGGACGCGCCGTCGATGCGCGCGGCCTCCAGCAGCGAGCGCGGGACGCTGCGGAAGTACGCGCGCATCCAGAACGTGCCGAAGGCCACCGACATGGCCACCTGCGGGAGGATGAGGCCGGCGTAGGTGTTGTCGAGCCCCGCCGAGCGCAGGTCGAAGTACAGCGGCACGACGATGGCCTCGGTCGGGATGGTCAGCCCGGCGACGAACACCAGGAACAGCGCGCCGGAGCCGCGGAACCGCATGGTGCCGAGCGCGTACCCCGCCATGATCGACAGGACCCCGGCCGCGACGACGGTGACGGCGGTGACGATGACGCTGTTCCGCAGGTAGGTCGCGAAGTGCCCCTCGCGCCACGCGGTGCCGAAGGTGGACAGGTCCGCGTGCGGCAGCTGGAGCGCCTGCGCGACGATCCCGATCATGGGGAACACCGCGATGACCGAGAAGAGGACCAGGATCGCGTGGTTGGCGAACCGTTCCGCCCGGACGTTCATGCGCCCTTCCCTTCCACGAGGCGGCGGACGCCGGCCGTGACGGCGAACGCCAGCACCGCCAGCGTGACGCCGATCGCGCAGCCGAGGCCGACCTCACCGGTGTTGAACGTGCGGTTGTAGACCTCGTAGGCGGGGACCTTCGTCGCGTCGCCGGGCCCGCCCGAGGTGGCCATGTAGATGAGGTCGAAGTTGCGGACCGCCATGATGGTGGTCAGGGTGAGCGCCACCGCCAGCTCGCGCCGCAGCCCCGGCAGGGTGACGGCGAGGAACTCCCGGACGGCCCCGGCGCCGTCGATCCGCGCGGCCTCGTACAGCTCCCGCGGGATCTTCTGCACCCCGGCGAGGAACAGCACCATCGCCAGGCCGATCCCCACCCACGTCCCGACGACCCCGATCGCGGGCAGCGCGAAGGTGAAGTCGCCGAGCCAGCCGTGCCGCCAGTCCGGCAGGCCGATGGCGTGCAGCCAGCCGAGGACGGTGTTGACCGGGCCGTCGGTGGAGTACACCCACCGCCATGCCACGGCGACCGCCACCATCGCGACGACCTGCGGCAGGAACAGCACCGTCCGGAAGAACGTCAGGCCGCGGATCTTCGTCCGCGACATGGCGCCGACCAGCACGAACGCGATGCAGCACGGCAGCACGGAGTAGAAGAGCACGAGGACGAGCAGGTGCCCGAACGCACCGCGCAGCGACGGGTCCGACCAGGTGGCGGTGTAGTTGGAGAACCCCGCCCACGTCGCCTCGCCCAGGCCGTCCCAGTGGTAGAGGGAGAACTGCGCTCCCCGCGCCAGCGGCCAGAGCAGGAACATCCCGTAGACCAGCAGGGCCGGCAGGGCGTACAGCCAGCCGATCCGGCCGGGCTCCCCCGGAGGGACGGAGGCGGACCGGCCCTCCGGCCGCGCCGCCCGGGGGCCGGAGGCCTCGCGCCCGGTCTTCGAGGTCTTTCGCCGCGCGACGGTCGTCATGTGCGGGCTCCTTGGTCGTGCGTCACGGCGCCGCCCGCCTCCGGCCGCGCCGCGGGTGGGGCGCGGCCGGAGGGCGTGCGGGCCCGACGCCTACTTCTTCTTCTGGAAGGCGGAGTAGTCGTCCTGCGCCGCCTTCATGACCTCGTCGGCGGGCTTGCGTCCGGCGACGAGCTCCTGGAGCGGCCCCCCGAACGCGTCGGCGAAGGTCGGCGTCGCGTAGTCGATGTAGGGGGTGATGCCGTCGTTCTTGCTCAGCTCGGCCCAGGCCGTCGAGATCTCCTTCAGCAGCGGCTCGGCCGGCTGCTTGGAGGGCGCCGCGAGCGCCGGGAGGTTGCCGGTCTCGACGGAGACGTCCATCGCCTCGGGGGAGGTGATGAAGTTGATGTAGGCGGCGGCGACGTCCGGGTTCTTGCTCTTCGAGGTGATCGACCAGGGCAGGCTCTCGCCGCCCATCGTGGCCGTCGGCGCGCCGGCCTGCGCCGCGGGCGGCAGCATGAAGCCGACCTTGTCCTTCATCTTGTCGTTCAGCTCGGACGCCCACCACGTGCCGCCGAACATGAACACGCCGTCGCCCTTGGCGAAGTTCACCGGGGTGTCGTCCCACTTGACGGCGTTGGCGTCCTTGGTGAGGTAGCCCTTCTTCGACCAGTCGGCGAGCTTCTGCGCCGCCTGGACGTTCGGGGCGTCCGTCCAGGAGCCGCCGCTGCCGAACACGAGCTTGCGGACGGCCTCCTTGTCGGTCGCGCCGTCCTGGAGGATGCCGTAGAGCTGCATCGCGGGCAGCTTCTCCAGGTTGCCGAACGCGATCGGAACCTCGCCCTTGCCCTTCGCCGTGGCGAGCGCCTGGTCGAACTCCGCCCAGGTCTTCGGCGGCTGGACGCCGAGCTTCGCCAGCTTCTCCTTGTTGTAGTACAGGCCGACGATCTCACCGTTCAGCGAGATGCCGTACAGGTTGCCGGACCCGATGAGCTTGCCGTCCTTGGTGACGCTGTTCAGGTCCGTCAGGCCCTTGGGATAGCGCTTGCGCCACCCGTAGACCTGGTCGTAGGAGTCGAGCGGGAGGAGCATCCCGGCCTTGACGTACTGCGCCATGGACCCGTAGCCCTGGTTGGCCTCGACGACGTCGGGCGGGTTGCTTCCCGACAACGCGAGCCGGAGCGTCTTCTGCAGGTCGCTGAACGACCGCGACACCCGGTTGATCTTCACGTTGGGGTACTTGGCCTGGAACCGCTTGTTGAGTTCCTCGATCTGCTTCTTCTGACCGCCCTGGACCTCCTGGTCCCAGACGGTCAGGGTCACGTTCCCGGCCTTGGCCACGTCGGTGTTCACCGCGGCGGGCGCCTTGCTCTCCGGCTCGTCGCCGGACGAGCCCGGTGCGCACGCCGCGGCTAGCACGGTCGCGAGGGCCGCGACCGCCGCGGCCGCCCCTCGCCTCGTCAGTGTCGGCATTCCTGCGGCTCCCTTATTCGTTCCTGGACTGCTGTGTGCGCGCCGGTCGGGGGACGGCGCGCTAGTGGTCGGCCCGGAGGGTGGGCTCGGCCCTGACGACGGTGTCGGTCGCCGAGTCGGGGATGAAGTCCACGACGAAGGCGTACGGTTCGAGGACGGACTCGGGCACCTCGCCGGACTCACCGAACGCGGCGATCTCCCCCCAGCACGGCGCGCCGAGCGATCCGCTGCGGTGCCGGACCGACAGGCCCGCGCACAGGTTGGCGAAGCGCAGCCGCTCCGGCAGCGGGAGCCCGGCGAGCGTGCCGAACAGGAACCCGGCGCCGAACACGTCGCCGGCGCCGGTCGCGTCGAGCGGCCGCACCGGCAGCGCGTCGGTCTCGGCGACCTCCCCCGTCGCGGAGTCGATCGCGATGGCGCCCGCGCCGCCGCGCTTCACGACGACGACGGGGACCCGCTCGGACAGGACGCGGGCCGCGTCCTCCGGCGTGCTCGTGCGGGTGTAGGCCATGGCCTCCACCGCGTTCGGCAGGAACACGTCCACGTGCTCCAGCCGGTCGAGGACCTCGCTGGACCACGTCTCGGTGGCGTCCCAGCCGATGTCGGCGAACACCGCGGCGCCCGACCGCCGCATCTCCTTCGCCCAGCCCGGCACCGGATGCTCGATGTCGATGAAGCAGGCGCGCGCGGCCGGCGGCGGGGAGCCGAGCACCGCCTCCGCGTCGCCCGTCTCGCCCGGATCGAGGTCCGGCAGGGGCATGGCGTAGGTGACCATGCTGCGGTCGGAGTCGTAGGCCAGCGACACCGTCACCGGGGTCGGCCAGCCTTTGATCCGGCGGGAGTGCCCGAGGTCGATGCCCTCCTGCTCGGCGAGCGTCCGCCACAGGTAGGAGCCGAACATGTCGTCGCCGAACGGGGCCGCGAGCCCGACCCGCAGGCCGAGCCGGCTCATCGCCACCGCGATGTTGGCGGCGCCGCCGGGCGCCGAGCCGAGCCCCTCGGTGAACACCTCGGTCCCGGGCGGCGGCAGCCCCGGCAGCCCGGTGAAGATCATGTCCATGAAGACCTGGCCGCTCAGGAAGACGTCCAGTTCGGGGGCTGGGCCGGGGGCCTCGCCGCCCCGCAGCAGCGCGCCCGCCGGGACGCGCTCGGTGCAGGGGTCGGCCATGGACGGCTCGGGCGGCTGCCCCGGGGCCGCGGCGCCGCCGGGCGCCGGGCGGTCCACCGGCGGGCTGCCGTCCAGGGTTTCCACTGTCATGACGACGACTCCTCACGGGAGAAGACGGCGGCGACCTCGGGGATCCGGTCGATGTAGCCGTCGAGCAGCTGCCGGCCGATCCGCGCCGAGTCGACCAGGGGGTGCAGGGCGAAGGCCTTGGCGGCGTCGGTCCGCGAGCCGGTCACGGCCGCGCCGATGGTCAGCCGCTCGACGGCCTTGACCTGCTGCATCAGTCCGGCCTGGTGCAGGTCGGGCTGATCGAGGGGGTGCGGGTGGACGCCGCCGGCGTCGACGGTGACGGGCACCTCGACGACCGCGTCCGGAGGGAGCGCGGCGACGGTCGAGCCGTTCCGCACGTTGAGGATCATGCTGGCGGGCTCGTCGCGGCTGATCGCGGCCATCACGTTCAGCGCGACCCTGGCGTAGCCCTCGTCGGCCGGGTCGATCCCGGAGTGGTCGTCGAGCGCCTCGCCGGTCGGCGCGCCCTTCATCTCGGCCATGTAGCTCGCGCTGCGGGAGGCGACGGTCTCGCGCCACATCTCCATGGCCGCGCCGCCGGAGGCCGCCGCGATCCGCTCGTAGAACGCCTCCTGCTGCTTGAGCAGGAACTCGCCGCGCGTCTGCGGCGCGTCCAGGGTGGCGCGGACCGCCTCCCGGTTGAAGTAGTAATAGAAGAGATACTCGTTGGGGATCAGGCCGAGGTCGCGCAGCCACTCGCGGCCGAAGACCACGCCCTCCTCCAGCGCCCCGAGCAGGTCGTCGTCGGCGAGCAGGCGGGGCAGGACGTCCACGCCGTCGTGCAGGACGCGGCGCATCCAGCCGAGGTGGTTCAGGCCGACGTAGTCCATCTGGACGCGGTCCGGGTCGAGGCCGAGCGCGGCGGCGACCCGCATACCGAGGCCCGAGGGGGTGTCGCAGATGCCGAGCACCCGGTCGCCGAGCACGCCCTGCATCGCCTCGGTGATCATCCCGGCGGGGTTGGTGAAGTTGATGACGTAGGCGTCCGGCGCGAGGGCCTTCACGCGATGCGCGATGTCGAGCATCACGGGGATGGTGCGCAGCCCGTAGGCGATCCCGCCGGGGCCGGTGGTCTCCTGGCCGAGGACGTTCAGGTCCAGCGCGACGCGCTCGTCGCACACCCGCCCCCGCAGGCCGCCCACCCGGACGGCGGAGAAGACGAAGTCGGCGCCCTCCAGCGCCTCGTCCAGCCCGGTGCTGGTGAACACGCGGGGCGCGTCCCCGGTGCCGTCCGCGAGCGCCGCGAGGACCGCGGCCATGCCCGCGAGGCGGCCGGGATCGGAGTCCTGGAGCCAGACCTCCTCGATGCGCGGGGAGCCGGGGTCGCGCAGCAGGGCCTGGTACACGTACGGCACCCGGAACCCGCCACCGCCGAGAATGGCCAGCTTCATGCGATGTACACCTTCCCGCCCGCCTCGCGGCAGACCTCCAGAGTCCGGGGGTCGGCCCCCGCCGTCGTGACCAGCGCGTCGATCCGGTCGAGCGAGCACACCCGCAGCGAGCCGGTGCCGGGGAACTTGGCCTCGGAGGCGACCAGCACCACCCGGTCCGCGGACTCCAGCATCGCCTGCTTGATCGGCGTCTCGACCTCCATGTCGTCCATGACGTGGCCGTCCGGCCGCACCCCCGTGCAGCTCAGGAACACCAGGTCCGCGCGGACCTGGCGGAGCGCGGTCTCGGTGAGCGACCCGACGAGCGAGAGGTAGTTGCGCCGCAGGACGCCGCCGAGCAGGCACAGCCGGACGGCGTCGTCGTCGCGCAGCTCGTCGAGCACGGCCATGTTGGCGGTGATGACGGTGACGGGCCGGCCGCGCAGGTGCCGGGCGAGGAGCCGGGTGCTGGTACCGATGTCGAGCACCACGACCATGTCGTCCTCGACCAGCGCGGCCGCCCGCTCGGCGACCGCCGCCTTCTCGGCGCTGTCGTGCTCGGCCGACGCGGCGAAGGAGATCTCCGGTGCGGCCGGGCGCGGGGACAGCGCCGCTCCCCCGTAGGTGCGCAGCAGCTCGCCGTTGCGGTCGAGCACGTCGAGATCGCGGCGGATCGTGGACTCGCTGACCTGCAGCGTCTCGGCCAGTTCCCGGACCGAGGCGGCCCCCTTGGCGCGCAGGGACGAAACGATCTGCGCCCGTCGCATGCTCGATGTCACGCGGTGGAACGTAACACCACTGCTCGACATCCGTCATCACCCTGGCGGAAACCTGCTCGAAGTCCGTCATTCGCTTCTCTGACGTGCGCGGATCCAGTCAGGACGGCGGTGAAGTCAGCCCCCGCTGTCGAGGGATCGGAACGTTCCACAGACATCGGGGCCGCAGCGGCCGGCGCGGCTCGGGCACTGTCAGGAAACACGGTCAACCCAGCGCTCGCACGATCCTCCGACGCGAATATTTTCGTTCTTGAATCACGTCGTGAAGTAAGCGCCGCCCGCGAGCCCGCCGTCCGCGCCGCTCCCTCAGAGCCCACCCGGAACACCCCACGGGGGACCGGCACGGGCCGATCAGCGTCACCGGCCCCGGCCGGGCGGTGTGGATGTTCGGCGACCTCGGCGCGGAGGTGGCGGAGACCGGCGGGGTGCTGCGGGCGCGCATCAAGGAGGGGCTCGGCTCCCTCGGCGTGCCCGCCGCGTTCACGCCGCCGGCGCGGAGCGGGCGGGCGCGCCCGTGGTGCTCCGGGTCAGCGATACTGCGTCGCCTACCACGGCTCGCTCGCCCCGATCGGGCGGGCGGTGCCGGCGGTCGCCCGCGCCGCTGCCGTCCCGGTCGCCGTCCACCTGGACCACGCCACCTCGGCGGACCTCGTGCGCGAGGCGGTCGGCCTCGGGTTCGGGCCGGTGATGTTCGACGCGTCGGCCCTCCCCCACGAGGCGAACGTGGCCGGCACCGCCGAGGTCGCCCGCCTGCTGGAGGTCATCGGCGCGGGCCGCCGACGCGGTAGGTCACGTGGGTGACGAGAGGCGTCCGGGACGTCTCGACGGGCTCCAGCGCCAGGTCGCCGACGCCCTCGAACAGCCGCTCGCCCTCCCCGAGGACGAGGGGCGCGATGTGCAGGCGGAGCTCGTCGATCAGGCCCGCCGCGAGGTACTGGTTCACGGTGCTCGCCCCCCCGGCGACCGAGACGTCCCCGTCCCCCGCGGCCTGCCGGGCCTGGGCCATCGCCGACTCGATCCCGTCGGCGACGAAGTGGAACGTCGTGCCGCCCTTCATCGGAATGCTCTCGCGCGGGTGGTGGGTCAGCACGAACACCGGCGCGTGGTAGGGCGGCTCCTCGCCCCACCAGCCGCTCCAGTCCGGGTTCCACGTCGGGCCGCGGTCGGGGCCGAACATGTTGCGCCCCATGATGTAGGCCCCGGCCATGGTGATCTTCTCGATCACCTCGGCGTTGGCCTCCGGCTCCTCGAACATCCAGCGGTGCAGCCGCTCGGCGCCGTCGCCGAGCGGCTCCTCCAGGCGCTGGTTCGGACCGGCGACGAAGCCGTCGACGGAGATTCCGATGTCACAGGTGACCTTGCTCATGGCCGGTGCCTCCTCTGGCGGGCGCCCCTGCGGCGCCTTTCACCAGTGGATCGGAGCCGGGTCCGCGTCCTCGACATCGTCGGGCACGAAGGTGGAATCTTTTTGAACCCGTGGGCACGCAACGGACGTGCTTTGGGGTGTCGCGTGCGCGGCGGGGGGACCGGACCTGGGAGGACGAGCTGACCGTTGACAGCCGCTTGGAGCGGAGCACAGACGAGGACGTGCCGGCCGGCGCCCCGGAGGCGGGCGGGCGGCCGAGGTGGCGGCGGGTCGCGGCGCGGGCGGTGACCGGCGCGGCGTTCCTGCTCGTGCTGGTCGCGCTGGTCACGCCGGCCGAGTTCGCCCGCCTGACCCCCGGGGCGTTCGCGCGCGTCCCGATCGAGGGCGTGGTCGGCGTGGCGCTGATCCTCGTCCTCCCGGCGCGGGCCAGGCGGTACGCGGCGGGGGCGGGCGGAGCCGTCCTCGGGCTGCTGCTCGTGCTGAAGGTGCTGGACATCGGGTTCGACGCGGTCCTCGTCCGGCCGTTCGACCTGGTGCTCGACTGGCCGCTGCTGGGGCCGGGGGTGGAGTTCGTCAAGGAGTCGTCCGGGCAGGCGGGGGCGGTCGCGGCCGTGGTCCTCGCGGTGGCGCTCGCGGTCGGCGTGGTCGCGCTGACGGCGCTGTCGACGCTGCGGCTGAGCCGGGTGGCCGTCCGGCACCGCCGTCCGGCGTCGTGGACCGCCGTGGTGCTGGGGACGGTCTGGATCGCCTGCGCCGCGCTCGGCGCGCAGCTCGTCCACGGCCTGCCCGTGGCGTCCAGGAGCGCGGCCGTCCTCGCGTACGACCACGCGCGGCAGGTGCGGACGAGCCTGAACGACCGGAAGGAGTTCGCGAAGGCCGCCGCCGTGGACGGGTTCCGGGACACGCCGCCCGACAGGCTGCTGACGGGGCTGCGGGGCAAGGACGTCGTCCTGGCGTTCGTGGAGAGCTACGGGCGGTCGGCGGTGGAGAGCCCGCAGTACGCGCCGCAGGTCGGCGCCGTCCTCGACCAGGGGTCGCGGCGGCTCCGCGAGGCGGGGTTCTCGGCGCGCAGCGGGTGGCTCACGTCCTCGACGGCGGGCGGCGGCAGCTGGCTGGCGCACGCGACCCTGCTGTCCGGCCTGTGGGTCAACAACCAGCAGCGGTACCGCGCGCTGGTGAACAGCGACCGGCTGACGCTGAACGGGGCGTTCCACCGCGCGGACTCCCGGACGGTCGCGCTCATGCCGGCGATCACCCGGGCCTGGCCCGAGGCGTCCTTCTACGGCTACGACAAGGTCTACGACGACCGGAACCTCGGCTACCGCGGCCCGCGCTTCAGCTTCGCCACCATGCCCGACCAGTACACCCTGTCGACGCTCCAGCGCACCGAGCTGGCGAGGAAGGACCGGGCGCCGGTGATGGCGGAGACGGCGCTGGTGTCGAGCCACGCCCCGTGGGCGTCCATCCCGCGGCCCGTGCCGTGGGACCGGGTCGGGGACGGCTCGGTCTTCAACGGGATGGGCAAGGGCTACGACGCGCCCTGGCCGCCGGCCGGCCGGATCCGCGACGAGTACCGCAAGTCCATCGAGTACACGCTGAACACGCTCGTGTCCTTCCTGGAGACCTACGGGGACGACGACACCGTGCTGGTCTTCCTCGGCGACCACCAGCCCGCGCCGCTCATCACCGGGCCGGGCGCGAGCCGGGACGTCCCGATCACCATCGTGGCGAAGGACCGCGCCGTCATCGACAGGATCTCCGGGTGGGGCTGGCAGGACGGCCTGCGTCCGGGCCGCGGCACCCCGGTGTGGCCGATGAGCGCGTTCCGCGACCGTTTCTTGACCGCGTTCGGAGGCTGACGGCGGATCGGGGAGGCGGTCTCCGGGGAGGGGAGGAGGATGACCGACGTCCTGCGCGGCCCGAAGGCGGCGGCGTGACCTCGCTGTCCGCGGAGCCCGGACGGCCCGCGGAGTCCGCGGCCGAGAAGGAGCCGGGCCGGTTCCGCGCGGCGCACCGGCGATGGCTGCTCGCAGTGGTCGTGGCGGCGCTGCTGGCCCAGATGGGCGCCGCGATGGCCGCCACCGCGGTCCGGCAGAGCCCGACCGTCGACGAGCCCGTCTACATCAGTGCGGGCGTCGCCTACCTGCGCGCCCACGACCTGAGCCGCAACGCCGAGCATCCGCCGCTCGGCAAGCTGGTCATCGGGGCCGGGGCGGTGCTCGCCGCTCCGCACCTCCGCCCCTCCTTCGCTGGGAGCGACTACAGGTTCGGCAGGCAGTTCCTGTACCGGTGGGGCAACGACCCGCAGCGGGTGCTGCTCGCCGGGCGCCTGCCCGTCATCGCGCTGACCCTGCTGTTCGGGCTGGTCGTCTTCGCGTTCGCCCGCGACCTCGCCGGACCCGCCGGCGGCCTCGCGGCCCTGGCCCTGTACGCCTTCTCCCCCGACGTCATCGCGCACGGGTCGCTGGCCACGCTCGACGTCCCGACGGCCGGCCTCCTGCTGACGTCGGTGTGGCTGCTCTGGCGCGCGAGGGTGAAGCCGCGGCCGTACCTGCCGCTCGCCGGGTTGGCGCTCGGGGCGGCGGTGGCGACGAAGATGAGCGCGCTGCCCGCCGTGCCGGTGCTCGTGGTCCTGGCGGCGGTGTCGGTCCGGACGTTCCGCCCGTCGCGCCGCCCCGTGCTGACGGCCGTGCTGTCGGCGGCCGGAGTCGGGGTCCTGGCCGTCGCGGTGGTGTGGGCGAGCTACCTCGCGGTGGATCCGCGGCTGCGCTGGGCGGCGCCCGCCGAGCTGCCGACCGCCGGCGGTCTGCGCGGGCTCGCCGCCGGCTGGCTGCCGTTCCCCCGGCCCTTCCAGGACGGGATGCGGGCCCAGTTCGGATTCGAGGAGATGCGCTGGACGGGCTTCCTGCTCGGCGACGTCTACCACGGCTCCCGCTGGTACTACCTGCCGGCCGCGCTCCTGGTGAAGACGCCGCTGGGCATGCTGGCGCTGTGGGCGGCGGGCGTCGCCGCCGTGGCGGCGCTGCCCCGGCTGCGCCCGGCCGCGCCGTACCTTCTCACGCCGACGGCCGTGCTGCTGGCGGCGGCGATGACGGGGTCGCGCGACCTCGGCGTCCGCTACGCGATCTTCGTCCCGATCTTCCTGGCGGTGGCGGCGGGCGGGGTGGTGCTCGTCCGGTGGCGGTGGGCCAGGGCCGCGACGGGCGCGCTGCTGCTGTTCGTCGCGGTCAGCTCGCTGCGGACCTTCCCCTACTACCTGCCGTACTCCAACGAGGCGTTCGGCGGACCGTCGAAGACCCATCTGCGCCTGCACGACTCCAACGTCGACTGGGGCCAGGACCTCGGGCGGCTCGCCGACCGGCTGCGGGAGCGGTATCCGGGCGAGCCGGTCTGGCTCGTCTACAAGGGCAGCGGCGTCCCGTCCTACTACGGCATCCGCGCGGGCGACCCGCTCACCGCGCCGCCCGGCAGGGTGCACGGCCTGCTGGTGGTGTCCGACAGCTGGCTCGTGAAGAACGACCCCCGGCTGATGCCGCTGGTCCGCTCCAGCGAGCCGATCGACGAGGTCGGGCACTCCATCACGATCTTCCGCCGGCCCGCCCAGGGGCCGTAGCCCGCGGCCCGCCGGTCAGCGGCGGCGAGTGTGGGCGCGGGACCAGAGCGCCGCCCAGCCGCCGTGCGCGAGCCAGGACGCCGGGACGCGGAGGCCGTGCTCGGCGATCTCGTCCCAGAACACGGTGGTGTCGGCGCCCAGTTCGCGCGCGGCGGGCATGGCCCGCTGCCAGGGCCCCTCCTCGTCCTCAAGGGCCGTGGCCGGGTAGCCGGGGACGCTCGTGGTACGCGGCGGCATCACGGGGACGAGGCCGACGTCCGGTGCGGCGCAGGTGACGGCGACGGCGAGCGCGCACAGGATCGGCTCGGTCGTCGGCTTGGCGAGCGCGCGGGCGATGACCGGATCGTCCTGGAGGGCGAGCACGCCGAGCGCGCGGCGGATGCGGCGCGCGACCAGGTCGAGGGAGTAGGCGTCGGCGACGGCGGGGAGCTTGACGAGCCTGCGCAGCACCTTCGGCAGCGGGGGCTCGCCGAGCAGGAGCGGAAGCTGGTCGTAGCGGTCGCGCAGCGCCGGGTCGAGGGCGTCGAGCGCGGTGCGCAGGGGGCGGTGGCCCGAGGCCGTCCAGAGCCCGGCGAGATCGACGGCGCCCTCGTCCAGCGCGCGGCGGACGGCCCCGGTCAGCTGCGGACCGCCGCCGAAGCGGCGCAGCCGGACGAGCGCGGCGTCCGGCCCGGTACCGGCCACGGCGGCGACGGCGCCGAGCGCCGGGGCGGCCCGCGTCCACGACCGGCCCGCGAGCTCGCCGAGGACGGGGCCGACCTCCTCGACGAGGCGGGGCGCGGCGCGCCGCCGGGCGGGGCGCACCGGCGGGAGCTCCTCCGGCACCGGCGCGGTCTCGTCCTTGACGGCGCCGGGGATCGCGGCCGTCCACTCGCCGAACCGCTGTTCGAGCTCCTCGTCCGGCGTGTCGTTGAACCTCGCGGCGATCTCGCTGACCCGCCAGCCCCGGGACGCGGGCCGGCGCGGAGTGAGCTCCGCGTTGGCGATCAGCAGGCCGTCGGCGTCGTAGAGGCCCGCGAGCGCGATCCGGCCCGTCCTGGCCTCCTCGACGTAGGCCGGCCCGGCGATGCAGTTGCCCATGTAGTCCGCCCATTCGGCGACATCGCGGGCGCTACGGGCGATCTTGAGCCGGACGTCGGTCCCGGGGATGGCCGCGCCGTCCAGCGCGGCGAGCGGCGCCGGGACGGCGAAGTCGCCGGTGAGCGCCTCGGCGATCGCGGTGGCCGACATCAGGCCCGCGGTGAAGGCCGCCCACGTGCGGGGCGCCCGGGGCGGGACGCCGCCGAGGGCGACCAGCTGCGCCGCGCCGGAGACGGCACCGGTGATCGAGTCGAGGCGCGGGGTCAGCGGCTCGGCCGCCGGCGGCGGGTCGTGGTCGAACCACGGCTCGCCGGTGCCGGGCGTGGGCTGCGCGAACTCGTGCCCGTACAGGCGGGCGAGGGCGTCGAGCAGGTCCGCGTACCAGAGGAGGTCGGCGCCGGTCTCCACGGCCGCCGGGTCGTCCCCGGGCGCGAGCCTGCGGTGGAGCGGCTCCGCGTCCCCCAGCATCGGCGCCGTCCACCGCGGGATTCCGGCCCACTCGGCCGGCGGGCGCCCGTACCCGGCCGCCTCGCGCCAGCTCCGCAGGTCGGGCGACCATTCGCGCAGCACGTCGTCGCGCGCCCCGACCAGCTGGCGCATCAGCCGTCCGAGGTCATCGCTGACGACGAGCGCGAAGTCGCGGGCGCAGGCCAGGCGCGGCCTGACGTAGCCGGCGAACCTGGTGTCCTTCGGTCCGTCCACGTCGAGCTTGCGCACGAGGTCGCGGACGTAGGCGGCGGGACGCACCGGGAGGCCGGTCAGCCCGGGGACCCGTCGCGCGGCCTGCCCGGCGGCCCCGTCGGTCGTCAGGGCTGCGGCCGCGCGCAGCACCGGAGCCGACCGCTCAAGGCCGTCCTCCAGCCCGTGGTCGGCGACGGCCGCGGCGGTCCGGAGCAGCGCGGTGGCGCCGAGAGCGTCCTGCAGGAGGTGGGCGAGCCTCTCGTGCCAGTACCACTTGTCGGGGATCCAGCGCGCGGCGTCGGCGAGCGAGGGCTCCGCGACCCCGAGGTAGGCCCGCAGCCGCGCCACGATCCGCTCGTCCTCGTCGTGGCGGCGGCGGTCGCGCAGGTCGCCGAACCGGTCGCGGCGGCTCTGCGTCGCCAGCCGCGCGTCCCGCCGGGCGAGCCCGATCCGGCGCTCGGCGACCCGCTCCCACAGGTCCAGGAGCAGCGCGAGCCTGCGCGGCGGGGGCAGCTCCTCGAACACCTGCCGCAGGTACCGCGCGAGCACGGACGGCGGACCGCCGGGGGTGAGGTCGACGCCCTCGGGCGCCTCCAGGGCGAGCACCCGTTCGAGCTGCTCGGGGCCGAGGACGTCGCTGGCGGCCGACGCCAGGTGCAGCGCCGCCCAGCGCCCGTCCTCGATGGCGCGCGCCGCCGCCGCGCCGACCCGCCTGGTGACCGCGAAGCCGAAGAGCGCGACCAGCACCCCGGCCCGGTCGCCGAGGCGGTGCGCGCCGCCGAGGCCGACCGCGCGGAGCGCGGCCAGGACCGCGTCCCGCTGGTCCCCGCGCGCCCCCTCCAGGCGCGCGGAACGGAACCCGCCGCCGAGGTCGACGCCCGCGCCGGCCGCAGCGGCGCCCCCGTCCGCGACCAGCAGCGAGAGCGACCGGACGGCGTCCGCCACATCCTCGGCCGGGGCGTCCTCGGGGCCGAGCGCGACGGGGGTCCCCGGCCGCGCGTCCGCCCCGTCCAGCAGCCGGACCGGGCCGGCGGGACGGGCGATCCAGGCATGGCGCCCGGACGCCACCACTCCCCCAGAAAGCCGGATCTTCACCCGCCCCATGATCCTCCCGGCGGCCGCACCCGCCAACGGATTTCCGCGCGTCCGGCGATCGGTGTGGTTTTCTGTGGTCATGTACGACGTGGTCATCGCGGGCGGCGGGCACAACGGGCTGGTCGCGGCCGCCTACCTGGCACGCGCCGGGAAGCGCGTGCTGGTGCTGGAACGGCTCGGGCACTTCGGCGGGCTGGCGGTCTCGGCGCGGATCTTCCCCGGCGTGGACGCACGCGTCTCGCGGTACTCCTACCTGGTGAGCCTGCTGCCGTCGCGGATCGTCCGGGACCTCGGCCTGGGCATCGAGCTGCGCGGGCGGCGGTTCTCCTCGTACACGCCGGTCGGCGGCGGCGGGCTGCTGGTCGACAACGGGGACCCCGCGCGGACGGCGGCGTCCCTGGGGGCCGACGCCGACGCCTGGCGCCGCTTCTACGCGATGGCCGGACACGTCGCCGAACGCGTCGCGCCGACCCTGCTGGAGCCGCTGCGCGACCGCGCGGAGCTGCGGAAGGCGGTGGACGACGAGGAGGCCTGGCGCGACCTGTTCGAGCGGCCCATCGGCGACGTCGTGGACGAGCGCTTCACGGCCGACACCGTGCGCGGCGTCGTCCTCACCGACGCGCTGATCGGCACGTTCGCGGACACCTCGGACCCGGCGCTCCTGGCCAACCGCTGCTTCCTCTACCACGTCATCGGCGACGGCACCGGCGACTGGAACGTGCCGGTCGGCGGCATGGGCGCGGTCACCGGGGCGCTCGCCGACGCCGCCCGCGCGGCCGGGGCGGAGCTGCGGTCCGGGATGGAGGTCCTGCACGTCGACCCGGCCGGGGAGGTGACGTTCCGGGACGCCGAAGGCGAAGAGCACGCCGTCTCGGCCAGATGGGTGCTGGTCAACATGCCCCGGGAGCGCTCGGCCGAGGGGTCGCAGCTGAAGGTGAACATGGTGCTCTCGCGGCTCCCGCGGCTGCGCGACCCGTCCGTCCGGCCGGAGGAGGCGTTCGCGGGCACCTTCCACATCAACGAGGGCCGGCGGCAGCTCGACGCGGCCTACCGGGACGCCCGCGAGGGCCGCGTCCCGGCCGTCCCGCCCGCCGAGGTGTACTGCCACTCGCTGACCGACCCGTCCATCCTCGGCCCGGAACTGCGGGAGGCCGGGGCGCACACGCTGACGCTGTTCGGCCTGCACATGCCGGCGCGGCTGTTCCGGGCGGATCCCGAAGGCGCGCGCGCCGCGGCGCTGCGCGCGACGCTGGCCTCCTTCGACTCGGTGCTCGCCGAGCCGATCGAGGACTGCCTCCTGCGCGCACCGGACGGCACGCCGTGCCTGGAGGCGAAGACGCCCGTCGACCTGGAGGACGAGGTCGGCCTCCCCGGCGGCCACATCTTCCACCGCGACCTGTCGTGGCCGTTCGCAGAGGCGGCGGAGGAACGCGGGCGGTGGGGCGTCGAGACCGAGCACCCGCGCGTGCTGCTGTGCGGTGCGGGCGCCCGGCGGGGCGGCGGCGTCAGCGGCATCCCGGGCCACAACGCGGCCCGCGCCGTCCTGGACGCCGGTCAGTAGCGCCCGCAGGCCCGGTGCAGGGCCGCGGCCACGGCCTCCGGGTCGTAGGACGGCAGGACGGCGGCCAGGTGGCCGTCCGGGCGGACGACGTGCACTGTGTCGGGGCCGGCGCGCAGTGCCGTCCGCAGCACCCCGCCGGCGTCGATGCCGTCCAGCGCGTGAACTCGGTGCGGGACGTCGGTCGGCAGTCCCCCGCCGCGCTCGCCCTGCGTGAGGACCACGAACCGCGTGCCGAACAGGCGGCGCAGGCGGGTCGGCTCGCCGTCCACGACGCAGAGGCCGTCCGGGCAGAGGACGCCCGGCACCGGCGGCCGGACGGCTCCGGGGCCGCGCGGGAAGTCCTCCCCCGCCCCGGCGGGCGTGGTCAGCGGCGAGTCCAGGTACCAGAACGGCTCGGCGAGCCTGCCCGAGTCGATGATCGTTCGGGGGTCCGGGTGCGTCCGGGCCGCCTCCAGGGCCGCCAGGCGGCGGGCCCGCTGGTCCGGGGTCTGCGGGACGAGGAACTCCATCGTCCGCGTCGTCACCCGCAGGTTCTCCTCGGCCGCCGCCCGGCGCTCGGTGTCGTAGCTGTGCAGCAGCCCGTGCGGGGCCAGGCCGCGCCGGACGAACGCGAGCTTCCAGGCGAGGTTCTCCGCGTCCTGGATGCCGGAGTTCAGGCCGCGGGCGCCGAACGGCGCGTAGAGGTGGGCCGCGTCCCCGGCCAGGAACGCGCGGCCGGACGCGAACGCCGCCGCGCACCGCTCGTGGAACCGGTACACGGTCGCCCACAGGATCTCGTACGGGGCGCCGCCGGTGATCCTGCGGATGCGGGCGTCCAGCGCGCCCGACCTCCGCTCGGCGTCGAGGTCGAGGTCGGCGGGGACCTGCCAGTCGATGCGCCACGTCCGGTCCGGGCACTGGTGGACCAGGACCTGGCGCCCCGGGTTCCACTCCGGGTCGAAGTAGAACCGCCGCTCGCTCGGGAACGGCAGGTCGGCCCGGATGTCGCAGATGAGGAACCGGTCGGCGAAGGTGCGGCCGGGGAAGCCGATGCCGAGCAACTCCCGGACGGCGCTGCGCCCGCCGTCCGCGCCGACCAGGTGGGTGCCGCGCACCGCGCCCCCGCCTTCGGCGCGGGCCTCGACGCCGTCCTCGTCCTGGCGCACGCGGCTGACGCGGTGCCCGTACCGGACGTCGACGAGCGGTTCCGCGGCCGCGAGGTCACGGAGCCGCGCCTCGACCTCCGCCTGGGAGATGTTGATCCAGGGCGGCACCGCGCCGCGCCCGGCGTCGGGGAAGGTGACGGCGAACAGCTCGTCGCCGCGGTGGTAGGTGCGGCCGGTCGTCCAGGTCACGCCGCGCGCGATCATCGGCTCGGCGCACCCGACCCGGTCGAGCACGTCGAGGACGTCGCGCTGGAAGCAGATCGCCCGGGACCCGGACGGGTCGCGGCGGGCGGCGGCCTCCAGCACCACGGCCGGCACGCCGTGCCGGGCCAGCAGCAGCGCCGTGACGAGGCCGACGGGCCCCGCGCCCACGACGACGACCGGTTCGCTGTCGCTCACGGCTCCACCCGATCACGTCGCGGCGTTCCCGGCCACCTCCCGCGCGTTCTCGGCGGCCCGCTCGATGGTCTGGTCGGCGACGCGCCGGTCCTGCCAGCCGCGCACGTCGGTGCCCTTGCCGGGCTCCAGGCTCTTGTAGATGTCGAAGAAGTGCGCGATCTCGTCGAGGATGTGCTCGTGGACGTCCCGCAGGTCGCGGATCCCCGCGTAGCGGACGTCCCCGGCCGGCACGGTGAGGATCTTGGCGTCGGGACCGCCCTCGTCGTGCATCCAGAACACCCCGACGCTGCGCACCCGGACCACGCAGCCGGGGAAGGTGGGCTCCTCCAGCAGCACCATCGCGTCCAGCGGGTCGCCGTCCTCCGCGCGGGTGTCCGGGATGTAGCCGTAGTCCACCGGGTACTGCGTCGAGGTGAACAGCATCCGGTCGAGCCGGATGCGGCCGAGCCGGTGGTCCATCTCGTACTTGTTGCGCGATCCCCGGGGGATCTCGACGATCATGTCGATCTCCATGCATCCCTCCCCAAAGGGAGCACTACCCCACAAGTCGGGCCGCCACCTCGGGCGGCAGCAGGTTTCGGCGGACGGGCGCCGGGAGGCGGTCGCCTCAGTGCGCGGCGGCGTTCCAGTCGGCGCCGGAGCCGATGGCGACCTCCAGGCCGACCGTGAGCGGGTAGGCGGTCGTCATCCCGGTCCGGACGATCTCCCGCACCGCGCCCTCCTCGCCGGGCGCCACCTCCAGGACGATCTCGTCGTGCACCTGGAGCAGCAGGCGGCTGGCGAGCCCGGCCGCGGTGAGCGCCTCGTCCACCCGCAGCATCGCGATCTTGACGATGTCGGCGGCGGAGCCCTGCACCGGGGCGTTCAGCGCCATCCGCTCGGCGGTCTCGCGGCGCTGCCGGTTCTCGCTGTTCAGGTGGGGCAGGTAGCGGCGGCGGCCGAGGACCGTGCGGGTGTAGCCGGTGGCCCTGGCCTCGGCGACGACGTGGTCGAGGTAGTCGCGGACGCCGCCGAGCCGCTCGAAGTAGGCGTCCATCAGCGGGCGCGCCTCGGCCACCGCGATGCCGAGCTGCTTGGCCAGGCCGAACGCCGACAGCCCGTACGCCAGCCCGTACGACATCGCCTTGATCTTGCGGCGCATGTCCGGGGTGACGGCTCCCGGGGCGGCCCCGAAGACCTGCGCGGCCATCGTGGTGTGCAGGTCCTCGCCGGACTCGAACGCCGCCAGCAGGGTCGGGTCCTGCGACAGGTGCGCCATGACGCGCAGTTCGAGCTGGCCGTAGTCGGCCGTCATCAGCGACTCGTAGCCCTCGCCGGGCGTGAAGGCGCGGCGGATGCGCCGCCCGTCCTCCGTCCGGACGGGGATGACCTGGAGGTTCGGCTCGGTGGAGCTGAGCCGGCCGGTCGCGGCGACGGTCTGCTGGAAGCTCGTGTGGATGCGGCCGTCCGCGCCGATCTCCCGGATGAGCCCGGCGACCGTGGAGCGCAGCCGCGCCTGGTCGCGGTGGCGCAGCAGGACCTGCGGCAGGCCGTTGTCGGTCCGGGTGGCGAGCCAGGTCAGCGCGTCCAGGTCGGTGGAGTACCCCGACTTGATCTTCTTGGTCCGGGGCAGGTCGAGCTCGCCGAACAGCACCTCCTGGAGCTGCTTGGTCGAACCGGGGTTGAAGCGGCGTCCGGCGATCCCGGCGGCCTCGTCGGCGGCCCGCTCCATGGCGTCCGCGAAGTGCCGTTCCAGCTCGTGCAGGAGGCCGGCGTCCACGTGCACCCCGGCGCGCTCGGCGCGGGCGAGCAGGCGCGACAGCGGCAGCTCGACGTCCCGCAGGACCTCGTCCATGCCCGTGGACGCCAGGTCGGCGGCGAACACCCCGGCCAGGTCGAGGACGGCGCGGGCGCTCTGCATCAGCCCGGCCGCGCCCTCTTCGGACGGGCGCCGCCCGAGGTGGCGGCCCGCCAGGTCGGCGATCGCGTAGGCCGCGAGGCCGGGCAGCAGGAGGTAGGCGGCCATCGCGGTGTCGGTGGCGATCCCGTCGAGGCGCAGGCCGTGCTCGCCGAGGACGCGCAGCAGCGACTTCACGTCGTGCAGCGCCTTGGGCCGGTCCGGGTCGGCCAGCCAGGCGGCGAAGGCCCGCACGTCCTCCGCGGTGAGCGCGGCGGGCTCGAACGACGCCGCGTGCCCGTCGCCGGCGGCCAGCGCGATCCGGTGAATGCCGCCCGCGCCGCGCGCCCACGTGTAGTCGGCGGCGAGCCCGGTCAGGCCGGTCGCGTGGGCGTCGAGCCAGCCGGGCAGCTCGCCCGGCTCCAGCTCCCGCCCCAGGATCGGCTCCGGCCCGTCCTCCTCCGGGGGACGGCCGCCGCCGGGGTCGGCGGCGAACAGGCGCTGGCGTAGGCTGGCGTTGCGGAACTCCAGCTCGTCGAGCAGGGTTGTGAAGGCGGCCAGGTCGTACGGGCGCCGCCGCAGGTCGGCGGGCGCCACCGGGAGGTCGAGGTCGCGGACGAGCTCGGTGAGCCGCCGGTTCAGCCGGACCGTTCCGGCCGCGGCCCGCAGCTTCTCCCCCGCCTTGCCCTTCACCTCGCCGGCGCGCTCCAGCAGGGCGTCGAGCGACCCGAACTCGCGGACCCACCTGGCGGCCGTCTTCTCCCCGATCCCGGGGATGCTCGGAAGGTTGTCGGACGGGTCGCCGCGCAGCGCCGCGAAGTCGGGGTACTGGGCCGGGGTCAGCCCGTACCTCTCCCGGACCGCGCCGGGCGTGTACCGGATCATCTCCGACGCCGTCCGGTAGTAGTACAGGACGGTGACGCGGTCGCTGACGAGCTGGAGCACGTCCCGGTCGCCGGTGACGATCAGCACGTCCATGCCGCCGGCCTCCGCGGCCGCCGCCAGCGTCGCGATGACGTCGTCGGCCTCGTAGCCGGGGGCGCGCAGCACCGGCACGCTCATCGCGGCGAGCAGCCGGTCCAGGATCGGGAGCTGGCTGCCGAACTCGCCCGGCGACCGCGCCCTGGTCGCCTTGTAGTCGGGGAACGCCTCGGTGCGGAACGTCTGCCGGGAGACGTCGAACGCGACGGCCGCGTGCGTGGGGCGCTCGTCCCGCAGGACGTTGGCGAGCATGTTCGCGAACCCGTACACGACGTTGGTCGGCTGCCCGGAGGCGGTGCTGAAGTTCTCGACCGGCAGCGCGTAGAAGGCCCGGTAGGCCAGCGAGTGGCCGTCCAGGAGCAGCAGGCGGGGCCGGTCGGTCATGCGTCACATCCTGGCACCGGGGCCGGGGCATGAAACCGCCCGCCGGGGTGTTGGCACCGGCATGACCAAGATCGAACTGGGCCGGCTCGGGATCTGGTGCCCCTGGCCGCTCCTGGACCCGGAACTGGCCAGAGACGTCGAGGAGCTCGGCTACGGCGCGATCTGGATCGGCGCCTCGCCCGGCGATCCGGACATCGCCGGGCGCGTCCTCGCCGCGACCGACCGCATCGTGGTCGCCACCGGCATCGTGAACATGTGGAGCACGCCGGCAGAGGAGGCCGCCGCGGGCTACCACCGGCTGAACGACGCGCACGGCGGCCGCTTCCTGCTCGGCGCCGGCATCGGCCACCGGGAGCGGGACCAGGAGTACCGCAGCCCGTACGAGACGATCGTGGACTACCTCGACCGGCTGGACGCCGGGAACGTCCCGGCGGAAGGGCGGGTCCTCGCCGCGCTGGGGCCGAAGGTGCTGCGGCTGGCGGCCGAGCGCGCCGCGGGCGCCCACCCGTACCTGACCACGCCCGAGCACACCAGGTCGGCGCGGGAGGTCCTGGGGGCGGGCCCGCTGCTCGCGCCGGAGCAGAAGGTCGTGCTCGAACCCGATCCGGTGCGCGCCCGCGCGATCGCCCGGGAGACCCTGGGCCGCTACCTCGGCCTGCGCAACTACGTCGCCAGCTTCGAGCGGCTGGGGTTCACCGGCGACGACTTCGCCGGCGGCGGCAGCGACGCGCTCGTGGACGCCCTGGTCGCGCACGGCGACGCGGCGGCGGTGACCGAGCGGCTGACCGCGCACCTGGACGCGGGGGCGGACAGCGTCGCCGTCCAGGTGCTGACCGAGCCGGGCGGCGACCCCCGTCCCGCGCTGCGGGCGATCGCCGACGTGATGCTCTGACCTGGTTTCCGACCAGGGGCCGTGGCGGGGGCCGCACAAGGTGAGGGACGCGCCCTGCGCGGGGCGCGTCCCTCGGGGTGAGCGGTCCTGCCGGAGTCCTACCGGGTCGCGTGGTTGCCGATCTCGTCGGGCACCAAGCGCTTCCTGGGCTGCGCCTGCCGGCGGGCGAGCTCGTTGCCGTTGACCGTCAGGGTGCTGTGCGCGAACAGCTCGGTGACGGCGGAGGTGGCGTCGATCATCTGGTCGAAGCCCTTCAGGTCCACGTTGTCGTAGGTGTCGCAGGCCTGGTGGTAGCACGGGTCGTAGGCGAGGCCCGCGGTGCCGCCGTACACCTTCGCCTGCTCGGGGGTCTTGATGCCCTCGGCGCCGGTGAACAGGCCGCCGGCGGGGATGCCGACGGAGATGAAGGCGTCGTAGTCAGAACGCCCGTTGAACGGCGTCGGGTCGGTGGCGAGCTTGCGCTTGGCGAAGTAGTCGGTGAACGCCTTCTCGATCGCACCGGAGCCCGCGGGGGCCTCCACGTTGTTCTCGCCCGCGCTGTTGTCGCCGTCGTAGACGAAGTTCACGTAGTTGGGCGAGGCGAGCATGTCGAAGTCGAGCATCAGGGCGACCTTGGCGCGCTCGGCCTCCGGGAGGTTGTCGACGTAGTACTGCGAGCCGAGCAGGCCCTCCTCCTCGGCGCCCCAGAAGGCGAACCGCACCTTGTTGTGCACCTTGGAGCCGAGCTTGTTGATCTGCTTGGCCATCTCCAGCAGCGTCGCGGTGCCCGAGCCGTCGTCGTTGATGCCCGGTCCGGCGGTGACGCTGTCGTTGTGCGCGCCCACCACCACGACGTTGTCGGCCCTGCCGCGCTTGGTGTCGGCGACGACGTTGGCGGCCTTGCGCCGGTCGTTCAGGGTGTCGGTCTTCACGCGGAGCGTGACGCCGCCGTTCTGCGCCTGCTGGACCAGGGCCTTGCCGACCGCGTTCGTGGGGCCGACCACCGGGATGCCGTAGGGCTTGGTCAGCGTCCCGCCGACCGGGCCCGGCTGGTCGGGCAGCTGGTAGATGACGACGGCGGACGCGCCGGCGGCGATGGCGTTGTCGGTCTTCAGGGAGAAGAAGCAGCCGCCGCGCTGGATCAGCGCTATGTGGCCCTTCGGGAATCCGGCGAAGTCGCCGGCCTCGCAGCCGCTGCCGTCCCCGGTGGCCTCCGGGTCGACGGGCGTGGCCGCGGCGGTGACGTCGCCCGACCCGGAGTACTGGAGCGTCTCGAAGTCGCTGTGCGGCGCGAAGGTCTTCGGATCGGGCGCGGTCTCGGCGAGGACAGGCTCCGACCGCTCCTCCCAGTAGTCGAACTCGAACTCCTGGACCGTCGGGGTGTATCCGGCCCGCTTGAGCTGGTCCGCGATGTACTTGATGGTGATCTTGTTCCCGGGGAGCCCCGCGGCCCGGTTGCCGCCGTTGGCATCCGCGATCTTCTGCAGGTTCAGCTGGTGGTGCCGGACGTTCTTCAGCGTGACCAGCTTGGCCAGCTTGGACTGGGCCGGCCCGGCGGCTTGGGAGGGCACCGCGGCCACGGTGGTGGCGGCGAGCGACAACCCGGCGAGGACGGCTAGCGCGGCTCTGCGCATGCTCGGTCTCCGTTGGTGGGGGACAAAGTAAGCCGAAGCCTGACATGCGTCATTTTTTGCAACAAGACACGACTCTGCATCGAAACGGCCAATATTGGCCTCGTTTTTCACGGCGGTCCCACGCCCGCCGCGTCCCCGCCGGTTTCCCAGGGACCGGTCCACCGAGCTCCGCCAAGTTGATCATTAAGCCCCGGGAAACATCCGGAAAACAAGATCATTTATTTTCGGATCTCCACGCTGACCTGCGGCGACATCGCGCAGGAGGCGAGCGGTGCGCACGCGCCGCGGGCCCCGGCGGCGCGTGCGCGCGGGGCCGGCCGCGGGGACGCCCGGGCGCCCCGGTTCACGCGGTGCACGCGAGAGGTCACAAGTCGCCGCAGGTGAGACCACTGGTACCCGGCAAATCGAACTAAGTATGCTCCGGTGCCGCCAGGTCGGTCGGGGACGACCGGGATCGAGGACGATCAGGAGTGTGGGCCGGTGACGAAGCCCGAGCAGGTTCATGGCTCCCATGAGCGGGCGCGTACGCGGCCGGTCGGGCGGCGGATCGCGATGCTGCTCGCCATCCCGCTCGCCGCGCTGGTGGCGCTGTGGGCGTTCTCGGCCGGGACGACGCTGTCCGCCGCGCTGCAGCGGACCGACTTCACGCGGATGTACAAGGACATCGGGCTGCCCGCCGGCGCCGTCATCGGGACGCTCCAGCGCGAGCGCGCCGCCGCCGTCGTCGTGCTGAAGGCGCGGACCGGCGCCAACGCCCGGGCCTACGAGGGCGTGGCGGGCAGGACCGACGCCGCCGTGGCGGCCTTCCGCTCGTCGGCCTTCAAGTCCGACCTCAGGGACGCGATGAGCCCGGAGATCTGGGAGCGCATGAAGGCGCTGAGCGCCAGCCTCGACCAGCTCGAGCCGCTGCGGACCCAGATCACCCAGGGCGCGGCCAGCACGGTGCAGGCCATCGACGCCTACAGCGGCTTCTCCGACACGACGTTCCGGCTGCTGTCGACGTTCGTCAGCGTCGACGACACCTCCGTCTACCGGCAGAGCTCCGGGATCATGCACTTCTCGTGGGCGAGCGACTTCATGCTGCGCGAGGACGCCCTGCTGTCCGCGGTCGGCGCGCACCGGCTGAACGCGGCCGAGCGCATGGCCTTCGCGGGCTGGGCCGGCAACCGGGAGGAGTTCCTCTCGCTCGCCCGCGCCGAGGTGACGGGCGAGATCTCCCGGGTCATGGAGGGGGTCGCCACGTCCTCCGCCTACGGCAGCTTCACCTCGATGGAGAGCCAGATCCGCTGGCAGGGCCTCAGCCCGGGCGTCCGGGAGTGGCGGGCGGTCACGCAGGAGCTGACGCCGCTGTGGCAGAAGGCCTCCTCCCGCGCCGGCGACGTCCTGAACGACGAGCTCGTCGGGCCCGCCGGACAGCAGATCATGCTGCGCTTCTTCCTGGCCTGCGTCGTGGGCCTGCTGATCGTGGCCGCCTCGGTCGCGGTGCCGGTGCTGTTCGCCCGGCGGCTCGCGCAGGAGCTGCGCGACCTGCAGGCGTCGGCGCAGCGGCTCGCGCACGAGCGGCTGCCCGCGGTCGTGGCCCGGCTGCGGCGCGGCGAGAAGGTCGACGTCGACGCGGACGCGCCGCGCCCGGAGCCGGGGCGCACGCGGGAGATCGCCCTGGTCGCCGACGCGTTCGACGCCGTCCAGCGGACGGCCGTCAGCACCGCGGTCGGCGAGGCCGAGCTGCGCGCCAGCATCAACCGGGTCTTCGTCAACCTGTCGTGGCGCAGCCAGTCGCTGCTGCACCGGCAGCTGCGGCTGCTGGACCAGATGGAGCGGCGCGCGTCCAGCCCCGAGGAGCTGGACGACCTGTTCCGCCTCGACCACCTCACCACCCGCATGCGGCGGCACGCCGAGGGCCTGGTCATCCTGTCCGGGTCGCCGACCGTCCGCGCCTGGGACCATCCGGTCGCCGCGGAGGACGTGGTGCGCGCCGCGATCGCCGAGGTGGAGGACTACACGCGGGTGGAGGTGACCGGCGCGTCGTCGGCCGCGGTCACCGGCGACGTCGTCGCCGACGTCATCCACCTGCTCGCCGAGCTGATCGAGAACGCGGCGTCGTTCTCCCCGCCGGCCACCGAGGTCACAGTCAAGATCGAGTCCGTGGCCAACGGGCTGGCCGTGGAGGTCGTCGACCGCGGCGTCGGCCTGGAGGCCGACGAGCTGGAGGAGCTGAACCGGCGGCTCGCCAGCGCCGTGGAGTTCGACCTGGTCGACACCGAGCGGCTCGGCCTGTTCGTCGTCGCGCGCCTCGCCGCCCGGCACGGGATCCAGGTGTCGCTGCAGCCGTCCCCGTACGGCGGGACGACCGCGATCGTCCTCGTGCCGCACGCGCTGGTCGTCTTCGACGACGACTGGCACATGGGGCGCGGCCACGCCGGTGCGCCGCAGCCGGTCGGGTCGGCGGCGTCCGCGGGCATGGGCCCGGCACGGCTCGGCCGTCCGTCGCGTCCGGCGCTGCCCGGCCGGATCGTCCAGGACCGGGCGTCCGGCGAGCCCGCCGGGCTGCCCGCCGGGCGGGGCCCCGTGCCGCCGCCGGCGCCGCCGCCCGAGCCGCTCCTCGACCCGCACCTCGACCAGGCGCGGCCGTTCGCGGACCGGGAGCCGCCGAACGGCGCCGGACCGGAGCCGGGCGGAGTGGAGGACAGCGAGGTCACGGGACGGCTCCCGCGCCGGGTCCGGCAGGGCTCCCTGGCCCCGCAGCTGCGCGGGCGGTCCGCGCCGCGGCACGCCCAGCCCGCCCCGGCGGGCGAGGACGACTTCGAAGAACCGAGCCCGGAGCTCAGCCGCGACCTGATGGCGTCGCTGCAGTCGGGATGGCTGCGCGGCAGGGTCGACGACGAGCCGGGCGAACTGGATCCACGCGATGAATGGGGGGAGTCATGATGCGGCAGGGCAACGCCGGCGGTGAACTCGACTGGCTGCTCGACGATCTGGTGCAGCGGGTCGGGGAGGTCCGCCAAGCCGTCCTGCTGTCCAGGGACGGGCTGGTCATGGGCGCCTCCGGGGACGTCACCCGCAAGGACGCGGAGTTCCTCGCGGCGCTGTCGTCGGGCTTCCACAGCCTGGCCAACGGCGCCCGCGAGCACTTCCAGGCCAAGCAGGTGCGGCAGACCGTCGTCGAACTGGACGGCCTGCTGTTCTTCGTCATGCCCGCGGGCAACGGGAGCTGCCTCGCCGTGCTGAGCGACGCGGGCGGCAACGCGGGGCTGGTCGCCTACGAGACGACCATGCTGATCAAGCGGGTGCGGCGCACGCTGTCGACCCAGCCGCGCGGCGCCGAGGCGCAGGATCCGCCGGTCCGCTCGGGCGCGTCAGGCTAGAGCCGGCCGTGGAGAGCCCGAGAGAGCGCTGGGTCGGGTCGGACGCCGGCCCGGTCGTCCGGCCCTACGCGGTGACCCGCGGGCGCACCCGCCCCCGCGGGCTCGTCCTCGACCTGGTGGCCATCCTCGTCGCGACGGGCCGGACCCCGGCCGACCGGGTCTGGCTGTCGCGCGAGCAGCGGCGGCTGCTGGAGCTGTGCCGGCGGCCCTCCACGCCCGCCGACCTCGCCTCGGAGACCGACCTGCCGCTGCGGGTCGTGCAGATCCTGCTGGAGGACCTGTACCAGTACGGCCTGATCGAGGAGATGCCGCAGGCCGCGCAGACCGAACGTCCCGACCCCCGCATCCTCATGAGAGTGCTCGATGAACTCCGCCGCCTTTGACCCGACCGCCGGCGCGCACGGGCGCGACGACGACGTCCCGCTCCACACCCTGAAGGTCCTGGTGGCCGGCGGCTTCGGCGTCGGCAAGACCACGCTGGTGAGCGCGGTGAGCGAGGTCCGCCCGCTGCGCACCGAGGAGGTCCTCACCGACGCCTCCGTGGGCGTCGACGACCTCGGCGGCGTGGAGGGAAAGACCACCACGACCGTGGCGATGGACTTCGGCCGGCTGACGTTCTCCGGCGGCGTCCGGCTGTACCTGTTCGGCACGCCGGGCCAGGAGCGCTTCTGGTTCATGTGGGACCAGATCGCCTACGGCGCGGTCGGCGCGATCGTCCTGGTCGACACGCGGCGGCTCAGCACGAGCTTCGCCGCCATCGACTTCTTCGAGCAGCGGGGGCTCCCGTTCGTCATCGCGGCGAACCGCTTCGAGGGCGCCCGCCGCTACACCGTGGAGGAGATCCGCGACGCGCTCGACGTCGACCGGGACGTCCCGGTCATGATGTGCGACGTGCGGAGCCGGGAGGTGGCGCGCGGCGTGCTGGTGGCGCTCGTCGAGCACGCCCTGCAGTCGGCCCAGAACTAGCCGGCCGCCATGCGGGCCACGATGAGGGACGCGAGCGCGGCGTAGGCGGCCGAGTCGTCCAGGCCGGTCTGCGCCTTGATCTCGCCGCGGTGGATGGACTCCATCACCTGCCCCGCGACGGCGCCGACGAACGCGGCGTCGCCGCCGGGGGCCGCCTCCCGCACGAGGCCCTGCACGCGCCGCACGGCGTACCGCGTGTTGCGCTTGTAGATCTCACGCGCGGGGGCGAACGCGTCCAGGTCGGCGAAGAACGCGGCGGACGCGGGGGCCAGCTCGTCGGAGATCGCGCGCAGGTAGGCGCCGACGCGCTCGCGCGGGTCGGCGCTGCCGTCGAGCGCGGCCTCCACGCGCTCGGTGGCCCGGCGGAAGAAGGCCCGCACCACGGCCACGATGATCTGCTCCCGGCTCGCCGCGACCGAGTAGAGCGTGCTCTTGGAGCAGTGCAGCCGCGCGGCCAGGTCCGCGACGCCGAGCTCGGCGAAGCCGCGCTCCAGGAAGAGCTCCATGAGGCGGTCGATCAGCGCCTCGCGCCGCCGCGACGCCCGGGTCGCCCGCTCGTCCACCGAGGTCATGACCGCGACAGTACCAAAACGGGTTCGCCAGTACTGCCTTTGGTACTGTTGGCCTGCCGAAAGGAGACCGCCCATGCCCGCCACCCGGCACCTGCCGACCTCCGAGTCCGAGGACCTGATCGCGCTCACCCGCGAGATCGCGGCCAAGGAGCTCGCGCCGCGCGTCGACGACGCCGAGCGGACCGGGGCGTTCCCCCGCGAGGTGTTCGCGACGCTGGGCCGGGCGGGCCTGCTGACGCTGCCGTACCCGGAGGAGTTCGGCGGCGGCGGCCAGCCCTACGAGGTCTACCTCCAGGTCCTGGAGGAGATCGGGGCGGCCTGGGCGAGCGTCGGCGTCGGCGTCAGCGTGCACGCCCTGTCCTGCTTCCCCCTCTTCGCCTACGGCACCGGCGAGCAGCGCGCCCGGTGGCTGCCCGACATGCTCTCCGGCGAGTGCCTCGGCGCGTACTGCCTGTCGGAGGCGCACGCGGGCTCCGACCCGGCCGCGATGCGCGCCAAGGCCGTCCGCGACGGCGACTCCTACGTCCTCAACGGCGCCAAGGCCTGGACGACCCACGGCGGCAAGGCCGACTTCTACACCGTCATGGCCCGCACGTCGGCGGAGAAGTCGCGCGGCATCTCCTGCTTCCACGTCCCCGCCGACACGCCCGGCCTGGAGTTCGACGCGCCCGAGGACAAGATGGGCCTGATGGGCTCCACCACCGCGACCGTCCGGCTGGTGGACGCCCGCGTCCCCGCCGACCACCTGATCGGCCACGAGGGCCAGGGCCTGTCCATCGCCCTCGCCGGCCTGGACGCGGGCCGCCTCGGCATCGCGGCCGTCGCCACCGGCCTCGCCCAGGGCGCGCTCGACACCGCCGTCGCCTACGCCAAGGAGCGCGAGGCGTTCGGCAAGGCGATCATCGACCACCAGGGGCTCGCCTTCGTCCTGGCCGACATGGCCGCCGCCGTCGAGTCGTCCCGCGCCACCTACCTGGCGGCCGCGCGCCTCAAGGACGCGGACCGCCCGTACGGCCGCGAGGCGTCCATCGCCAAGCTGGTCGCCACCGACAACGCCATGAAGGTCACCACCGACGCCGTCCAGGTCCTGGGCGGCGCCGGCTACACCCGCGACTTCCCGGTCGAGCGCTTCATGCGCGAGGCCAAGGTCATGCAGATCTTCGAGGGCACCAACCAGATCCAGCGCCTGGTGATCTCCCGCCACCTCGCCCGCTAGCCGGATCCGACGCCGCGCTTTCGCAGTTCGCGGCGGATGTCGGCGACGGTGAACGGGGAGCCGTCGGCCAGTTCCTCGGGGGCGGCGCCCTCGCGGGCCGCGTCCGCGTAGGCGTTCAGCAGGTCTTCCCTCGCGGCTTCGACCTGTTCCGCGAGGTCGCAGTACCGGGTGGTGGCGAGCTTGACCTTCGCGCCGGCTTCTTCAGGACCCATGCGGCACACCTACCCGAACCCGAGCGCATCGTTCATGGGTGGTTTGTGCGGCGTGTCACGGTCTGCCGTCGGCCGGGGACCTACCGTCGGGTCATGTGGCAGTTCGTCGTGTGGGGGCTCATGGGGGCGGCGGCCAACCGCACGCTGGCCTTCCTCGAGGCGAACCGGCGCGTGAAGGGGCCGCCGTGGCGGTACCCGAAGGGGCCGGGCGGCCGGTACTACCTGTTCGCCTGCGCCCTGCACTGCATGCTCGCCGCGATGGTGACCTCGGCGGCCGCGGCGAGCGATCTGATCGACGCGCCGTGGGCGGCGTTCGCGTGCGGTGCGAGCGCCCCGGCCGTCATGGCGAAGCTCGGTCGGTACGCGCTCTGGGCGCTCCCGCCGGGCCCGGACGGTGACGTTGATGACGACGGGCCTGGTCAGGCCGGATGAACGGGGGATGCGATGCCGAGTCCTGAGCGCGGCTGGAAGAGGCTGCTGGTGGCGTTCTCGGACGCGCCGGCCCCGGGCCGGCCGGGCCCGGCGGCCCCCGGCGGAGCGGGCCGGGCGCGGCGGCTGCTGGAGGCGTTCTCGGACGCCTCCCCCGCGTTCGCCGCCGGCGGCCTCGCTCCCGCGCCCCCGGCCGCGGCCGATCTCGGACGGGCGCTCGCGCGGGGGGTCGTGGCGTTCGGCGTCCTCGGCGCGGCGTGCACCGCGTGGGCGGCCGCGGCCACCGGGACGCCGGCCGCGGCGCTGGTCGCCGCGTTCACGTTCGCCGTGCTGGCCCTGTTCGTCGCGCCGCTGCTGGAGTTCGCGCGCGCCAAGGCCGCGGCGGCCCGGGCGCAGGTAGTCCGCGCGCGGTCCGCGGGCCAGGGCGAGCGGTTCAGGGAGAGCTTCTGGCACGCGCTCGGCTCCGACGAGCGCGACGCCGTCCGCGGCGTCGCGCGCCCGCGCACCTTCGGGCCGGGCGCGCCGGTCCTGCGGCAGGGGTACCCGGCCGACTACGTCGTCGTCATCCGCTCGGGCTGGACGAAGGTCCGCGTCGACCGGGCGGGCGAGGAGCTGATCGTGGCCGTCCGCGGCCCGGGCGACCTCATCGGCGAGCGCGCGCTGTTCGAGGGGGACGCCTGGTCGGCCACCGTCATCGCGCTCGACACCGTCGAGGCGCTCGTCGTCGGCGCGGCGGACTTCCGGCGCGTCGTGGAGCGGTACCCGGGCGTGCAGTCGGTGCTGGAGAAGCAGGCGCACGACCGGACCGTCGAGGCGGCGGCCCGCACCTCCGGCACCGAGCTCGCCGACACCGAGCGCCGGCTGGCCGCGCTGTTCACCACGCTGTCGCGGGCGCGGGACGGGGTGCTCCCGCTGACGGGCACCGAGCTGGCGGGCTGGACGTCGTCGTCGCCGGCGGCGGTGGCCAGCGTGCTCAGCGAGTGGGACGGCGCGGGGCTCGTCCACGCCGAGGGCGGGACGATCAGCGTCCTGGACCCGGCCCGGCTGGAGCGGCTCACCGCGGCCGTCGGGCCGCGTCCGGAGGCCGTGTCCGGGTCCCTCTTCCTCACGGGGCAGGACTGCACGGTCCTGTTCGCCGACGTGGTGGGGTTCGACTCCCCGGCCTGGACCGAGGCGGACCGCGCGGCCGTCCGGCGGGTGCTGTTCCGGTCGCTGGAGGAGTCGTTCGCCGCCGCCGGGGTGCCCTGGGCCGCCTGCCACCGCGAGGACCGCGGGGACGGGCTGCTGCTCGTGGTCCCGCCCGGCGTCCCGGTGAGCGCGGCGGCGGACCCGCTGGTGCGGGCGCTCGCCGAGCGCATCGCCCGGCACGACGGGGGCGCGGCCGAGGGCCTGCGCTTCCAGGTGCGGGTCGCGCTCGACACGGGCCCGGTGCACGCCGACTCCCGCGGGGTCACCGGCACGGTGCTCGGCCGCGCCGCCCGGCTGCTGGACGCGGACGTGCTTCGCCGGCGGATGGCATCCGGCGCGGGCGTCCTCGGGCTCATCGTCTCCCCCGCGGTCCACCGGACGGTCGCCGGAAGCGCACCGGGCTTCGAGCTTGTCGAGTTGGACGGGCCCGGCCCCGCGTGGCTGCGGATCCATCCGGCGGCGACGACGGAGGGATGACGCGGACGTCCGTGCTGACGGGTCAGTCCTCGTAACGGCGCAGGTGGTCTTCGAAGGTGGGCCGGCGGTCCTTCCGGAGCGCCCAGAGGCGCACGGCCACGTACACGACCGGAGCCAAGGCCACCCGTGCCGCTCGCCTGCACACACCCTTGAGCAACCGCAGCGGGTGTCTCAGAGCTGCGGCGACGATGAGCACCGCCACGGCGGTGCGTCCGATCCCCGAAAAGTCATCAGAGTCCCGCTCCGCTTTCTCCACGCCGCCTCCCTACGCCCACCACAACCGTAGGGGTCCGCCTGGGCCCGGCCACGGGTCTCATGGCTAGAGGCGGACGTACTCGTAGTCGAAGGGCCGGCCGTTGATGCCGTTGCGGGGCGGGGCGATCCAGGCGGCGATCTTGCCGCGCTCGTGGACGGGCCGCATCAGCGAGCGGACATGGGTCTTGTCGACCTCCGTCGGGAGCCAGGCGCCCTTGCGCCGCTCCCACTCGGCGGCGTCGAGCACCTCGCCGTCCGGCGCGGCCTCGATGCCGGCGAACGCGCCGACCTTGCGGTTGAACGCGATGCTCGGCAGGCGGAGGCGCTGCGGGAGGCCCGCCTCGGACAGGATGCGGTTCCAGCGGTTGACGCCGCTCTGGCAGTCGGCGATGTACGCGCGGCGCAGGTCGGTGTTGAGGCCGACGAGCGCGGCGACCTCGGTCTCCCCGATGGCGCCGTCGACGAGGGCGTCCACCATCACGGCGTCGTCGGTGAGGCGGTGGTCGTCCTTGCGGCGGTCCTCCATCCAGCGCCCCTTGAGCCCGGCCGTGTAGTAGTTCGCGACGTTGCTGGAGGTCTCGGAGCCGAACAGGTCGAGCGAGACGGAGTAGTGGAAGTTCAGGTACTTCTGCACGACGTCGAGGGAGATCCCGCCGTGCGGGGCGACGTCGTCGGTGTCGTGCTCCTTCATCAGCTGGACGGTCCGCTCGACGACCCGGTCGATGCCCGTGGTGCCGACCATCATGTGGTGGGCCTCCTCCTTGAGCATGAACTCGCAGGTGCGCGACAGCGGGTCGAAGCCGGACTCCTTCAGCGTGCCGAGCTGGTACTTGCCGTCCCGGTCGGTGAAGTAGGTGAACATGAAGAACGAGAGCCAGTCGGGGGTCTCCTCGTTGAAGGCGCCGAGGATGCGGGGCGACTCCTCGCTGCCGGAGTTGCGGTGCAGCAGCTCCTCGGCCTCCTCGCGGCCCTCGCGCCCGAAGTGGGCGTGCAGGAGGTAGACCATCGCCCACAGGTGGCGGCCCTCCTCGACGTTCACCTGGAACAGGTTGCGCAGGTCGTAGAGGCTGGGCGCGGTGGCGCCGAGGTTGCGCTGCTGCTCCACGGACGCGGGCTCGGTGTCGCCCTGGATGACGATGAGGCGCTGCAGGTCGGCGCGGTACTCGCCGGGGACCTTCTGCCAGGCGGGCTCGCCCTTGTGCGCGCCGAAGCCGATGCGGCGGTCGCCGTCGCGCTCGGCCAGGAAGATGCCCCAGCGGTAGTCCTTCATGGCGACGTGGCCGAAGTGCGCCCAGCCCTCGCGGCCGACGTTCACCGCCGTGCGCAGGTAGACCTCCCGCGTCGGCAGCGCCGGGCCCATCGACTCCCACCAGGACAGGAAGTTCGGCTGCCAGGACTCCAGCGCCCGCTGGAGGCGCCGGTCCTCGTGCAGGTCGACGTTGTTGGGGATCTTCTCGGTGTAGTCGGCGGTGGTCGCCATCGGTCAGACTCGCTTTCGGTCGAAGTCGGCGCGCCTGCCGGTGCCGTAGCGGCGCAGCGCGCCCTCGGGGCCCGAGGCGTTGGGACGGTTGAAGATCCAGTTCTGCCAGGCGGTGAGCCGGCCGAAGATCTTGGTCTCCAGGGTCTCGGGGCCGGGGAAGCGGTAGTTGGCCTCCAGGCCGGTGAGCGCGTCCGGGCTGAAGCTCGCCCGCTCCTCGACGGCGATGCGGACCTCCTCCTCCCAGTCGATGTCGTCGGGCGCGAACGTGACGAGGCCCAGGCGCTCGGCGTCGGCGGCCTCCAGCGGCTTGCCCGCGGCGTCCCGGACGGCGGCGAGCGCGCCGTCGTCGCCGAGGAACCGGGTCGCGAGGCGGGTGAGGCCGTTGCCCATCGGGAGCGGCCCGAGGTTCATCGCGTCCACGGTGACGGCGGCGGGGGCGGCGTCCGGATCGACGTCCTCGAAGACGCCGTCGAGCTGGTAGGAGCGGTCGGCGGCGAGCGCGACCTCCAGGAGGGAGCCGGCGAAGCAGCTCCCGGGCTCGATCAGGGCGATGAGGCTGCGGCTGGTGACGTCCAGCCGCTTCAGGGTCCGCTTGAGGTAGTGCACGATCTCGTTGGCGAGCCAGTCGCCCGCGTTGTCGAGCAGCAGCCGGTCGTGGGCGAGGACGTGCTCGGCCTCCCCCGCCGTGCGGAGCACCCACGTGCCGAGCTCCGGCTCGTTGGTCCGCAGGTCGAGGACCAGGTCGTCCAGCTCGCGGGTCATGGCGAGCGTCCAGAAGCCCGCGCCGCGGAAGTCCCCGGGAGGCGCGTCGGGGCCCGCGATCGTGATCTCGACGGCGCCGGCGTCGCGGTCCAGCTCCGCCGAGACGTGCCGGTAGGCGATCGAGGTGCCGGTGCGGTCCTTGGCGAGCGGCGCAAGCGTGATCCCTTCGGCGTCCGGCGGGCGGGTCGAGCGCGCCGCCAACTCCCGCGCGCGTTCGGCGACCGTCGCGTCCCAAGCGGTGCGGGGGACGGCCTCGTCCACCAGGCCCCACGCGACGGCCTTCTTCCCGCCGAGCCCCTCGGCCCTGGTGGAGAAGTAGTCGGCCCGGTCGCGGCGGACGTGCCGCTTGTCGGACACGCGGGTCAGGCCGCCCGTGCCCGGCAGGACGCCGAGCAGCGGCAGTTCGGGCAGCGACACCGCCGAGGAGCGGTCGTCGACGAGCATGATGTGCTCGCAGGCGAGGGCCAGCTCGTAGCCGCCGCCGGACGCGGTGCCGTTCACCGCCGCGAGGTAGGTCTGTCCGGAGTTCGCCGTCGCGTCCTCGATGCCGTTGCGGGTCTCGTTGGTGAACTTGCAGAAGTTGACCTTCCAGCCGTGCGGGGACGCGGCCAGCATCCGGATGTTGGCCCCGGCGCAGAAGATCTTCTCCTTGCCGCTGGTGACGACGACCGTGCGCACCGCGGGGTGCTCGAAGCGGAGCCGCTGGACGGCGTCGTACAGCTCGATGTCGACGCCGAGGTCGTAGGAGTTCAGCTTCAGCTCGTAGCCGGGGACCAGCCCGCCCTGCTCGTCCACCGCCATCGTGAGGGTGGCTATCTGCCCGTCGACGTCCAGCCTCCAGTGCCGGTAGCGGGACGGGTCCGTCCGGAACTCCACGTGCGGGCCGCTCATGCCATGTCCTTCCGCCGGTGCCGTCTCCACCATGCTCCACAAATTTCGTTCAATACGTCAAGAGTTTGTAGCACATCGAACCGTGCGGCCGCCCCGGGCGGAGCGGCCCGCGCGGACCCGTCAGGGCGCGCCGAGCAGGGTCGAGGCGAGCTCCCGGACGGCGAAGCGGCGGAGCTTGCCGGTGGGGGTCGTCGGCAGCTTGTCGACGATGAGGACTTCGCGGGGGCGCTTGAAGGACGCGAGGCCCGCCCGGCAGAACGCGATCAGCTCGGCGGGCTCGGCGGTGGCGGCGTCCTTGAGGACGACGCACGCGACCGGCCGGTCCAGCCCGTCGCGGTCGGGCAGGCCGACGACCGCGGCCATCGCCACCGCCGGGTGCAGCAGCAGCCGCGCCTCGACCTCGGTGGGCGACACCCAGATGCCGCCCGCCTTCAGCATGTCGTTGGTGCGGCCGAGGCAGGTGTAGAAGCCGTCCTCGTCGACGACGTAGGTGTCGCCGGTGCGCAGCCACTCTCCCTGGAACACCAGCCGGGTCGTGGCCGTCCGGCACCAGTAGCCGGTGGCGATGGACTCTCCCTTCACGAGGAGGGAGCCGGGCGTCCCGCGCGGGACGTCGTTGCCGTCCCCGTCGACCACGCGCAGCTCGTAGCCGGGCACGGCCGTCCCGGTGGTGCCGGGACGCACCTGCCCCGGGCGGTTGGACAGGAAGATGTGCAGGCACTCCGTGGAGCCGATCCCGTCGATGATCTCCACGCCGTACCGCGCGGTGAAGCGCCGGCACAGCTCGGCGGGCAGCGGCTCCCCCGCCGACACCGCCAGCCGGACGGACGCGAACGCCTCCACCGGCACCTCGGCGTTGAGGATCGCGGCGTAGAAGGTCGGGACGGCGAAGAACAGGGTCGGCCGGTACTCGGCCAGCCGCGCGGCCACCGAGGCCGGGGTCGGGCGGTCCGGGTCCAGGACCGCCGTCGCGCCGGCCGCGAGGGGGAAGAACAGCGAGTTGCCGATCCCGTAGGCGAAGAAGAGCTTGGCGACCGAGTAGCAGCGGTCGTCCGGCCGGATGCCGAGGACCTGGCGGCCGTAGGTCTCCACGACGTGGCGGATGTTGGCGTGCCGGTGCATCGCGCCCTTCGGCCGGCCCGTCGTCCCGGACGTGTAGAGCCACAGGGCGCTGGAGTCGTCCGACGTCGCGTACGGCTCGGCCGGTTCGCCTCCGTGGGCCCGCCCCTCGCGGACCAGTTCCTCGAACGCGTCCACCCGCACGCCCGCCGGGGCGCGGAACGGCGCGTCGCCCTCCACCGCGACGCGCCGGACGCCGGGGGCGTGCGCAAGGGCCGACTCGGCGGCGACCGCGAACCGGTCGCTGACCAGCAGCACCCTGGCACGCGCGTCGGCCAGCAGGGCGCCCAGCTCGGCGCCCGTCAGCATCGTCGACACCGGGACCGGGACGGCGCCGAGCCGCATCGCGCCCAGGATCGCGGCGGCCATGGACGGGCCGTCGGCCATGAACAGCACGACCCGCTCCTCGGCGCGCAGGCCCCACCGTTCGAGGCCGGCGGCGATGCTCCCGGCCAGCTCGCCCAGCTCGGCGTAGCTGAGGTCGCCGCCCGGACCGGTCAGCGCCGTCCGGGAGCCGGCGCCCGGCTCGGACGCCGCCCGGAGCAGGTAGTCGGATGCGTTGAACGTGTCGGGCGGGACCGGTGCGGTCGCCGTTTCAGCGGTCATCGGGGTCTCCCCTCGCCGGGAACCGTGCCCCCAATGCTCTACATGGACGAAACGCTAGTCAATAGACTTGTGGAACGATGAGGCTTCACGCGGGTCCCGCCCGGAACCCGGCCGCGCCCGCGCGATACTGGTCAGCGTTCCATGGACGGGCGCGCCCGAGAAGGGCCACGAGGAGGAGCACATGGCCCCAACCGGCGAGGACGCGGCGCATCCGGAGCCGAGGTTCCGGCGGCGGCGCGAACTCGGCGCGGCGAGCGCGCGGTCGCTGCTGCTGACCATGCTGGGCGAGTTCGTCCTGCCCGGCGGCGAGCCGGTGTGGACGGCGGCGTTCCTGCGCGCGCTCGGACTGCTCGGCGTCGAGGAGAAGGCCGTCCGGCAGGCGCTCGCCCGCAGCGCCGCCGAGGGCTGGCTCGCCGGGGAGCGGCACGGCCGGCGCACCGCCTGGCGGCTCACCCCCGCCGGGGAGCGGCTCCTCACCGACGGCACCGAGCGCATCTACGGCTTCGGCCGCCCGGTCGGCGCGTGGGACGGGCAGTGGCTCCTGGTGCTGGCCACCGTCCCGGAGACCAGCCGCCGCCTGCGCCACCTGCTGCGGACCCGGCTCGCCTGGAGCGGCCTCGGCAACCTCTCCCCCGGCGTGTGGGTCAGCCCGCACCCCGAGCGCGAGGCCGAGGTCCGGGAGGTCCTCGCCGAGATCGGCGTCGCCGACGGCTCCACCCTGTTCGTCGGGCGGCTCGGCGACCTGGCCGAGGCGCGGCGCGTGGCCCGCCGGGCATGGGACCTGGAGGAGATCGAGCTCGCCTACGAGGACTTCCTCGACGCCGTCCGCGCGCTGCGTCCCGCCGACGACCCGGGGACGTTCGCCGCGCACACCAGGCTCGTCCAGGAATGGCGCCGGTTCCCGTTCCTCGACCCCGGCCTGCCCGCGGCGCTCCTCCCGGACGACTGGAGCGGCTCGCAGGCGTTCGCGCTCTTCCACGAGCGGCACGACACCTGGCGCCCCGTCGCCGACCGCCAGTGGAAGGCGTTGACTTCCTCTCCCGCCTAAAGGCGGGAGATTCCGGCGGTCGCCCGCTGGGTTTCCTGCTTCGCCGACGAGTGCCCCGTCCGGGAGGTGTCCCGTTGGGGTCTTACACCGTCTCCACAGGCGGTCACCGCCAGCCCGGCGGCCAGGATGTTGCGCGCGGCGTTCGCGTCACGGTCGTGCACCGCGCCGCAGCCGCACGTCCACTCGCGGACGTCCAGCGGCAGTTTGGCGCGGAGCGTGCCGCAGGCTCCGCACAGCTTGGAGGAAGGGAACCAGCGGTCGACGACCACGAGGTCACGCCCGTACCAGGCGCACTTGTACTCCAGCATGGAACGCAATTCCCGCCACGCCGCATCCGAGATGGCGCGTGCGAGCCTGCGGTTCTTCAGCAGATTGGCGACGGCGAGGTCCTCGATCACGACCGTTTGGTTCTCACAGACGATACGAGTCGACAACTTGTGCAGGAAGTCGCGTCGCCGGTCGGCGATCCGCGCGTGCACCCGGGCGAGTCCACGGCGAGCCTTGTCCCGGTTCGCCGAGCCGGGGGCTTTGCGGGCCAGGTTCCGCTGCGCCTTGGCCAGGCGGGCACGGTCGCGCCGCTCATGCCTTGGGTTGGCGATCTTCTCCCCGGTGGACAGGACCACCAGCGTCGTGACGCCGGCGTCGATCCCGACCGCGCTCTCCACGGCCGGGGCGGCATTGACCGTGTCCTGGCACAGCATTGAGACAAACCAGCGTCCGGCGCTGTCACGCGACACCGTCACAGTCGTCGGCTCGGCCCCCTGGGGCAGCGGACGTGACCAGCGAATGTCCAGGGGGTTGGTCATCTTCGCCAACGTCAGACGTCCTTCGCGCCAGGTGAAGGCGCTGCGGGTGTACTCGGCCGACGCACGGGACCTCTTGCGCGACTTGAACCGCGGATATGCGGCGCGCTTGGCGAAGAAGTTGGCGAACGCCGTCTGCAGATGCCGCAGCGCCTGCTGCAGCGGCACACAGGACACCTCGGTAAGGAAGGCCAGCTCGGGGGTCTGCTTCCATTGCGTCAGCGCGGCCGAGGACTGCACGTAGGAGATCCGGCGCCGCTCGCCGTACCAGGCTCGGGTGCGTTCCTCCAGCGCCTTGTTGTACACCAGCCGTACGCACCCGAACGTCCGCGACAACTCGGCCGCTTGCTCGCTGGTGGGATAGAAGCGGTACTTGAACGCCCGCCTGACCTGCCGCCCCATGACCCACGTTCTAGCAGCCTCAGCGCAAGCCAACCCGGCGGACGCCGAAACACCCCGACTTCTCCGACCTGCTCCCCAAGAGCCCGTTTCTCCCCGGCTCAAAGGCCGGACATCCACGCCGGAGAACCGATGAGGGCCTGAGGGCGGCCGGTGCGCGGCTCGGCGTGTAGGCGGCGGCTCCCCGGGAAGTCGGGTAGAGGCCGGCGTCGTCGATGGGAGTCGTGGAATGGCCAGCTTGATAGGACGGAACCTGCTCGCCGGAGCGGAGCCCGACGTCGCCGCCGGCTCCGGCTACACCGACCACCCGCCCCGCATGGGGTTCTTCACCGACACGTCCGTGTGCATCGGCTGCAAGGCGTGCGAGGTGGCGTGCAAGGAGTGGAACGCCGTACCCGAGGACGGCCTTGAGTTCACCGGGATGTCCTACGACAACACGCAGGGGCTCGGGGCCGACACCTGGCGGCACGTCGCGTTCATCGAGCAGAACAAGCCGATCGGCCAGAACGAGACCGGCGTCGACCACGGCGACGGGCAGGCCGCCGCACAGGACACCGCGCAGGGCGCCGGGGGCATGCGCTGGCTGATGGCCTCCGACGTGTGCAAGCACTGCACGCACGCCGCCTGCCTGGACGTGTGCCCCACCGGCTCGCTGTTCCGCACCGAGTTCGGCACGGTGGTCGTCCAGGAGGACATCTGCAACGGCTGCGGGTACTGCGTGCCCGCCTGCCCCTACGGGGTCATCGACCAGCGCAAGGGCGACGGGCGGGTGTGGAAGTGCACCCTGTGCTACGACCGGATCGGGGTGGGGCAGGAGCCCGCGTGCGCGAAGGCGTGCCCGACCGACTCGATCCAGTACGGGCCGCTGGACGAGCTGCGCGAACGGGCCGCGATGCGCGTCGACCAGCTCCACGGCCTCGGCGTCGAGGACGCGCGCCTCTACGGGCACGACCCGGACGACGGCGTCGGCGGCGACGGCGCCTTCTTCCTGCTGCTGGACGAGCCGGAGGTGTACGGGCTGCCACCGGACCCGGTCGTCACCACGCGCGACCTGCCGTCCATGTGGCGGCACGCCGGTGTGGCCGCCGCCGCGCTGCTCGGCGGGCTCGCCGCCGTCTTCGCCGTCCACGGCCCCAAGGGAGGCGCCCGATGAGCTCGTCGGAGGTCAGCAAGGAAGGCGTCCGCGGCGAGCGGCCCGGCCGGGAGGCCGAGATCGGCAAGGGCCTGCGCCCGCAGGGCCGGCGCGGGAGGCGCCGGGGCGGGCGCGGCGAGAAGGCGATGGTGCCGGAGGCCGAGTTCACCTCCTACTACGGCAAGCCCGTCCTGAACCCGCCGGTGTGGAAGTCCCTCGACATCGCCGGGTACTTCTTCCTCGGCGGCCTGGCCGGAGCGGGCTCGGTGCTCGCCGCCGGCGCCGAGCTCACCGGACGCCCGGCCGCCGCGCGGGCGCTGAAGATCTCCTCGCTGGCCGCCATCGGCGGGTCCACGGTCGCGCTGGTCCACGACCTCGGGCGGCCGGAGCGGTTCTACAACATGCTGCGCGTCCTGAAGCCGACGTCGCCGATGAGCGTCGGCTCCTGGCTGCTGGCCGCCTACGGCCCCGCCGCGGGCGCCGCCGCCGCGGCGGACGTGACCGGGTTCCTTCCGCGCCTCGGCCGGGCCGCCACCGCCGGAGCCGCCGTGCTCGGCCCTGCCGTCGCCGCCTACACCGCCGTGCTCGCCGCCGACACCGCAGTCCCCGCCTGGCACGAGGCGCACCGCGAGCTGCCGTTCGTCTTCGTCGGCTCGGCGGCCGCCGCGGCTTCCGGGATGGCGCTGGTCGCCGCGCCCGTCCGGGAGAACGGCCCGATGCGCAGCGCCGCCGTGTTCGGCGCCGGGCTGGAGCTGGCCGCGGCGAAACTGCTGGAGCGCCGGGCCGGGCTGGCTGCCGAACCGTACAAGCGGGGCAAAGGCGGAGCCTTCATGCGCGCGGGCGAGATCCTCTCGGCGGCGGGCACCGCGGGCTGCGTCCTGTTCGGCGGGCGCAACCGGGCCGCTGCGGCACTGAGCGGAGCGGCACTCCTGGCGAGTTCCGCCTGCACGCGTTTCGGCGTCTTCCACGCCGGCGTGCAGTCTGCCGTGGACCCCAAGTACACCGTTGTTCCCCAGCGGGAACGCCTCGCCGCGCGCGGTCCCGTGTCCGCCTCCTGAGGGGTGCCACCTTTCTGCAAGTTCATTGAAATCTTGCGCAAGCTCTTGACCTGACTGCAAGAAGAGAGCATTCTCGCGTTGCTCGCGGACGGCCGTCCCCCACCCCCTCAGGCGCCCGCCAGGCGCCCTGTGACAGGAGTTCGCCGACATGTCTGCCAACGACGTGCCACGCGCGGGAATCCCCCGCCGCGCAAGAGTCCCCCGCCGCCGGTCGCTGCTCGCCGCCGGCCTCCTCGTCCTCGCCGGGACGGCGCCCGCCGCCGTCCTGCTCCCCGACCGCCCCGCCAGAGCCGCCGCGTCCCTCAACGCGAGCGACGTCACCGCCAACCTCTGGGAGTGGAACTGGCCGTCCGTCGCGGCCGCGTGCACCGACCACCTCGGGCCCGCCGGGTACGGGGCCGTCCAGGTCGCGCCGCCCGCCGAGTCGGTCAGCCTCGCCTCCACCGGCGACGGCGCCCACCCGTGGTGGGAGGTGTACCAGCCGGTCTCCTACGGCCTGACCAGCAGGCTCGGGACCCGGGCCCAGTTCTCCGCCATGGTCGCCGCGTGCCACGACGCGGGCGTCCGCGTCTACGTGGACGCGGTGGTCAACCACATGGCGGGCCGCAACAACACGGTGAACACCACCTACGGCGGCTCGACCTTCGACCCCGGCGGGTTCGCCTACCCGGCCGTCCCGTACGGATACAACGACTTCCACCACGCCAACGACGGGTACTGCAACGACGACGACGCCGGCATCGACGACTGGAACAACACATCCGAGGTGCAGAACTGCGAGCTGGTCTCGCTGTCGGACCTCAAGACCCAGTCGGGGTACGTGCGCGACAAGATCACCGGATACCTCAACGACCTGATCGGCCTCGGCGTGGACGGGTTCCGGGTCGACGCCGCCAAGCACGTCGCGCAGAGCGACTTCGCCGCCGTCAAGAGCGGCCTGCGCACCACCACCGCCGAGGGTAAGGCGCCCTACATCGCGCAGGAGGTCGTCCCGGGGGCGACCACGGCCGAGCTGAAGCCGTCGGCGTTCACCGGCAACGGCGACGTGCTCGGGTTCTCCTACGCGCGGGGCCTGAAGACCCAGTTCCAGAACGGGACGCTGTCGAACCTGTCGGGCATCCCCTCCTGGTCGCTGGACGCTGACGGCTCCCGCACCTTCGCGATGGTCACCAACCACGACACCGAGCGGGACGGATCCACGCTCAGCTACAAGAACGGCTCCGACTACACGCTGGCGACCTACTTCCTGCTGGCCTACCCCTACGGGAAGCCCTCGGTGTACGACGGGTTCACCTGGTCGTCGGCCGGGCAGTCGCCGCCCGCCGACTCCCGCGGGTTCGTCACCGCCGCGAACTGCTCGAACGGCTGGCAGTGCCTCTCCCGCTCCACCGGAGTGAAGGGCATGGTCGGCTGGCACAACGCGACCGCGTCCGCCGCATCGGTCGGCAACTTCACGGCGACCGCGTCCAACGTCATCGGGTTCAGCCGCGGCTCCAAGGGGTGGATCGGCCTCAACGACTCCTCCGCGCCGTCCACCGCGTCCTACCGGACGGGCCTCGCCGACGGCGTCTACTGCGACGTCATCACCGGCGGCCTCGGATCGAGCGGCTGCCAGGGCACCGCCGTCACCGTGTCGGGCGGGACGGCGACCGTGACGATCCCCGCGAACGGCGCCGTGGCCATCCACGCGGACGCCCGGTCCGGTGGTACCCCGCCGCCCACCTCGGACCCCGGGACCGTCTCCGACACCTTCAACGTCAACGCCACCACGACCTGGGGGACGAGCGTCTACCTCGTCGGCGACGTCCCCGCGCTCGGCTCGTGGGACCCCGCCAAGGCGGTCAAGCTGTCCCCGTCCGGCTACCCGATCTGGAACGGCACGGTGACGCTGCCCGCCAACACCAGGATCGAGTACAAGTACATCAAGAAGACCGACGCCGGGGCCGTGACGTGGGAGAGCGGGGCCAACCGCACCTACACGACCGGCACGTCCGGCCATACCGCGAACGACACCTGGAGATGAGCACCGCCGGGGCCGGTCTTCACGTGTGCGGGAGGCCGGCCCCGGCGCGTGTCAGGCGCGCGGCGTGCGGAAGAGGGTCTCCTGGGTGAGGCTGGCGACGAGCACGCCGTCCCGGCTGTGGATCGTTCCCGTGTACCAGCCGCGCCCGGCGGCGACCGTCTGCGGGACGAGGTCCATCAGCACCCAGTCGTCCATCCGGACGGGGCGGTGGAACCAGACGGCGTGGTCGAGGCTGGAGCCCGACCGGGCGGTGCCGTCGTGCAGCGCGATCACACCGCTGGAGATGTCGGACAGGTACGTCAGCACGCAGGCGTGCAGCAGGTGGTCGTCCGGCAGCGGAGCGGTGCAGCGCGACCACAGCCGCGTCGGGAAGTCGGCCACCTCGTAGGGCTGCGGCGGCACCCGGCTCTCCATGGAGAACAGCCGCGGGACCGGCGAGGCCGGAAGGCTCTCCGGGTCCGGCGTCTCCGGCGCCGGATGGACCTGCCGGTCCACGTCGTCGGCGGGCTGCTGGAACGACACCGACATGTTGAAGATGACCTCGCCGCCCTGGAGCGCCACCACCCGGCGCGCGGAGAACGACCGGCCGTCGCGGTCCCGGTCCACCCGGAAGATCGTCGGCCGGGCCGCGTCGCCGCCGCGCAGGAAGTACCCGTGCAGCGAGTGCGGCAGCCGCCCCTCCGGGACGGTGCCGCCCGCGGCGCGCAGCGCCTGCGCCGCCACCTGCCCGCCGTACAGCGGGTACGGGTCGTCGAACACGAGCGTGCCCCGGTAGAGGTCCCGGTCGAGCTCTTCCAGATCGAGCAGGTCGAGGACGGAGTGGAGGGCTTCCAACCGCGTTTCGGGCTCTTCGGAGATGGAGGGTCGCACGCCCGTGACGTTATCCGACCCGCACGGAGCCCGACCGGGCGGGCACGGGGGGTCGGCCCTCCGGCGTCCCGGCGTAGCGCGTCATGCCGCCACGAGGACGGCCAGCCCTTTGTATGCGCGGCTGCCAATCACTGTGCGCCCTTTCCTCACAACCCTCCGTATCGCGGCCCGTCCGGCCGGGCCACCATGTCGGCACCCCCACTGGTACGAGAACGTACTTCGGAAGGGATGCCCCCATGAGGTTGTTCCGACATGCCGGTGCGCCGCGCCCCGGCGGGCGGCCGCGCCGCGTCCTCGCCGGGCTGCCGGTGTTCTACCTGCCGACGGACGTGGACGTGCAGGGCGTGGCGCCCGTCCAGCTCGGACCCGGCCAGGAGTTCTGGCTGACCCAGGGCTCCGGGAGCATCACCTTCCCCGAGTGGCTGACCGCGCTGGCCCCCGTCCTCGGGGTCGACCGGGCCGACGCCCGGGTCACCGATCTCACCATCGGCGGCGCGCCGGGACGGCCGCCCGCCAAGATCCCCGGTGCCCCGCTGAACTTCCCCGAGCCGAAGTCGAACGAGCTGGTGGGCATCATCAACGCCCCGTACACGTGCGTCCTCGGCGGCGAGCCGCTCGACGTCGGCATCGCGGTCGGCGCTCGCATTCCGCTCGTGGCCGAGCGAGGCGGCTCGTTCTCCTTCACCGAGGCGAGCGGCGCCCTGGTCATCCCGGCCGGCACGGTGAACCGGCTGGTCGACGAGGGCCGTCTTGCCGCGTCCGGCAAGGTCACGGCCCTGAACCTGGAGGTGGAGGGCGGCACGCCGGCCGGGCAGAACGTGATCCCCGCCGGCGGCATCGCCATCCCGAGGACGCCGCTCGTGCGCGACCGGCAGATCACGGTGCCGCTGCCGGGCACCGGCACGCTGACCGCCGGGCCGTTCACCCCGGCCTCCGGCGCCGCGAGCGTCTCCGTCGCGCTCGGCTCGGCCACCGCCGAGCTGTCCTTCGACGGCGCGCCCGGCACCGGCCCCGCGGAGTGCGACGCGCCCTCACCGAAGGTCTACCTGGTCGACGACCCGGTGACCTGACAAGCGGGCCGGCCGGGCGGCGAACGGCGCCCCGCCGCCCGGCCGGCCTCACCCCTTCTCCCTCCGCATATCCCGCCGCCCGTGGGGCAGATCACAGAAAGTCAGGCCCCACATCGCGTCACATTCAGGCGCGTCCGGTCCATCTATCTCTGTGAGCGGCGGTACGGGCGCGGAGAGCTTGGGAGGCGGCATGGACAGTGTGGCGAGGAACTTCGACCTGACGATGCTGTACGCCGCCTACGACGCCTTCCGCCGGGACGCGGCGCGCTTGGAGGCGGCCGCCGGGTCGGGGCACGGCTGGGCCCCGGTCGTGAACGGGTGGCCCCTGTTCACCGCCCACTGGCGGCTCCAGGACCACGCCGAGAAGAACGCCCTCTGGACGGTCATGTACGCCAAGGACGCCGACGCGCCCGGGCGGGTCGGCGTCGTCCTCGACGCCATGGCGTCGCAGGCGCTGAAGGTCGTCCCGATGATCGACGGCCTCGACGCGGCCCTGGAGCACCGCGACCCCGGCACGTTCGCCCGGTACGCGCGCGACCTCCGGGCCTCGGTGGAGGCGCTGCTCGACTTCAAGGAGTCGAACGTCCTGCCGCTGATCCAGGAGACCCTCACCCCGTTCGAATGGGGCACCTTCGACGTGGAGTTCCGCCGCGAACTGGGCCTGCGCGGGCTCGGGGTGTTCCTGCCCTGGCTGCTGGACGGCGCCTCCGACGCCACCCGCCGCGCCGTGCTGCGGCTGCTGCCGCCGCCGGTCCGGCTCTGCTACCGGGCGCGCTGGCGTCCCCGCTACCTGCGCCGCGGCGGGCTCACCGCCCCGGCGTGCTGACCCCGTCCCGCTGACCACGTCCGCCTGACCACGGCCCGCTGACGCCCGCCGGGCCGCTCCCGGTGTGACGCGGTCCACATTCCGAGATGTCACATTTGCCCGCCGGGGTGGGTCTCATTCCCAGATGCGCCACTGCCAGAGCGCGACGGAGGGATGCGGACCATGGCGGGAACGAGGACGCCCGGCGGGGCGGGGGCCGGCACGCGGAAGCCGCCCAGAGGAGTGGACGCCGCGGCGCGGGCACTGGACGAGCGGTTCGGCACCGCCGGCTTCGCCCGCAAGGCGATGCGCAAGGCCTTCCCGGACCAGTGGACCTTCCTGCTCGGCGAGATCGCGATGTACTCCTTCGTGGTCATCCTGCTGACCGGGGTGTACCTGACGCTGTTCTTCAAGCCGAGCATGCACGAGGTCGTCTACAACGGCTCGTACACGAGGCTGCAGGGCGTGGAGATGAGCGAGGCGTACGCCTCCGCCCTCAAGATCAGCTTCGACGTGCGGGGCGGCCTGCTCGTCCGGCAGATCCACCACTGGTCGACGCTCATCTTCATGGGCGCGATCCTTGTGCACCTGCTGCGCAACTTCTTCACCGGCGCGTTCCGCAAGCCCCGCGAGCTGAACTGGCTCATCGGCATCCTCATGTTCATGCTGGTGATGCTGAACGGCCTGTTCGGCTACTCGCTGCCGGACGACCTGCTGTCCGGCACGGGCCTGCGCATCCTGGAGGGCGTGCTCGCCTCGCTCCCGCTGGTCGGCTCGTACGCGGTGATGTTCCTGTTCGGCGGCGAGTACCCGGGCACCGACATCATCCCGCGCCTGTACGTCATCCACGTGCTGCTGATCCCCGGCATCCTGGCCGCGCTGATCCCGCTGCACGCCGTCGTGCTGACCTGGCGGCAGACGCACACGCAGTTCCCGGGCAAGGGCAGCTCGAACACGACCGTGCGCGGCTACCCGTTCTTCCCCGTCTTCATCGCGAAGACGACGGCGTTCTTCCTCTGGGTGGCGGGCGTGACGACGCTGCTCGCCGCGTTCTTCCAGATCAACCCGATCTGGCTGTTCGGCCCCTACGACCCGGGCGCGATCAGCTCCGGGTCGCAGCCCGACTGGTACATGGGCTGGCTGGAGGGCGCGCTGCGGATCATGCCGTCCTGGGAGATCAGCGCGTGGGGCCACACCGTCGCGATGAGCGTGGTCGTCCCGGCCCTCGTGGTGCCCGGCCTGCTGTTCACCGGTCTCGCCGTCTACCCGTTCCTGGAGCGCTGGGTGACCGGCGACGACCAGATCCACCACCTGCTGGACCGGCCGCGCGACGTCCCGGCGCGCACCGGTGTCGGCGTCGGCGGCGTCGTCTTCTACGGGACGCTGTGGATCGCGGGCGGCAACGACGTCCTCGCCCACAGCTTCGACATCCCGCTGTTCTGGACGACCTGGTTCTTCCGCGTCCTCATCATCCTCGGCCCGGTGCTGGCCTACGTCGTCACCTACCGCCTCTGCGTCGGCCTCCAGCGCCGCGATCTCGGCCTGGCCCGGCACGGGCTGGAGACAGGCGTGATCCGCCAGTCGCCGGAGGGAGGGTTCAGCGAGGTCGAGCGCCCGCTGCCGGACGAGGCGATCGCCGCGATCACCGATCCGCGCCCGTCGCCCGCCGTCGACCTGGACGTCCCGCCGCCCCTGGACGGCATCGACAGCCCCCGCGGCCGCACGGCCGGGGGGCGCCTGCGCGCCGCCCTCAACCGCCGCTTCCGGGCCGACCTGGCCACCGTCCCCGAACGCCCCGCAGGCGCGATCGAGGCGGGCGAGGAGCGGCCGGCCGTCGGGGAGAAGGCGTCCTCACGCTGACGCGGAGCGCTCGAAGAGGAGGCGGATGACCGGGTCGGCGGCCTTCACGGGGTCGTCGCCGAGGTCGCGCAGGGCGCCGCTGAGCCACAGGTGGGCGAAGCCGTGCACGATCGACCAGGCGGCGATCCCGGCCGTCCGGTCGTCCGCGGGACGGCCGGGCACGGCCCCGCGGACCCCCTCGGCGAGGACGCGGGCTGCGCGGTCGCGGGCGGCGGCCACAGCCGGGTCGTCGGGGCGGTAGAGCGCGGGCGTGAACATGACCTCGAAGTGGACGCGGTGCTCGACCGCGAACCGCACGTAGGCGAGCCCGACGGCGTGCAGGTCGCTCCCGGCGGCCTCCAGGGCGTCCGCGAACAGCGTGTACCCGTCGGCGGCGACGGCCGTCAGCACGCCGGTCTTGTCGCCGAAGTGGTGCGCGGGCGCGGCGTGCGACACCCCGGCGCGGCGCGCGAGCTCGCGCAGGCTCCACGCCGCCGGGCCCGCCTCGGCGATCGCCTCGACCGCTGCGCCGAGCACGGCGCGCCTCAGGTCGCCGTGGTGGTAGCCGTCGCCCATGCCGTCAGTCCTGCTCCTTGGCGAACTCGCGGAGGCGGGCGAGGTCGACCACGGTGATCCTGCGCCAGCCGGTGCGGATCAGGCCCTCGCGGCGCAGCCCGCTGAGCGCGCGGGCGACGGTCTCCCGTGAGGCGTCCATCCAGCTGCCGAGCTCCTCCTGCGACAGCGGCGGCCCGATCTCGATCGACCCGTCCGGCGCGGGCGGCGCGTGGTGCACCGAGCGTTCGGCCAGGTCGGCCAGCAGGGCCGCGAGGCGCTGCGGGCCCCGGCTCGTGATGTGCGCGGTCAGCCGCCGGTCGGAGTCGTCCATGCGCCGGACGAAGGTGCCGGTGACGAGCATCCACACGTCGGGGTGCGCGTCCAGGAACCCGGTGAACCGGGCCGCGGGCACGACCAGGGCGCGGATCGGGGACAGCGCGGTGACCGTCGCGGCGCGCGGGCGCCCGCCGAGCACCGCGCTCTCGGCGAGCAGGTCGCCGGGGCCGCGGACGGCCAGCACCACGTCGTGGCCGTCCTCGGTGGAGGAGGTCACCTTCGCCCAGCCGCGCTCGATGACGATCACGTGGTCGGACTCGTCGCCCTGGTACACCAGCGGCGCCTTGACGGGGAACGTCCGGGGGCGCGCGGCGGCGCGCAGCGCGGTCCGCTGCGCGGGGTCGAGCGCCGCCCAGAACGCGGGAGGCGGAGAGGACGCCGCGTACGGTGCCAACTGCCGCCTCCTTTTCCCAGGGTCATCTGAACTGTAAACCCGCGGGCCCTCACTTGGGGACGGCGAGCAGCCGCACGGCGAGCCCGGTGAAGACCGTTCCGCTGAAGATGTTCAGGCCGCGGGCGACGCGGCGGCTGCGCCGCAGCAGGGCCGCGAGGCGGCCGGAGAGCAGGCCGACGGAGGCGTCCACCGCCAGGCCGATCAGGACGAGGGTGACGCCGAGCAGGAGCAGCTGCACCATCGGGTGCCCCATGGACGGGTTCACGAACTGCGGCAGGAAGGCGATGTTGAAGAGGATCACCTTGGGGTTCAGCAGGTTCGTGACGACGCCCTGCCAGAACGCGCGGAGCCGCCCGGGGCCGACGGGAGCCGCCTCCCCGCCGGGTTCGCCGCGGTCCCGGAACGACTTGACCGCGAGGTACAGCAGGTAGGCGGCGCCCGCCCAGCGCAGCACGTGGTACAGGGTCGGCAGCGCGGTGAACAGGGCGGAGAGCCCGAGCGTCGCGGCGACGGCGTGCGTCAGGGCGCCGGTGGCGACGCCCACCGCGGCCATCACGCCCGTCAGCGGGCCGCCGCGGCCGCCCATCGCGACGATGAACATCATGTCGGGTCCGGGCGTGACGCAGAGCGCGAAGGCGGCGACGACGAACGCCGCGTACAGGGATGGGTCCACCATGCCGAAATCATGCGGCACGAGGGCCCCGCACCGCGAGCCCAATACCGCCCGCCGCGCACGCGCCGCCCGCCCCCGCGACCTCGGGCGTCAGCCCGCCAGAGAGGGCTGGGCCTCGATGGTCAGGGCCTCGTGGTCGAAGGACAGGTATCCGCCGATCCTCGCCGCGTCCTCCAGTGGCTCCTCGTACGACCAGGCGGCGTCCTCGGCCCCCTCCAGCGACCAGTACGTCGCCTGGCCCTTGTACGGGCAGAAGGTCCGCTTCTCGCTGCGGGTCAGCAGGTCGCGGCGGACGTCCTCGGCCGGGATGTAGAAGCGGTTGGGCAGGCCCGTCTCCGACAGCAGCTTCGGCCGCGCGGTCTCCGCGACGACCTCGCCGTCCAGCAGCACCCGGACGCGCCGGGACGTGGCGCGGGCGTCGACGCGGTGGAACGGGTCGCGCAGATGGCCGTGGACCTCCTCGTCCTCGTCGAACCAGGCGTCCATCCGGTTCCAGTAGAAGGCCATGTGGCCGCGCAGCCACGCCGCCTCCGGCTTCGGGTCCGGATAACCCCAGACCGCGTTCTCGGCCGCCCGGTCGCCCACCCGCACCGTCCAGTACACGGCGTCGCCCTTGAACGGGCAGTGCGTGGTGTGGACGGTCTTCTCCAGCAGGTCGGCCCGCACGTCCTCCTCGGGGACGTACAGGACGGGCAGCAGCCCGGTCTCGTGCAGGAACTTCCCGCGCTCGGTGTCCAGCACCGTCTCCCCCGCGAACCGGGCGCGGACCCGGCGGGGGAAGTCGTGCATGAACAACCGGTGCGCCGGTCCGTCGATCGTGAAGTTGACCTCGTCGCCGGGCGAGCCGGCGAGGGGGCCCGGCTGCATGGTCAGGGACATGGCGCGGCTCCTCGATTACTAGACGCCGGTCGGCATCGTCTCCAGTTCACCACGGCGCGCCGCCTCCAGGTGCAGCGGCAGGAGGGCGGAGGTGATGCGGAACCAGCACAGCGCGTCGTAGCGTTCGGCGAGCCGCGTCGGGACGTACTGGCGCCGGTCCAGGTCCGGGTCGTACACGACGCCGATGGCGCGGTGCCCGAGCGTCCCGGTGAGGAAGGCGGGCTTGTCCGGCTCCGGGGGCACGATGAACATCCCCCGGTGCAGCTCCGACTCCGCCAGCACCTCCTCCAGCGAGCCGCGCTCGGGCGGCGGGACGTGCATGACCTCCATCGGGGCGCCCCAGGCCGGCGCGGCGACGACCTCGCCGGGACCGCCCGCGAACCCGACCAGCACGACGCCGTCCGCCCCGTGCCGCTCCCTGGCGAGCTGGCCGAGGTTGACCATCCCGGCGGCGGCCATGTCGGTCGCCCGCGCGTCGCCCACATGGGTGTTGTGCGCCCACACGACGGCCTTGCCGCCGCGGTGGAAGTCCACCAGCCGGTCCAGCGTGTCGGCCATGTGGACGTCCCGGATGTTCCACGACTCCGGCCCGCCGTCGATCATGGTGCGGTAGTAGCGTTCGGCGCCCACCGCCACCTCGGCGTTCTGCCGGGCGTCGAACTCCTCCTCCGGGTCGCCGGCGTGCCCGGTCGGCGCCGGACGGCGCAGGTCGCCCAGCAGCGCGAGGACCTCGGCCGCGCACCCGTCCGGGACCAGGGCCGTGTTCCACCCGTAGGAGCGCGGGTCGCGGCCGTGCGGCTCGAAGCAGCGGTAGGCCTCCAGCGCCGTGTCCAGGTACTCGGGGCGGTGGCTCGCCAGGTAGTCGACGACCGCCCGCAGCGACTCCCACAGGCTGTAGACGTCCAGGCCGTAGAAGCCGACCCGTTCGCCCGGGGGGAGGCCGGCGTTGCGGTCGCGCAGCCACCGGCAGAACTTCACGGTCTCCTCGTTGGCCCACATCCACGTCGGCCAGCGCTCGTAGGCGTCCAGGACGCTCCGCGGGTCCTCCGGCGCCCCGGGCGCGAGCGTCACGCTGCGGCCGACCCGGCGGCAGTCGGGCCAGTCGCCCTCGACGGCGACGAACGAGAAGCCGCGCTCGGCGACCAGCCGCCGGGTCAGCGCGGCCCGCCACGCGTAGTACTCGTGGGTGCCGTGGCTGGCCTCGCCGATCAGCACGTACCGGGCGTCCCCGATCCGGTCGAGCAGCGGGTCCAGGTCCTCGGCGTACTCCAGCGGCAGCGCCGCTCCGAGCACGTCTTCGGCGGCGGCGTGGCTTCCCCGGCGTTGCATGGCGGCGTCCCCTCGTGTCCTCCGGCGTTTTCGGCTCGTCTTACTCGCGTTCCCGGGATCGGCCGGTTCGATTCGCCCCGCCGCGGATCGGCGGCGAAGGGCCGCGGAGGGCGGTACGGCTACGCCTCGCGCCGGATGCCGGTCGTGCGGGCGCGGTAGTCGCTGGGGCTCAGCCCGTAGGCGGCGCGGAACGCGCGGCTGAACGCGGCCGGGTCCGGCAGGCCCCAGCGGTTCGCGATCGCGCCGATCCGCTGCGTGCCGAGGAACGGGTCGCCGAGCTCGCGGCGGCAGTGCTCCAGGCGGCGGGTGCGGATGTAGCGGGCGACGGTCGTACCGGTCGGCTGGAACACCCGGTACAGCTGGCGGACGGAGATGTGGTGCGCGGCGGCGATCGCGGCCGGGCTCAGCGACGGGTCGTGCAGGCGCGCCTCGATCCACTCCTCGATCGTCCGCAGCATCTCCGCTCCCTCCGGCGACCGGGACGGCGGCGCGCCCAGCCACTCGCTCGCCGCGCCGGTGACCAGCTCGACCAGTGCGCCGCCGAGGTGGCGGGCGTAGATCTCGTCGGCCGCGCCGCCGGGCGGGCCGCCCGCCGCGGGGCCGCCCCGGCCGGCGTCCTCGGCCCCGCTCTCGGCCAGGGCGCCGAGGAAGGACGAGACGAGCCGCCCCGTCCGGGCCCGCCCGCCCAGCAGGGTGCCGCCGAACGCGGCGAGGCGCTCCGGCGGCAGCGGGACGGCGCTGTGCGGGATCACGACCGTGAAGATGTGGTGGGCGTCGAACGAGATCTCGACCGGCCGGGTGAGGTCGTAGAACACCACGTCCCCCGCCCCCACCACGGCGCGGCGGCCGTTCTGGCGGAGCACGCACGAGCCCCGCAGCACCAGCCCGAGCTTGTAGCACTCGCGGGTGTCGCGGGCGATCTGCCGGGCGCTGCGCCGCACCGCGTGCGCGGGCGCGTGCACGTCGCCGGCCTCGACCGGGCCCAGCGCCCGGCCGCTCAGCCGGGCGGCGAACCCGCCGGGCAGGCGCGGCTGGACGTGGAACGGCCCGAAGGCCGAGCTGATCAGGTGGCGCCAGTAGTCCGCCTGGTCGCGGGCAGGGCGGTCCGAGGTGTCGACGAGCGTGGGCATGGCGCTCCTCCGGTCGGGGGTCTCGGACGCCACCCGCAAGGCTTCTACGGCCCGTCAGGAAGGTCAATGAGCGAGTCAGCACGACGCTCCGGCGGGGCTTTGGCACTCGCCGCCAAAGTCATGGCACGCAGCGCCAAGACCGCCCCTCTCCCGGCGGCTTATACATGTCCCGGACCGACTCCCAGGGAGCCCCGCCAACCGGAAGATCCCGGAACGACCCCCGAGAGGAACCCCCATGCCAGCAGGCGAGCAGGAAACCGGCACGGGCCACGAGCACGGCACCGGCCACGGCTCCGGCGACGGCCAGGAGCACGGCATCAGCCGCAAGAACTTCATCGTCGCCGCGGGCGCGGCGGGGGTCGGCGCGCTCGCGCTGCCCACCGCCGTGTCGGCGGTGGCCGCGCCCGCGCAGGCCCGCGCGGAGCAGCGGCCGCTCACCCCGACGCCCAAGTGCGACGACGGGGACGACTCCCCCACCCACTCCCAGATGGAGGGCCCCTACTTCAAGCCCGGCTCCCCCGAGCGCTCGTCGATCGTGACGCCCGGCATGCCGGGGACGCCGCTCACCGTGTCCGGGATCGTCTACTCGATGTCGTGCACGCCGGTGGCCCACGCCCTGCTGGACTTCTGGCAGGCGGACTATTACGGCAATTACGACAATTACGGCTATACGCTACGCGGGCATCAATACACGGACGCATCGGGACGATTCACCCTCAAGACGATCGTGCCCGGCCTCTACCCCGGCCGCACCCGGCACATCCACGTGAAGGCGCAGGCCCCCTACCAGCGGATCCTGACGACGCAGCTGTACTTCCCGAACGAGCCGCGGAACGCCTCCGACATGCTCTACGACCCCGCGCTGCTCATGCAGGTCCAGACCGTCCCCGGCGGGCGCACCGCGACGTTCGACTTCGTCCTCCAGGTGCCCTGACCCGGGTCCGCGGCCCGATTCCGTCACCGCTCCCGCGGAAATCCCGCCCCCGCCGAGGCACCGGCGCGCCTCGGCGGGGGCTCCCGCGTTCGATACTGCGGGGGCTCCCGCATATGACGCTGAGGGGGCTCCCGCGTCTGATACCGCGGGGGCTCCCGCATTGTCGCGGCCGGGTTCCCCGCCGTCACGGCATGGCCCTCGCCTGCGGTGTCCTGCGGCGTCTCCCGGCGGTCCTATCCGGGCGCCTCCGCCGATTCGCCGGGGAACGGGACCGAGACGTGATGCGAATCGGCCACGAAACGGCAAAGGAATGGATAGTCTCCCACCGATCACTTTTGGTTGTGTAAGGAATCTGGGAGCACACGCCGCATGAGCGCTGCCAACCGGGCACAGGTCATCACACGGTGGGGGGCCATCGCCTTCATGGCGGCCGCGGTCCTGACCGCCACCGCCGGTGGCTTCGCCCAGTCCTATGCCGGTCTCTACCACTGGGCCCTGGAACACGGCCTCCGGGGCTGGAAGGCCGAGTCGTTCCCCCTGCTGGTCGACCTGTTCATCATCGTCGGCGAGCTCGGGCTCTTCCTGCTGGCGATCGACGCCTTCGTCATCAAGCGCCGGGCCCTGATGAGCTGGCTCGACTTCTGCCTTCCGCTGACCATCGCCCTCGCGGGCTGGACGGCCAGCCTCATCTTCAACGTCGGCCACGTCGGCCACAAGACCTTCTCCTTCCAGGCGACGGCGGCGGTCCCGCCGATCGTGTCGATGCTCGGCCTGTTCGTCCTGCTGCGGACGCTGCACCGGTACGTGTCGCAGAAGACCGAGGAGGAGGAGACCAAGCAGCCCGAGCCGCAGACGCGCGCGATCGCCGGGCCGGTCACGCTGAACCAGATCACGCTGATGCCGCTGCGCAACACCGGCCCGTTCCCGCAGATCCAGGTCCCCGGGTACTCCGGCAAGGCCATCGAGTCCGGGACCTCGGGCCGGGCCGAGGCCAAGGCCGCGCCCGCGGCGGAGCCCGCCCAGGCCCCGGCCGCCTCGGCTCCGGCCGCGGCGCCCGCCGCCCCGGAGGCGCCCGCGCCCGCTCCCGCCCCGGCCCCCGAGCCGGAGCCCGAGCTGGCCGTGGTCAGCGCCGCGTCGCGCGGCAGCCTCAACGGACGCAGCTCCTACGGCACCACCACTGAGGAGGAGGCGCCCGCCGGGCCCTCGCCCGAGAACCTGCGGTCCCTCGTCATCGACATCCTGGAGCGCCGCCACGGGGACGTCGCCGCGACGCTCGCCGAGGTCCGGGCCCAGGGCTACCGCTGCGACGAGACCGAGATCCAGCGGATCAGCGACAACCACTGGTTCCCGTACGCGGTGTACCGGCTGCTGGCCAAGCACCACGGCGACGGCGAGCTGGTCGCCCAGGAGCTGAACGCCCAGGGCATCGTCTACGACCAGGCGACGCTGGACGCGCTCGTCCAGTCCTGGCGCGTCTGACCCCGCGCCCTTCCGCGCGTCACGGCCCGGCCGCCCGCCACCGCGGGCGACCGGGCCGCGCCGTCTCCGGCGCCGCCGGCAGGTGCGGGGAAGTACGAGCGGCCAGCGAGGGTGGCCAGGTCGTCCGGCGCAAGCCCGCCAAACACGTGAAACGGCGCGGGGCAGGTTCTGGACGGGGTTTTGACATCCTCTCCGCCCTAGATCATGCGGGACGTGTGCGGTGACTTCGAGGCCGAGCTGGTCGAGTTCAACGGCGAGAACAACCACGTCCACCTACTCGTCAAACACCCCGCCCAAGATGGCCGTGGCCCGCCTGGTCAACAGCCTCAAGGGCGTCTCCTCACGGCGGCTCCGGCAGGAGTTCCCCCACCTCGTGCGGCACTACTACCGCGCCAACAAGCTGTGGTCGGGCTCGTACTTCGCGGGCACCGTCGGCGGAGCACCGCTGAGCGCCGTGAAGCAGTGCCTCGACCAGCAGAACCGCCCGGCTTAAGGCGCTGCTCGGGTCTGGGCGGCGCCCTCCCAATGCGGGCCTTCACCCCCCGGCCTGACGTGTCCTCGCAGTCGGAGCCCACCAGCATCCACAGCAGGTAGCTGACATTGCCCGGTTCGAGGGGTTCAGATGGATGCCGCGGAAGATCGCCGGCAGCGAGATGATCACGATCGAGGAGTTGACCGTGGCCAGCAGCATGCCGAGCGTCGTGTTGCTCAGCGCGATCCACGGATAGTGCTCGGACGGCACGCCGCATCCTCCCCGTTTCAGATAGTTTCTTCCGCTAACTAATCATAAACCCGTCGATTCCGACCAGTGCGGATAGGCTTACTCCGGTGGACGGACGACACCGGCTGGACCTGACCGACGAGCGGCTCATCGCCTTCTGGCGGGAACGCCACCTGTGCACCCTCGTCACCCTCCGCGCGGACGGCACCCCGCACTCGGTCCCCGTCGGCGCGACGCTGGACGGCGGCACCGTCCGCGTGATCACCTCCGCGTCCTCGGCGAAGGCCCGCCACGTCCGCGCCGCCGGCGCCCCCGGCCTCCCCGTCGCCGTCACACAGGTGGACGGCCGCCGCTGGTCGACCGTCGAGGGCCGCGCCGTCCTGCGGACCGACCCGGCCTCCGTGGCGCACGCGGAAGACCTCTACACCGCCCGCTACAAGCCGCCGCGCCCGAACCCGAACCGGGTCGTCATAGAGATCACCGCGACCCGCGCCCTCGGCACCCTCTGACGCTCCCCGGCGGTCAGTGCTTGTGGGCCTCGCTGAGCGACAGACCGGTCAGGCGCGCTTCGACGAGGCTCCGCGCGTTCGGGCAGTCGCGGAAGTCGGGGTGGGAGCACCGCAGGCCGTGCTCGATGGCGTCCCGAGCCGCCTGGGCCTTGGCGATCTGCTCGTCGAGTTCGGCCTGCTTGCGCCGCGCGAGCCGCCGCCACTCCTGCATGTCACCGGCGCGCGAGGCCAGGAGCGCCTTCTGGTCGGCGAGCGAGAAGCCGGCGTCCCGCAGAAGCAGGATGAGCCCGACCTTCGCGACCGCCTCCTCCGGATACCGCCGCTGCCCCGACACCCTGGCAGGCGCGGGAAGCAGCCCCTGCCCCTCCCAGTACCGCAGCGCGGACGCGGCGACACCGGTACGGCGCGCCAGCTCCCCAATGCTCAGCGACGGCTCGGACATGGTGCCGCCAACGCTAGTCGAAGGCGCCGAACGCCCGCCGCCGAAACGATCAGTAGGCATAGGCGACCGAGCAGCCGAGGCCGCTTCCCTGCGTTGTCCTGAAACCGCCGTCGACCACCCTGCCGAAGGAGTCGATGCCTCCGAGGCAGGCGTACCTGGGTTCGCCGCCTGAGGAGAGGATGACACCGACTGCGGTGTTCGGCTTGAGGTCGATGGTCCCGGTGACCTTCATCGGCTTTCCGGGGGTGAAGGCGAAGAAGACCATGCTCGCGGGACGGGCCCTCTTCATGACGCCGTAGCCCCTTCGGCCGTCCGGGGCCATCACGGCGGTGGTGACCGGCGCCGAGCCGTCCGGCTGCCGGAACAGGACGCGGCCGGCCCGGAGGTCGGATCCTCCTCTGTCCATGTCGAGTGCGTGCAGGGTGACGTTCTCGACTCTGCGTTCGGGAGGGAAGCCAGGACCATTGCCGCCCCTGAGGGGCCAGGCGCGCATGTCGGCGATGGTGTAGCCGAGCGTGCGGTTGTCGCGCGCCCAGACGATCTCCCCGACGACGGACGGGGCGGCGGTGCTCCAGTTCCGGCGGCGGCCTGAGTCGACGTCGAGGACGGTCACCGCCGCCTGGGGCTGCGCCGCGTCCGCGCAGGGGGCCGTCGCGTAGGCGAGCCGGTCACCGTCCGGGCTCATCGCCAGCCCCGCCACACGGGTGGGGACGGTGCCTCCTGGGAGCGGTGCGAGATCTTTCACCTGGCCGTCGGGGGTCAGGCGGAATCTGAAGAGCCGGGTCGTGCAGGACTTCTCCTGGAAGGCAGAGAGCACGAACGTTCCATCCGGCCCCGCGATGATCGACTGCGCCGCACCGGCCGAGGGCGGGGCGGGCACCGAGTCCACAGGCCGCCTCATGGCCTCTCCTGGGGCTCCGACCTGGAACCACGGCCTCGGCACTCCCTGGGTGAAGGTGCCGATCTCTCCGGTCGTGACGATGAAGCGCGGCACGCGGTCCTCGCCGGTCGCCGCCGGGCCGGGCGCCCACAGGTGCACCGCGCCGATGGACGCGGCGACGCAGGCGGCCAGTGCCGCCGGTGCCGCCCATCGCCGGATTAACCACGACCTTGGCGCGCGCTCCTGTAGCTCGTCCCATTCGTCCGCCATGTGATGATCATGCACGGTGGACGGTGCGCCGCGTCGGCGTTTCGCGCCGAACGGGTGCCGATCAGCCGCGGGCGGTGGCGACGGCCGCCTGGCCGAGGCTGATGCCGCCGTCGTTGGGCGGGACCCGGTGGTGGGTCAGCACCTTGAAGCCCGCATCGGTGAGGCCCGAGACGGCGCGGTCGAGCAGGAGCATGTTCTGGAACACGCCACCAGAGAGGGCGACCGTGCCGATCCCGGTCTCCGACCTGATGCGCAGGGCCGCGGCGACGGTGAGGGCGGCCACGCCGTTGTGGAACCGTGCGGCGATCGTCGCGACGGGGACGCCCGCCTTGAGGTCGGCCACCACCGCGTCCACGAGGTCGGCGCCCGCGACGGTGAACCCGGCGGTGCCGTTCAGGGCCGCCGGATAGGCGCCGCGTTCGGCGGTGTCGGCGCGCTGCTCCAGCTCGATGGCGGCCTGTCCTTCGTAGTTGACGCGGTCGCGGACGCCGAGGACGGCGGCGACCGCGTCGAAGAGGCGGCCCATGCTGGAGGTCGGCGGGGTGTTGACGCGCCGCCGGGCCATGGCGGTCACCGCCGCCCAGCCGGGACGGCGGGCGACCGGCAGGTCGTCCGGGACCCCGTAGGCCGCCGCCATGCGCCACGGCTCCCGGATCGCGGCGGCGCCGCCCGGCAGCGGAACCGGTTCCAGATGCCCGGCGCGCTCGAAGCCGCGCAGGTCGGCGACCAGGAACTCGCCGCCCCACAGCGTGCCGTCGGCGCCGTATCCCGTGCCGTCGAAGGCGACGCCGATGACCGGGCCGTCCGCGCCGTTGTCGGCGAGGCAGGACGCGATGTGGGCGTGGTGGTGCTGGACGGCGACCACCGGCAGGTCCTGGTCGAGCGCGTACTTCGTGGACAGGTACTCCGGGTGGGGGTCGTAGGCGACGAGTTCGGGGGTGATGTCGAACAGGCGCGTGAAGTGCTCGATCCCCTCTTCGAAGGCGCGGAGCGTCTCGTGGTTCTCCAGGTCGCCGATGTGGTGGGAGACGAACGCCCGGCCGTCGCGGGTCAGGCAGAACGTGTTCTTCGCCTCCGCGCCGCACGCCAGCACCGGGGGGCCCGCGGGGACGGGGATCGGCTCCGGCGCGTACCCGCGCGACCGGCGGACGGGCAGCGGGCGCCCGCGGAACGTCCGCATCACCGAGTCGTCGGTGCGGGTGTGGATGGGCCGGTCGTGCAGGAGGAAGGCGTCGGCGATGCCGGTGAGCCGCTCCAGGGCGTCCTCGTCGCGGTAGGCGATGGGCTCGTCCGAGACGTTCGCGCTGGTCATGACGGTCGGCTCGGTGACGAGCAGGTGGTGCAGCGGGGTGTAGGGCAGCATGAGCCCGAGGTGCCGGTTGCCGGGTGCGACCGCGTCGGCGAGGTCGGCGCCGGGGCGGCGGCGGGCCAGGACGATCGGGCGCCGGGGCCCGGTGAGCAGGCTCTCCTCCGCCTCCGAGAGGACGCAGAGGGCGCGGGCCGCGTCCAGGTCGGGGACCATCACGGCGAACGGCTTGTCCTCGCGGTGCTTGCGCGAGCGGAGCGCGGCGACCGCGCCGGCGTCCGCCGCCCTGGCCGCGAGGTGGTAGCCGCCGAGGCCCTTGACCGCGAGGACGGCGCCGTCCGCGAGCACCGCACGCGCGGCGTCCAAGGGCTCGTCGGCGTGGGGACGCGAGACCAGGGACGGGCCGCAGGACGGGCAGCACACCGGCTGGGCGTGGAACCTGCGGTCGGCCGGGTCCGCGTACTCGGCGGCGCACGGCCCGCACATCGCGAAGCCCGCCATGGTGGTGTTGGGGCGGTCGTAGGGGACGTCCTTAACGATCGTGAAGCGCGGCCCGCAGTCGGTGCAGTTGACGAACGGGTACCGGTGGCGCCGGTCGGCCGGATCGCGCATCTCGCGCAGGCAGGCGTCGCAGGTGGCCGAGTCCCAGGAGACGAGGGCGCGGCGCTCCCCCGACGCGTCGCTGCCCACGATGGCGAAGCCGCCGCGCCCCTCGGCGTCCAGTTCGCGCGTGGTGACGCGCTCGACGACGGCGAGCCGCGGCGGGCGCGCGCGAAGCCCGTCCAGGAACCGCCCGACCACGTCGGGAGCGCCCTCGACCTCGATGAACACGCCGCCCGCGTCGTTGCCGACGAGCCCCGACAGCCCGAGGCCGGTCGCGAGGCCGTGCACGAACGGCCGGAACCCGACGCCCTGCACGACCCCCTCGACGCGGACACCGACCCTGACGTCCACCCCGTCATTCTGCCCCGCCGGTCACCTTCGGCAGCTAAAGCCTGTCACAACGCGTGTCCAGACGATCACTCCAGGAAGGACCCTCGCGCGGAGGTCATCCCGCCCCGGTGTAGGCGGCGATGGTGCGGTCGGCCGCGGCGCGGGCGGCGGCCTCGTCGACTCCGGACGCGACGTGGGCGGCGAACCAGGCCTCCCCGGCCTGCCGCGCGAACTCGCGGCCCTCGTCCGACATGGCCCAGGCCTGGCCGAACTCGGCGCGGATGTCGCCGCCCGTCTCCAGGTGAAGGGTGAGGCCGAGGACGCCCATGTCCCAGCCGATGCCGACGGCGCCCGGGCCGAACTCGACCCAGTGGTCGCTGACGTGGGCGATGTGCTCCAGCTCGAACCGGGTCCGGCCGTCCGGCTCGGGCGTCAGCCGGACCTCGATCCAGCTGGTCTGGCCGGCGAACTCCCACGTGGCCGAGAAGCCCTTCGGCGGGTCGCAGCGCTCGACCGTCCCGGAGGCGTTGCCCTCGAGGTGGTAGCGGCCGCCCGGCCGCAGGTCGCCGGAGACCGGCAGGAACCAGCGGGTGATCCGCTCGGGGTCGGTGACGGCGTTCCAGAGGTCCTCGGCATCGGTGTCGTAGACCCGGCTGACCACGGCGGTCTTCGCGGTGCCGGCCTCCAGCACCCGCTCGCCCACCGTGCGGGCGACCGCGTTGATGTGCCCCGTGACGTCGATCATGTATCGCTCCCTGGGTCGTCGCGTTCAGTGCGGCGTGCGCGCCTGCCGCGGGCGACCTCGGTCGCCAGGGCGTCCAGATGCGGCGTCCAGTACCGGCGGAAGCGGTCGAGCCATGCGTCGATCTCCCGCAGCGGCGCGGAGTCGACGGCGTAGAGCCGGCGCGTCCCCTCCGCCCGCACGACCGCGAACCCGCCGTCGCGCAGCACCTTCAGATGCTGCGAGACCGCGGGCTGCGAGATCCCGAACTCCTCCCGGATGACCGCCGTGACCTCGCCGGACGAGCGCTCGCCGTCGGCGAGCAGCTCCAGGATCCGGCGTCGTACGGGGTCGCCCAGCACATCGAATGCGTGCACGGCGACCAAGTTACATGCTCTGCTTATATAAGTCGAGCCTTAAACTTACTGTCCGGCGAGAAGCCGCTCGAAGGGCACGGGCGCGTCGTACGGGTCGTCCTTCGCCGGGGCCGGACGGGCCTCCACCAGCGCGGCCAGCTCGGCGCCCGCGCGGGCGACGCGGTCCGGCAGGGCGGTGTCGGCGCTCCCCCAGTCCTCGGACGCCGCGAAGACGCCGGTCGGGACGACGCTCGCGCGCAGGTACGCGAACAGGGGCCGCATCGCGTGGTCGATGGCGAGGGAGTGCCGGGCGGTGCCGCCGGTCGCGCCGAGCAGCACCGGCTTGCCGTCCAGGGAACCGTTCTCCAGGACGTCGAAGAACGTCTTGAACAGGCCGCTGTAGGAGGCGTTGAAGATCGGCGTCACGGCGATGAGGCCGTCGGCGTTCACCACCGTCTCGACGGCGGTGCGGAACGCCCCGGACGGGAAGCCGGTGAGGGTCGCGTCGACCATGGCGTGCGCGTGGTCGCGCAGCCCGATCGTCTCGACGGCGGCGTCCCCGCGCAGGGCCTCGACCGCCGCGGCGGCGAGCCGGTCGGCCAGGAGCCGGCTGGACGACGGCTGCCCGAGCCCGGCGGAGACGACGGCGATGGCGGTCATCGCACCCCCTCGGTGAGTCGGGACGCGTGGGTCGGGGCGGTCGCCGGGACGTGCGCCGGACGCAGGGACTCGAACTCCTTGCGCAGCACGGGGACGACCTCCTCCCCCAGCATGTCGATCTGCTCCAGGACGGTCTTCAGCGGCAGCCCGGCGTGGTCCATCAGGAACAGCTGGCGCTGGTAGTCGCCGAAGTGGTCGCGGAAGGTCAGCGTCTTGTCGATGACCTGCTGCGGGCTGCCGACGGTGAGGGGCGTCTCGGCGGTGAACTCCTCCAGCGACGGCCCGTGCCCGTAGACGGGCGCGTTGTCGAAGTAGGGGCGGAACTCGCGGACGGCGTCCTGGGAGTTCCTGCGCATGAACACCTGCCCGCCGAGGCCGACGATCGCCTGGTCGGCGGAGCCGTGCCCGTAGTGCTCGTAGCGCCGCCGGTACAGGCCGATCAGGCGCTGGAAGTGGTCCGTCGGCCAGAAGATGTGGTTGGCGAAGAAGCCGTCGCCGTAGAAGGCGGCCTGCTCGGCGATCTCCGGGCTGCGGATCGAGCCGTGCCAGACGAACGGCGGGACGCCGTCCAGCGGCCGCGGCGTCGAGGTGAACGACTGGAGCGGCGTGCGGTACTTGCCCTCCCAGTCGACGACGTCCTCGCGCCACAGTCGGTGCAGCAGGTGGTAGTTCTCGATCGCGAGCGGGATCCCGTCGCGGATGTCCTTGCCGAACCACGGGTAGACGGGGCCGGTGTTGCCGCGCCCCATCATCAGGTCCACCCGGCCGTCGGCGAGGTGCTGGAGCATCGCGAAGTCCTCGGCGATCTTCACCGGGTCGTTGGTGGTGATCAGCGTGGTCGCGGTGGACAGGATCAGCCGCTCGGTGCGCGCGGCGATGTAGCCGAGCATCGTCGTCGGGGACGACGGCACGAACGGGGGGTTGTGGTGCTCGCCGGTCGCGAAGACGTCGAGGCCGGCCTCCTCGGCCTTGAGCGCGATCGCGACCATGGCCTTGATCCGCTCGGCCTCGGTCGGGACGCGTCCGTCGGTCGGGTCCGGGGTGACGTCGCCGACCGTGAATATCCCGAACTGCATGCCGGCCTCCAGGTTAGTAGAACTTTCAATTATCCTACCGAACCCCGGCCCACGTGCCCGTATTCCTGCCCGGCCGCGCCCCCGCGCCTAGGCGACGGGGACCGGGCGCAGGGGCGCCTGGCGCGGCGGGCAGGAAGAGGCGCCCGCTGAGCGCGCCCCGGACCGTCCGGACGCCGGCGACCGCCCAGGCAGTGACGAGGAGGAGGTAGAGGAGCACGGCCACGCCGGCCAGCGCGTCCAGGCCGGTGAGCCGGGACAGGCCGGACGCGCCGGTCACGCACGTCCCGACCGGGAAGGTGAACGCCCACCACGTCATCGCGAACGGCATGCCGCCGCGCAGCGCCCGCAGGTTCGCGGTACCGGCCAGGGCCAGCCAGAGCAGCGCGAAGCCCATGACCGGCGCGCCGTAGAGGACGGCGAAGGCGCGCGCCGCCGCCGCGTACCCGGGCGCGGCCCGCCCCGCCGCGTCCGCGATCTGCACGACGGCCGTGGCGGACTGCCCGAGCGGCCCGAGCACCAGGAACAGCGTCGGGGTCAGGGCGACCGGCGACGGCGGGCCGCCGGCGAGCCGCGTCCAGATGCCGGGCAGCAGGACGAGCGTGGCCAGCAGGCTCGCGCCGAACATGCCGTAGCAGCCGAACAGCAGCGTGGCGCGGGCCTGCCCCTCCGGCAGGTGCGGGACGAGCGCGGGCCCGAGCGCCGCGGCGACCATCGGGGCGACCACGGGCAGCAGCCAGGTCGGGGTCGCCGCCCCCGGCTCGAGCCGGTGCCTGGTGATCATGAGGTAGGGGACGCCGGCGGCGGCCAGCAGGGCGTAGAGCGTCCCGGCCGTCCAGAGGGCGGCGTCCAGGGCGACCGCCGCCCGCGTGCCGATCACGCCGGGGCCGAGCACGAGCGTCCCGTAGCCGACGGCGAGCAGGGCCATCGGCGGGCAGCCGTAGAAGACGGCCGTGGCGGGGTTGTCCAGGAGCTGGAACCGCGCCACGTCGGTGTGCCGGGTGAAGTGGACGGCGCGGGCCGCCATGAGCGCCACGAGCAGCACCAACGAGACCGCCCACACGGCCACCGCGAAGGCGTGCAGGCCCGGGACGTCCACCGGCAGCGCGTTCGCCCCGTTCGCGACGATGGCCGTGCCCATGACGGCGGCGTACCAGTTGGGGCCGAGATGGCGGAACACCTCGGCGGGGCGGTCCAGCGCGCCCAGCAGGACGCCGTTCGGGGCGGGGAGGGTCATGCCGTCCAGGTTGCGCCCCCCCGCGGCCGCATCAGTAGAGGTCATGGCCCTATGGCCTCATAAGGCACCCTTATGGGTTCGTAGAATCGCGGTCATGGCCGTCTCGCACCGCGTCCCCGATCTCGGCGCCCTCGAACTGCTGCTCGCCGTCGTCCGGCTGGGCAGCGTCGGGCGCGCCGCGGCCGAGCTCGGCGTCACCCAGCCCGCCGCCAGCGCCCGGATCCGCTCGATGGAGCGGCAGATCGGCGTGGCGCTGCTCGAACGGTCGCCGCGCGGCTCCCGCCCCACGGAGGAGGGCGCGCTGGTCGCCGAGTGGGCCCGGCAGGTGGTCGCGGCGGCGGAGGCGCTCGACGCCGGGATCGGCGCGCTCCGCGAGCGGCGGGACGGGCGGCTGCGCGTCGTGGCGAGCCTCACGGTCGCCGAGTACCTGATGCCCGGCTGGCTGGTGACGCTCAAGACCGTCCATCCCGGCGTGGCGGTGACGCTGCGCACCGCCAACTCGACCGTGGTCGCCGAGCAGGTCCGCGGCGGCGCCGCCGACCTCGGGTTCGTGGAGGGGGCCCGCACGCCCGCCGGCCTGAACGGCACCGTCGTCGCCACCGACCGGCTCGTCGTCGTGGTCGGCACGCGGCACGCCTGGGCGCGGCGGCGCTCGGGCATCGCGGCGGCCGAGCTGGCCGCCACGCCGCTCGTCCTGCGCGAGGAGGGGTCGGGGACGCGCGAGGTCCTGGACCGGGCCCTGGCCGCGCACGGCGGGACGGCGCCGCCGCTGCTCCAGCTCGCGTCCACCACCGCGCTCAAGGCGGCGGCCGTCTCCGGCGCCGGCCCGGTCGTGGTGAGCGACCTGGCCGTCGCCGACGAGATCGCCTCCGGGCGGCTTGTCCGCGTCCCCGTCCCCGAACTGGACCTCTCGCGGCCGCTGCGCGCGGTCTGGCCGGCCGGCCGGCGCCCCGCCGGCCCCGCACGCGACCTGCTCGCCCTGACCCGCACCTACCGCTCAGCCGACTAGCAGCCCATGGGGTCGGGCTCGGGGCTCGGGGGGTCAGGCGCGGCCTTCGCGGGGGCGAAGACGGCCTGGATCTCCAGGGCGATCGCGATCTCGTCGCCGAGCATGACCCGGTCGCCCTGCAGCGGGATGTTGAACTCGATGCCGAAGTCGCGGCGGCTGATGGACGCGGTCGCGGTGAAGCCCGCGCGGACGCCGCCCCACGGGTCGGGGCTCACGCCGTGGAACTCCGTCAGGAGCCGGACCGGCCGGGTCACGTTCTTGATCGTCAGCTCGCCGTCCAGGTGGTAGCGGGGCGTGCGGGCGCGGCGACCGATCTTGGCGCGTTCCACGCCCGAGCCGGCGAAGCTCATCACCGGGTGGCGGCGCACGTCGAGGAAGTCGGCGGAGCGGACGTGCTCGTCGCGCTCGGCGCTGCGGGTGTCGATCGAGCCCATCCGGATCTCCGCGCGGGCGGCGGAGTCGAACGGATCCTCCCCGATCACGACCTCGCCCTCGAAGTCGGGGAACGAGCCGCGCACCGTCGTCATCAGGTGCCGGACCGAGAAGGTGATCTCGGAGTGGACTGGGTCGATGGTCCAGCGGCCGGTTTCGAGGTCGGGCACCTCGCCACCCATCAATCCCCCCAATAACTCGACAATCCGGCCAAAGTACACCAAACATCACTCTGGTCTGTCCGGACCCTCAGGGGGAATGCTTTCGGCATGATCGGTGAACACGTGCTGGCCGGATACGTCCCCGACGCGGGCGGCCGGGAGGCACTCGACCTCGCACGCGCCATCGTCGCGCTGACCGGCGGCCGGCTGAGCGTGGCGACCGTCCATCCGCCCGACCTCCCCGCCGCGGCCGGGGAGGCGCGCACCACGCTGGACCAGCTGGCGGACGTCCTGGCCGGAGAGCCGGCGGACCTGCTCGTCCATGAGGGCCGCAGCGTCGGCCGCGGCCTGACCGTGCTCGCCAGCCGGATCGGCGCCGACCTGATCGTCGTGGGCTCCCCCGAGGGCGGCGCCCACGGCCGCATCGGCGTCGGCGCCACCGCCGACCACCTGCTCCACTCCGCGACCGAGGCCGTGATGCTCGCCCCGTCCGGCTACCGGCCGCCGGACGAGCTGGGCCGCATCACGGTCATGTACGTCCGGCGGCCCCAGTGCGACGAGGCGGTCATCCGCGCCGCCCAGGCCGCCGAACGCCTGGAGGTCCCGCTCCGGCTCGTCACCCTGGCCATCGGCGACGTCAACCCCGAACCGCTCCGCGACGACCTGGCCCTCGCCATCCGGCTCGCGGTGGACTCCGCGGACCTGCTCCCCGAGGACGTCACCGCCGAGGTCGCCGAGGGCGACGACGTCGCGGACGCCTTGGACGACGTCGACTGGCCCGAGGACGAGCTCCTCGTCGCCGCGTCCAGCGAGGACGCCGCCGCCCACCGCGTCTTCCTCGGCGAGGTCGCCCTCAAGGTCCTGCGCGCCGCACCCTGTCCGGTCACCGTCCTCCCGCGTGGCTACTACTGAGTAGTCCGTTATGACCGTTTCCATCGAACCGCTTGCCGCCTGCTGTTTACCTCGGCTAAATTCCGTCGAGATCGGAACGTGACCTTGGAACGGGGGCATGTTCCGTCCCCGGTCGGGCGCACCCCTGCCCGAACGAGTGCGGCGGCAGGGAGCGAGATGGACCCGATCGGCAAGAAGCTGCTCGACATCGCCACGAAGGAGCTCGGCTACACCGAGAAGGGCGACGGCTACACCAAGTTCGGCGAGTGGTACCGCAAGAACCTCGACGGCGACCACGACGAGTACTTCTCGACGGCGCCCTGGTGCGACATGTTCCTCGCCTGGGCCGCCGACAAGGCCGACGTCACCGGCCAGGCCGGGCAGTTCGCCTCCACCGTCGACCACGCCAAGTGGTTCAAGAAGAACGACGCCTGGGGCCACGACCCCGAGCCGGGCGCCATCGTCTTCTACGACTGGAACGGCTCAGGCGACATCGACCAGATCGACCACGTCGGCATCGTCGAGAAGGTCGACGGCCGCACCCTCCACACCATCGAGGGCAACGCCGACGGCTACAAGCTCATGCGCAAGACCCGCGACATGGACTCCGTCGTCGGCTTCGGCTACCCGTCCAAGGTCAAGGTCGAGGCCAAGTACACCCCCAGGCACGCCGCGCCCGCCCCCACCGTCGACAAGGTCGGCGACCCCGCCACGACGACGCGCACCCACGAGCTGGAGCACTCCCCCTCCCACTCCCCCGAGCAGGTCCCCGCCCAGGAGGTCGTCCTCGGCGGCATCCTCGCCTTCGTCCTTTGCGGCACCGTGGCCCTCGCCGCCGGCCGCGCCGCCGCCGCCAAGGCCCCCACCTCGCCGCCCATCCGCGTCCGCAAGCGCGGCAAGCACCACCGCCCGTCCACCCCCGTCGCCCTCCCCGCCGACGTCACCCCCGCCGACCTCGACGCCGCGGACGCCGGCACCACCGTGATGCCCGCCCTCTCCCTCGCCGCCGCCCACGAGGCCGAGGACCGCGAGTTCTGGGGCCGCATCGCCCACCTCGAAGAGGACAAGGAGCTCGACTTCTGGAACACCCTGCACTCCGAGCTCACCGACTCGGCGTCCGACCGGTACGCAACCACTCCAGGATTCCGCTAGAGTTGTCCATGCGAGCCCGGGGGGCGACCCCCGGACCGGCACGCGGACGTGGCTCAGTTGGTAGAGCATCACCTTGCCAAGGTGAGGGTCGCGGGTTCGAATCCCGTCGTCCGCTCTGAGAGGCCCCCGTCAGGCCTCGCTCTGGTGGAGTGGCCGAGAGGCGAGGCAACGGCCTGCAAAGCCGTGTACACGGGTTCAAATCCCGTCTCCACCTCGCAGCACGCACAAGGGCGATTAGCTCAGTGGGAGAGCGCTACCTTGACACGGTAGAGGCCACTGGTTCAATCCCAGTATCGCCCACGAGTGGGTCGGCATGCTCAGTGAGCTTCGCTCACTTTCGCCAGACCCGCAGTGTCTTCCCGGGGGGCGACCCCCGGACCCCCGATGTGGGGGACTCCGTCCCCCACGCCCCCTGCGTGCGGGGCTGGGGTTCGAGGACACCATCAGGTCTCATGTGGCGGGCGTTCAGGCCTTTCCCGGCCGTGTTGCGCCGAGAGCGCCATTGGCTGTCCACATTTCTGCGAGCGGCCAGGTGAGCGACCGCCTTAATGCGCGATCTGCCGCACCGACGCCCCGCATGTGCAATCAGCGCTATCACATCACTTGGGCCGCGGCCGCGTTCGCGATGGCGGTCTCCTCCTGGCTGCCGAACCGGCGGCGGGTCGCGGTTGAGGCGCTAGGGGGCGCTGCCGGGACGCGCTTCAGTGGTCGAGGACGGCGGCGGTGGCTTCCAGTTCTACTAGTTGGTCGGTGTAGCCGAGGACGGTGACGCCCAGGAGGGTGCTGGGGACGTCGTGGGCGCCGAAGGCGTCGCGGACCACCTGCCATGCCGTCACCAGGTCTTCCCGGCGGTTCGAGGCGACCAGTACTCGGGTGTTGATGACGTCTTGCAGCGACGCGCCGGCGTCCGCCAAGGCGGTTCGCAGGTTCTCCAGCGCTTTGGCCGCCTGGCCGGCGTAGTCCCCGATCGCGGCGGTGGTGCCGTCCTCGTTCAGCGGGCACGCCCCGGCCAGGAAGATGAGCCGGGCCTCCGCGGGGGCCGTCGCCGCGTAGGCGTACTCGGCCACGGTGGACAGGGACGCGGAACGGATCAGCGTGACGGCACGGGGCATGGACGTTCCTCCGGGCTTGGGGTGCGGGCCTCCACGAGGCTGTCAAAGATCTTGTTCGCGGTCGACGCATTTACGCTCGGGGCCTCCGTTGGAAACTCCACCGTCACCGGCGCATCATGGGCATCCCCACTTGTCGACGGCGCGCTGGAGGGCCGACCGTGGCTGGATCGTCTCATCGGGCCGTTCTGCGGGCCGCGGTCCTGGTCGTGCTTCTCGGGTTGATCGCCGCGCCGCTCGGGCGCGGGCGGGCGGCCGGTGGCTCTGACGTCGCGGACCTCGACCGGTTCGTGCGCGGGCGGCTCGCGGCCGCTCGGCTGCCGGGGATGGGGTTGGCGATCACGCGCGGGAGCGAGACCGTTCTCGTGCGGGGGTACGGAAAGGACGCGGGGGGCGCGCCGATCACCCCGGAGACCCGGTTCCGTGTCGCGTCGCTGAGCAAGTCCTTCACCGCGTTCGCCGTCATGCGGCGGGTCGAGGCCGGGCAGATCGGGCTCGACCAGCCCGTCCGCCGCTACCTGCCCGGCTTCCGGCTCGCCGACCCGGCCGGAGCGCGGATCACCGTCCGGGAGCTGCTCAACCAGACCAGTGGGCTCGGGGACGGCGGGTTCCTCAGGATCGCCCGTGATCAGCAGACGAGTCTCGCGGGGCGGGTCGCCGACCTGCGGCAGGCGCATCTGGTCGACGCGCCTGGGCGCGCATTCCACTACTGCGATCTGAACTACCAGGTCCTCGGGAGGGTCTTGGAGGTCGTCTCCGGTCGGCCGCTGTCCGATGAATTGCGCCGGTCGGTCTTCGAGCCGCTCGGTATGCGCGACACCGTTTCCGTACCCACCGCGCAGGAGGGACTACGTGTCGTACCGCGTCTTGCGCGGGGCGGGATCGTGGTTTACGGCCTGCCCGTCGGGCGGGTGGAACTGCACGGGCTGGTGGGCGGCTCCGGCGGGGTGATCACCAGTGCCCGGGACATGACCCGGTGGCTGAGGCTGCACGCGGGTGAGCCCTCGGGCCTGCTCAGCGCGGCCGGGATGCGGACGCTGCACACGCCGCCGCCCGGGGTGGACGGCGGCTACGCGATGGGCTGGTTCAGCCCGGAGGGCGCCCCGCCGCGGCTGGAGCACAACGGCGTCCTGTCGACGTTCTACGCCGACCAGGTCGTCCTGCCCGGGAGCCGCGTCGGCATCGCTCTGCTGTATCCCGTGAACGACGCCCTCGCCGATACCAGCGGGATCAAGGAGGGCGTGATCGCGCTCATGACCGGCCGCCGTCCCGCCGCGGCCCGGATCCCGGACGGCCGGGTCACGGCGGTGCTGCTCGGCATCCTCACCCTCGGCTCCGTCGTCCTGCGGACCAGGGCCCTGCTGCGCCTCCGCCGCTGGACTGACCGGGCCCGTGGCCGGGACCGGTGGCGGACGCTCGTCCTGACGGTGCCGCAGATCGCCTGGCCGGTGGCGCCCGCCGTCCTCGTGCTCGCGCTCCCCCGGCTCATGCTGCTCCTGACCGGGCGCGCCTTCTCCTACACGCAGCTGTTCCTGTCCATGCCCGCCGTCGAGACCTGGCTGGTCTCCGCCGGGGTGCTCGGGCTCGCCCTCGGAACCGCGCGGATCGTCGCGCTGCCCCGCCGGCCCGCCCGCTACCGGTCACCGGAAGACCGGTAGCGGGCGGCACGGGTCAGCGTTGGAGCTGCGGGGTGAACGCCGCCGCGCGGGCGTAGAGCTTGTACAGCTTGAACTGGCCGGCGAAGGACAGCCCGCAGGCGTTGTCGAGGACGCTGGTCGCCTTCTTGTTGCTGAGCGTGGTGCCGCGCGCTCCCGGGTGGTCGATCTGGCCGCCCATGAACACTCCCATCCTGTCGAGCATGTGCTCGCGCTGGCCGGTGTTCATCCCCTGCCAGGAATGGCACGTCACGGCCGCGAGCAGCGCGTCGTTGAGCTCTCCCGACGCGCCGTGGTCGTGGTCGTCGGCGGGCGCCGCCTTCGCGGCGGCCGGGGACTTGAACCAGGGGCACGGGCCGCCCGGCTTCAGGTCGGTCATGCAGACGAACAGCTCGGCCTCGTTCTCCAGGTTGCCGAGGCCGATGCTCAGCCAGGGGACCTTGCCGTTCAGGCAGTCGGGCAGGTTCTTCGGAGCGCTGGTCGCGTTGCCGTTGGAGTACCAGCAGTTGCCCACGTTGCCGGGGAAGGCGTCCCACCAGAAGTCCACGCCGTTGCCGGTCATCGTGTTGCCGTGGAACGAGTTGCGGTGCGAGGTGGACAGCTTCAGCGGATCGCAGCCGGTGATGGGCGAGTTCCCCGGACCGCAGACGAACGCGTCGGGGACGGCGAACAGCATCGCCCCGCGCCTGCGGTTGTCGTGGAAGCGGTTGTTGCGGACGACGTTGTCGTCGCCGCCGGCGATCCACATGCCGGTGCCGACGGGGACCGGCACCGACGGCACCACGTCGCTGCCGGGCAGGTACGGGTTGAAGTTGTTGGAGGAGAAGACGTTGTTCTCGATCAGGTCGCCCTGCTGCGGGAAGCCGGGGTGGCCCGCCGCGGTGAACACGTCGGTCGTGAAGCCGAGGGCGTTGCCGTAGAAGTTGTTGTGGTGCAGCCAGGTGGCGCTGCCGTCGGTTCCGGAGTAGCCGCTGGTGTTGTGGTGGGAGTCGCAGTAGCGGATCTCCTGGCTGTAGCGCGCCTTCGGATAGACCTTCGGGTCGCGGCCCGCCGAGGTCTTCGCGCCCGACCCCGGATAGAGCCCGGAGTCGCCGCTGCCCGCCGCCTCGCAGTTCTGTATCAGGCCGTGGTCCTCGACGAAGGTGAGGACGCCGTACTCGCCCGCGTAGAAGGTCTTGAAGCGGTCGAGCATGTAGCCGTTGGTCTCCAGCACGTAGATGGCGTGCTCCTCGGCGTGCCGGACCGTGACGTTCCGCAGGACGAAGCCGTCGGCGCGGTCGGCGCGGATGCCCACGTCCTTCGCCGAGCGGCGCGGACCGCCGTTGCCGGACGCGGGGTCGCCGGCCTCGACGACCACGTCGTCCGCGCTCACGCCCGACCCCTCCAGCTGGAGGTTGCAGCGCACGCACTCGCCGAGGTTGGGGACGCCGTGCCGGTCGACCAGCGGCGGGTCCGGGTCCTTGCCGGAGCCGGGCGAACGGCCCAGCACGGCGATCAGGTTGGCGTCGTTCGGGCACATGTACTCGCCGAGGTAGGAGTACGCCCCCGTGCTCAGCTTGTACGGGTCGCACGCCTTGTCGTGGGTGGGCTTCTGGCGCGCGGTGGGCTCGGTGTAGACGCCCGGCAGGACCACGACCCGGTCGTTGTTCCTCGAGTCGTTCACCGCGGGCTGGATCTCGTTGTACCGGCACCGCGAGGCCAGGGCCTTGTTGACGCGCGTGAGCTCCCGCGCCTCCGCGGCGCTGAAGCTCCGGTGGTCGTTCGGCCGGATGTCGTAGCCCGACTTCCGCGCCCGCTTGATCGAGGCGTCCAGGCGCTTGAGCGAGTCGGGCCGGCACACCACGCGGGTCGTGCTGCCCTTGGTCGTCTCGATCGACGACGCCAGGGTCCTGGCCTTGGGGACCGCGCCGCCCGCGCACGGGCTGACCGAGCAGTCCGGGCCGGGCAGCGGCCAGTACGAGGGGCGCTCGATGTGCGCGCCCGCGCTCGCCGTCAGCCCGAGGACCAGCCCGAACGCGGTGGCAACGATCAGCCAGAGCCTGCCGAGGAACCGTCTGCCCATAAGTCGCCCTCGTCTCCGAGGCCCCTGTCCGGCACTGCCGGGACCGCGGCCCGCAGATCAAAGAATTTGAGTGAGTTTCACGTTCAATGTAACTTCGGACACACTGAAAGATCCCGTCACACGTCCACAACCGGCCACGCCGCTCCCCCGGCTCGACCGGGCCGGTGCGACGGGGAATGCCGTGCGGGGAGCGCATTCGTCCCGGAAGAGGTGATCCGCGGGAATGGGCCGCGATCGCGTGGCTCGGAGAAAGGCCTCCTCGTGAACGGCTTGGCCCTCTCGCTCGTCCTCGCCGCCGCCGTCGTGCACGCGTTCTGGAACTTCTCCGCCAAGCGGGTCGGGGACGGCGGAGCGCCGTTCGTCTTCCTCTACTACACCGTTGGGGCCGTCGTTTTCGCCCCGGCTGCGGCGGTCTTCCTGGTCCTCTCCCCCCAGCGTCCTGAATGGACGTGGCTCCTCGCGGCGCTGGGGACCGCGCTCCTGCACGTGGCGTACGGAATCGTGCTCCAGCGCGGGTACGCGGTCGGCGACCTGTCGGTGGTCTACCCCCTGGCCAGGGGGACGGGGCCGCTGCTGTCGGTGCTGGCGGCGGTCCTCTTCCTCGGCGAGGACCCCGGCGCGGCGGGGCTGGCCGGCGCGCTCCTGGTGATCGCCGGTGTCCTGGTCGTCAGCAGCGGCGGACCGGCGGCGGACGGCGCCTCGCCCGCGCGGCGCCGCGCGGGCGTCTTCTACGGCGTGCTGACGGGGGTCGTGATCGCGGGCTACACGCTGTGGGACGCCCACTCGGTCACCGGGCTCGGCGTCCCGCCGCTGGTCTACTTCGGCGCCGGCACCCTCGTCCAGAGCCTGCTCCTCGCGCCGCACGCCCTGCGGAACCGGACGCGGGTCGCCCGGCTGTGGCGCGACCACCGCCGCGAGGCGCTGACCATCGGCCTGCTGTCGCCGGTGGCGTACCTGCTCGTGCTCTTCGCGCTCCGGATGGCGCCGGTCAGCCTGGTCGCCCCGGCCCGCGAGCTGAGCATCGTGCTCGGCGGGCTGGCCGCGTGGCGGGTCCTGGGCGAGGCGCACGCCGTCCGGCGGCTGGCGGGTTCGGTCGTGGTGCTGGCCGGGATCGCCGCCATCGCGATGGCCTGACTCCGCCGGGGCTCGACCGCCGTCTAGAAGGTGACGGCGACCTTGCCCCGGGTGTGGCCGCGCTCGACGTGGCGGAGGGCCTCGGGGAGTTCGGTGAACGGGTAGGTCCGGTCGATGACGGGGGTGACCCGTTCCTTCTCCATCAGCTCCGCCAGGAACCGCAGGTCCGTGGAGTTGGGCTTCCACCCGACGTTGGCGATGCGCTGGCTGACGAAAGGGGAGGCCAGGGCGCCGCGGACGATCTGCCCCGCGGGTCCGAGCAGCCCGCCGCGGGGCGAGGCGATCCCGCCGACGATCACGAGGGTCCCGCGGGGGGTCAGGCAGCGCCGCAGCCGGGCCAGCGACCGGTCGCCGACGATGTCCAGGAGCAGGTCGTAGCGCCCCTTCTGTTCGGTGAAGTCCTCCCGGGTGTAGTCAACGACATGGTCCGCGCCCAGGGAGCGGACCAGTTCGAGATTGCGGGTGCTGCACACACCGGTGACCTCGGCCCCGAACGCCTTGGCGAGCTGGACGGCGAACGTGCCGACGCCGCCCGAGGCCCCGTGGACGAGGACCCGCTGCCCGGCGGAGATCCGGCCCGTGTCCCGCAGCCCTTGCAGCGCGGTGTGCCCGGCCATCGACACCGACGCCGCCTGCTCGAAGGTGAGGCGGGCGGGCTTGACGGCCAGCCGGTCCTGCGGGACGGCGACGGCCTCGGCGAACGAGCCCAGGCGGACCTCCCCGAAGACCTCGTCGCCGGGACGCAGCCCGGTCACGGCGCCGCCCGTCCGTTCCACGACGCCGGCGAGGTCGGCGCCGAGTACCAGGCCGGGCCTCGGCCTCCGCAGGCCGTAGGTGAGCCGCACCAGCTTCGGGTCGGCCCGCAGGTGGCGCCAGTCGTAGGGGTTGACGGACGCCGCCCGCATCCTGACGAGCACCTCGTCCGGGCCGATGTCGGGTTCCCCGACGTCCTTGAGGGCCAGCGCGTCCGGCGGGCCGTAGCGGTCCCAGGTCCAGGCCTTCATGGCGGCTTCCTTCCGCTGGGCGTGCTCACCGGGATGGGCGTGGGACCGATCCGTTGGCATACGCCGTAAGGTTGTCATACGTCGTAAGGTAATCGTACGCCGTAAGGCGGTCAAGAGGGAGGAAGCGGATATCGCTCGGAGACGACGGACGGCGCGCTCAGGTGCGGCCGGAGAGGGTCACGACGCGGCGGCGCGGCGCCGCTCCAGCCCTTCGAGGATCAGGTCGAGGGCGAACTCGAACTCGAACTGGTCGTCGCAGAAGCCCAGGGTGCCGTCCGGGTCGTCGTGGACGGCGTCCGCGAGCATCCCCGCGAGGTTCGGGAACCGGTCGGCCATCTGCTCCATCGCCGCGGCGTCGTCGGCCGGTGCGTCGCCGGGCTGGAACAGCTCCTGGGCGAACCCGAGGGCCCGGCTGCCCAGGACGTGCAGCGCGCGGTGCGCCAGGTCGAAGGAGAAGCCGCCCGCCCGGAGAAGGCCCACGACGCGGTCGTAGTAGGCGATGACGGCGGGGCTCATGGTGGGGCGGGTGGCGAGCAGTTGCGGTGCCCAACGGTGACGGAGGAGAACCTCCCGGGCGGCGAGGATCCGCGCGCGCAGGGCCGCCCGCCAGTCCCGCTCGGGGGGCGGGGCGTCGGCCTCCTCCACCGCCGCCGTGATCTCGTCCAGGACCACCTCGACGAGACCGTCGAAGACGGCCTCCTTGTTGGCGACGTGGTGGTACAGCGACATCGCCTCGACCCCGACCTCCTGCGCGAGCCGGCGCATCGTGAGCGAGTCGAGCCCGTCGCGGTCGGCGAGGCCGGCGGCCGCGCGCAGCACCCGCCTGCGGCTCAGCGGGATGCGCGGCCGCTCGGCCACCTCGTCGGCGTCGGTCCGTGGAGTCATCGATCTTCCTCCCGACGCACTCTACCCGTACACGGTAAGTCTCCCGGAGACCTTCCCGCGCTGGGCGAGGAAAGCCTGATCGCCCGGTTCGCCTAAGGGCGCGGGAGGGGGTTCGCGCGATCCGGGCGGTACGGGGCGAGTGGCGGGGGCGGGGTGCCGTTGATCTCCTGGGTGACCAGGGCGGCCAGGTGGGGGGCGAGGGTGATGCCGCTGTGGGTGACGACCGTGTACAGGCCGGGGGCCTGGAGACCGACGAGGGGGTAGCCGTCCACCGGCAGGGGGCGGACGCACCTTCGCACTTCGGCGACCTCCGCGTTCAGGTGCGGGATGAGCGCGCGGGCGCGGGCGTGCAGTTCGCCGCCCACCGCCCGGATCAGTTCCGGGGAGGCGGACTCGTCCACGCCGGCGTCCAGGTCGTCGGCCTCCAGGTTCAGTCCCCCGGCCTCGGACTGCCTGACGGACAGGCCGGGGGCGTGGACGAGGCCGTTGACGACGGTCTGCGACGCGGACGTGATGGCGACGAGGCACGGGGCCGCCGAGCCCGGCTCGGACGGATCCACCAGCGGAAGGGTGACCCCGGCCGTGGCCAGGAGTTTGGGGCTGCGCCAGCCCGCGGCGCAGATCGTGAGGTCGGCGTCCAGGGCGCGGCCGTCGTCCAGCCGCACGCCGGTCACGCGGTCGCCGTCGGTGGTGAGGCGCATCGCACGGTGGCCCGTCACGAGGGCGGCGCCCGATTCCCGGGCGCGGCCGGCCAGCGCCCGCGCGGCGGGGCCTCCGTGCACGTGGCCCTCGTCGGGGTAGTGCACGACGAGCGCGTCCCCTGGCACGCGGATGTGCGGTTCCAGTTCGCGCACCTGGCCGGGGCCGATCAGGTCGGCGGCGTAGCCGAGGGCGGTGAGGCGGGCGACCCGGTCGGCCAGCCGCTCCTTGGCGTCGTCGGTGGTCGCCCACGTGATGTTGCCCGACGGCCGGTACCAGGCCGGGTCGCCGAACTCCGCCGCCAGGTCGCGCCACGCGGACATCGCCGCGGTCCGGAACCGGTGGTAGGACGGGTCGGAGGGGTCGTTGGCGTTGATCCAGGCGTAGCTCGTGCCGGACGTCCCGGCGCCGGGCTCCTCCCCCTCGACCACCGTGACCTCGTGCCGCCGGAGCGCGGGGCCTCCGGCCGCCGGACGGGTGAGCCGGTCCGCCAGGGCGGCCCCGACGATCCCTGCACCCACGACCAGTACGCGCATGCCCTCAGAATGACATCCGCTCCCCGAGGTGGCGAGGGCCCTTCGTCCCCGGCCCCGTTCTGCGGTCGGCGGAATCGCTGGGGCCCCGCGGGGAGGCCGATCTACGATGTGCGCATGGCCGAGACCGCGCGACCGCTCACGCCCGCCGACGACATCGAGAAGCCGCACGAGCATGCGCCGCACGGGCATGCGCCGCACCGGCCCGCCGCGGCGCGCCCGCCGGCCGAGCCGCTGTGGCGCGACGCGCTCGGCCAGTGCCTGCGGCGCGCACGGCTCGAACGCGGCGAGATCCTCGTGGAGACCGCCCGCCGGGCGGGGGTCTCACCCCAGTACCTCTCCGAGATCGAGCGCGGCGTGAAGGAGCCGTCGAGCGAGATGATCGCCGCCGTCGCCGGCGCCCTCGACATGACGCTCGGCGATCTGACGCTGGCGATCGCGACGGGCCTGCTGGCCGTGCCGGCCGGAGCGGCTCCGGCCGGCCCGACCTGCCAGGCGGCGTACGCCCTCGCCGCGTAGCCGGTCCCGCTACGCGGGCATCGGCTGCCGCTCCTCCAGGACGTGGTCGATGAGGCCGTACTCCAGCGCCGCGTTCGCGGTGAAGACGCGGTCCCGGTCGGTGTCGGCGCGCAGGGTCGCGACGTCCTGCCCGGTGTGCCGGGCGAGGATGCCCTCGATGTCCGCGCGGACGCGGACGACCTCGTCGGCCTGGAGGATGAGGTCCGGGATCGCCCCGCGGCCCTGCCCGATCGGCTGGTGCAGGACGACCCTGGTGTGGGGCAGGGCCGCGCGCTTGCCGGGGTCGCCGGCGGCCAGGAGCACGGCGCCGACGGCGACCGCCTGGCCCACGCACGTCGTCGCCACGGGCGCGCGGATGTAGCGCAGCGTGTCGTACACGGCGAGCATCGCGCTCGGGTCTCCGCCCTCGCAGTTGATGTACAGCTGGATGTCGCGCTCGGGGTTGTCGGACTCCAGGTACAGCAGCTGCGCGACGAGGGCGTTCGCCACGCCCGCGTCGATGGCGGTGCCGAGGTAGATGATCCGTTCGGTCAGCAGGTGCGAGTAGACGTCCATGATCCGTTCACCGCGGGGGTGCTGCGCGATGACGTTCGGGATCGTGTAGGTGCTCATCGCGCGTCTCCTCCGGACGGTGCGCCGAGCCCGACGGGTCGGCGGCGGGTGGGCATGACCTCGTCGAACGTGCTGACGATCGCGTCGATGAACCCGTAGTCGAGCGCCTCCTGCGCGGTGTACCAGCGGTCGTGCAGCGAGTCCTCGAAGACGCGCTCGATGGGCTGGCCGGTGTCCTCGGCGATGAGGCCGAGCACCGTGTCCCGGGTGTGGCGCAGGTCGTTGGCCTGCAGTTCGATGTCGACGGCGGCGCCCGCGATCCCGGCGGAGCCCTGGTGCATCAGCACGCGGGCGTGCGGCATCGCGCGGCGCTTTCCGGGCGTGCCGGACGACAGCAGGAACTGGCCGGCGCTGTAGGCGATGCCGAGCACCAGCGTGGACACGTCGCACGGGATGAGCCGCATGACGTCGCGGATCGCCAGCATCGACGGCACCGACCCGCCGGGCGAATGGATCCACAGCGCGATGTCGGTCGAGGAGTCCTCCCTCGCCAGGGTCATCAGCTGCGTCGCCAGCAGCGTGCCGTTGTCGTCGTCCAGCGGGCCGTCGAGCACGAGGACGCGCTGCTGGTAGAGCTCGCTCCGCACGCGTTCGTTGAACAACGGGATTGACTGTTCCTCGCTCATGCCCCTCACTCTGCGCCCGCCCGCGGACCGGTCACAGCCTGATCTGCCCTCGGCGGATCCGCTCAGAGCAGCGCGCCCCGCGGGCACGAGGGCATGTTCCCTGGTCAGAGCGGGTATCAGCAGGATTCCGGACGTGGGGCCGAGACGGACTCGGGGGGAGCTTTGCGCGAGGAGAGCAGCGGCATGGACGCCGAAAGGGACGTCGAGCGGCGCGTCACGCGCGTCGGCACCGGCGCGAGCGACAGGCCCGGGACGCTGGAGACGGAGGCCGGCCCGGGCGCCGGCGAGGCCGAGACCGACGTCCGCGAGCGCGTCCACCACCTCGGGACGGGCGGGCACGGCGACCTCGGAGACCGGGCGCCGGAGTCCGAGGGCGCCGAGGCCCGGGCGGACGTGCGGCGGCGCGTCCAGGGCGTGGGCACGGGCGCGAGCGAGGCCGCCGGAACGCTCGGGACGGACCCGGCGCCCGACACCGGCGGTGCGCGCAGGGACGTCGAGCGGCGGGTCCGGCACCTCGGGACGGGCGCGAGCGGCACCGCCGGAGACAGGACGGCGAGCGAGGAGTGAGCGTCAGGCGACGTCCACGGGCGGTGTGCCGTGGGTGTGGAAGGACTCGATGGTCTTCAGTCCCCACGCCTGGCCCTTGGCGCGTTCGGCCTCGGTCCAGGTGACGGTCTTCCAGTCCGGGGCCAGGATGAGGCGGGCGCACGGGTTGCACAGCTCGATCCGGTTGCCGCCCGGCTCGTAGACGTAGAGGAAGAACGTCTGCTGGATGGCGTGCTTGTGCGGCCCGGTCTCGATGAAGACGCCGTTGTCGAGGAAGATGTCGGCGGCCCGCAGGATGTCCTCGCGGGTGTCGGTGGCGAACGCGATGTGGTGCAGGCGGCCGCGGGTGCCCGTCCAGTCGCGCGTGTAGACCAGGTCGTAGGACTTGTTGGTGAAGGTCAGCCACCGCGCGCCGATGGTGCCGTCGTCCAGCCGGATCTGCTCGGTGGGGTGCCCGCCGAGCACGTCGCGGACGAACCCGGTGCTCGGCTCCACCTCGGCGGCCAGGAAGTTGACGTGGTCGAGGCGGCGGACGCAGACGCCGAGCGCCGGGTAGGCCTGCGCCTGGTTCTTCAGCGCCGGCGCCAGCTCCGGCGGCGCCTCGTACCACTGCGACTCCCAGTAGATCTCCAGCTCGTGGCCGTCCGGGTCGCGGAACACGTAGGTGGGGCCTAGGCCGGGGTCGCCGTCCCGCCAGCCGATGCCGAGCCCGGCCGCCTCGATCGCCTCGACGCGCCGGTCCAGGGCCTCCTGGGAGGAGGCGCGCAGCCCGGTGCGGCGGATGCCGGACGTGCTGTGCGCGGTCAGCTTGAGTGTGTGGTGCTCGTAGTCGTCCCAGGTGCGCAGGTACACCGAGTCGCCCTCGGCGCCGACCTCGGTGAGGCCCATCACGCGGGTGAAGAACCACAGGCTCCGCTCCGGTTCGGGGGTCAGCAGCTCGACGTGCGCGACGTGCGCGATCTCGTGCTCGATGCTCATGGGGAACTCCGGGGGAAGACGATGCCGTCGAAGAGCTTGCGGGCGGTGCGGACGATGCTCGACCGGCGCGGGGACGTGCCGTCGAGCTCCACCTCGACCTCCAGCCGCCCGGTAAGGTGCTCGACGCTCATCGGCGCGCCGGGTCCGGGGAGGCTCGCCATGTCGTGGCCGGCGGCGCCGGCGGCCGACGCGGTCGCGCCCGAATCCACACCGAATCGTGCATCGCGGTCCCCCAGATTGTCAACAATCTTGCGTCCGATATTGGCGTTGAAACCCTGGGTCCGCCTTGAGCGCGCTGGTGACGCTGACGAGGTGCCGGCACGCCGCCCGCTCGGTCGCGTCGGGCGCGTGCGCGCATGCCGCGTCGATGATGGCGAGATGCTCGGCCCGCGACACGCTCGGCCGGGACTCAGGAAGGCGTGGACGCGGTGAGCGGGGAGGAGGCTGCCGGGGTGCTGGCCGTCGTCGCGCTGAAGGAGGTGTAGCCGGTGGCGATGCGGGGCGGGGCGCCGTCCGCCTCGTCGCCGGGCAGCTGGTTCTCGGGCGCGCTCGCCTGGTCGCCTTGCGGCTGTTCTGGAAGTGGCATGGCTCGTCTCCCCGCGGCGACCGAAGTGATCGGTCCGCTCTACCGCACCGCCTCCGGTCTAAACATTTCCCTGGTGGTCGCCTACCGGGGGCGATCCGCTAGGGGCTCGGGATCAGTGTGCGGGCGTGGGCGGCGGCTGCGAGGTGGGCCGGGTCGCCGGTCCGGTCGAAGGCTTCGACGGCGGTGTCGGTGAACTTCAGGACGTGCTCGTCGCCGTGGTCCGCCGCGCGTTCCAGCGCTGCGGCGGGGGTGAGCCCGGCGGGTTCCCGATGCGGGGCCGGATCGGCGGGGGCGTAGGTCGCGACGATCGCGGCGGCCGCCGCCCACGCGGCCGTGAAGCCGCCCGTCCACAGCCGCGCCGGCAGCACCGGCAGGATGTGCCGGACGGCGTTCGGGGCCGTGGCGGCGTGCACCAGCAGGACGGGCGCGGCGCGGCCGAGGCCGAGGTACGCCGAGACCGCCGCGCCGACGAGGGATTCGAGGCGCTCGGGCACCTCCTCGGCCGACGCCGGGCCGCGCAGCCGGCGGACGCTCGCCGGCCAGCCGGACGTCCCGGCGAGCCGGTCCAGGCGGTGCGCGATGTATCCGCTCTGGTCCGCCAGGCGCGCGACGCCGCGGAGGGCGTCGGCCGGTGCGAGCACTCCCCCGGGCGGGACGATTCCCGGCAGCTCGCGGTACCGCGCGGCCCAGAAGGCGAGCCCGTGCGCGAGCTCCTCGACCAGCTCCGGCGCGGGCGGGGCGCCGGAGGCGTCGCGCAGGGCCCGTACGGCGTGCCCGACCCGGATGACGCCGTGGGTCGAGCCCGCCACGATGCCGGGGAGCAGGCGCGGCCACCACTCGGTGAGCACGTCCGTCCACGGCCGCTCGCGCAGCTCGGTGCGGAAGAAGCGCGTCCAGGCGGGCAGGCGCCGGGCGGACCCGAGCGCCGCGCGCCAGTCGCGCCGGGAGATCTCCGCGCCGGACGAGGGCGGCTCCGCGAGGCGCCGCACGTAGCGGTCGAGCCAGCGGTCGACGTCGACGTCCAGGCCGCGCCGCACGATGACCTCGACCGCCATCGGCCCGTGGTTGGTCATCCCGTGGTCGCCCTCCTCGTCGCCGCCGAACTCCGGGCCGTAGGCGTGAAGGCGCTGGTAGGACTCGAGCAGACGGTCATGCGCTGTGGTCATGCGGGCAGTGTCCGCCCGCCGCCGGGACCGGGGCGACGATTAGGCTCTGCCCTAATCGAAGGGGCGGTCGGTGATCCACCCGCATGTCACGGCGGCCGACCTGGGCCGCGTCCGGTTCGCGTCGTCGCCGCTGTGGGAGTGCGTCGCCAGCGTGCGCACCCTCCAGGCCGCGCGCGACGGATGGCACCTGCACCGCGCGTGGTGCGACCGTGTCCGCGCCCGGGTTCACGAGCGGCTCCCGCCGCACGTGATGGAGCTGCTCACGGCGCTGGTGCGGCCCGCCGGCTACATCCCCGACTTCCTGGTCCCCTCGCCGCCCCGGCGGACCGTTCCGTTCGAGGACGCCCTCGCGCAGGTCGCCGCGGCCGACCCCGGGACGGTGGCCCGCGAGCTCGCGCACCTCGCCCGCCACCGCGCCGCGCAGCGCGGCGAGGGGCGGGAGCGGCGCAGGGCGCTGCTCCAGTCGCTCGTCGACCGGCCCGACGCCGGAATCGCGCGGGTCGCCGACGCGCTCGCGGCCTACCACCGGGTGGCGGTCGCGCCGGAGTGGGCACGGATCGAGGCGGTGCTCCAGGACGACGTCGCCCACCGGCTCCAGGCCCTCGCCGGCGGCGGCGTCCAGAAGATGATGCGCGACCTGCACCCGTCGGTCGGGTTCGCGGACGGCGTCGTCCGGGTCGTCAAGGACTACGAGGGGCACGCCGATCTCGGCGGCCGCGGCCTGGTCCTGGTGCCGTGCGCGTTCGCCTGGCCGGACGTCATCGTCCTCACCGCGCGGCCGAACGTCCCGACCGTGTCCTACGCGCCCCGCGGCGTCGGCAGGCTCTGGGCCCGGCACCCCACCCCCGCCGCCGCGGCGCTCGCCGAGGTGCTCGGGCGGACCCGCGCGGCCCTCCTGGCGCAGCTGGACCTCCCCATGTCGACCGCCCAGGCCGCCGCGCAGCTCGCCCTGTCGGCGCCCTCGGTCAACGCGCACCTCCAGGCTCTGCGGGCGGCGGGCCTGCTCGCGGCTCGGCGCGACGGGCGGCGCGTCCTGTACTCCAGGACGGAGCTGGGCGACCGGCTCCTGGCGGGCCGCTGACTCAGCGGGAGCTGCTCTGCGTGGCGCGGTAGTGGGAGGGCGAGACGCCGTAGAGGCCGCGGAACGCCTGGCGGAGCGCCTCCTCGCTGCCGAACCCGCAGCGGGCGGCGATCGTCTCCACGGTCAGCGCCGTGCCGGTCAGCAGGTGAGCGGCGGCCTCGCCGCGCGCCCGGCGCACGAACCGCCCCGGGCTCATGCCGAGCTCGGCCATGAACAGGCGGGACAGATGGCGCTGGCTGACGCCCGCGCGGGCGGCCAGCGCCGCCGTCGACAGGTCCGCCGCCGGGTTCCCGGCGATGTGCGCGACGGCGTCCTGGACGAGGGAGTGGCGCGCCGAGGGCGCCGTGAACATGCTCATCTGCGCCTGGTTGCCGGGCCGCTGCAGGTAGGTCACGAGTTGCCGCGACACGTTCCGGGCCAGGTCCGGACTCACGTCCGCCTCGATGAACGACAGCGTGAGGTCCAGGGCGGCGGTCACTCCGGCGGACGTGCAGACCCGCCCGTCGGTCAGGAAGATCGGTCCGCTGTCGAACTCGACGGCCGGGAACCGGCCCGCCAGGTAGTCGGCGTGCTCCCAGTGCGTCGACGCGCGGCGCCCGTCCAGGAGTCCGGCGGCGGCGAGCACCCCGGCGCCGGTGCACACCGACGCCACGCGGCGGGACTCCAGGCCGAGCCTGCGCACGTGCGCGACCAGCCGCCCGTCCTCCATCGCGTCGACATAGCCGATGCCCCCGGACACCACCAGCGTGTCGAGCGGCCCGGTGACCCGCTCCAGCGAGCACTGCGCCTGGAGGGTCAGGCCCGTCCCGGTGTGGATCGGCCGGCCGCCCGGTGAGGCGAGCGAGACGTCGTAGACGCCCATGCGGTTCAGGAAGTTGGCCACCTGGAGCGCCGAGACGACGCAGGCGATGTCCAGCAGTTCGGCCGCCGGGTAGCCCACCACGAGGACGCGGCGCATTTCGTGCATACTGCCACGGTATTGCCCGTCGGCGCCCCTATCACCTATGTCCGATAGACCGCTACCCCAAGTTTTCGGACCTCCCCGCGTCCGGAGCTGGCGGGAGCCCACCCGGCGCGCCGAGAGTGATGCCATGGCTACCTCGTCCCACACCCTGGACTCCGATTCACGGGCCACCGCCCGCCCGCGCGCCTCATGGCGGCGGCTCACCCTGCACTACGTCGAGATGGTGCTCGCGATGTTCGCCGGGATGATCGTCCTCGGCGCGCTCCGCGCGGCCCTCGGGCTGACCGTCGGGTTCGACGCGCATCCGGGCGCCCACTACCTGCTCATGGCCACCGACATGGCGGTCGGCATGGCCGCCTGGATGCGCCTGCGCCGCCACGGCTGGGGCTGCACCCTGGAGATGTGCGCCGCGATGTACGTTCCGGCGCTGCTGGTCCCGCTCGTCTGGGCCGACGTCATGAGCGGAATGGCGTTCATGACGGCCGCGCACGTCCTGATGATGGTCGCGATGCTCGCCGTGCTGCTCCGGCGCCGGCGCGAGTACCACCACTGAGGCCGCCGCCATGACCGCACCCGAGACCACGGTCGTCATCCCGCTGTACGACCGCTTCACCGCGCTGGACGTCGTCGGCCCGTACCAGATGCTGGCGCTCACGCCCGGCGTGCGCGTGGTGTTCGCCGCCGAGCAGGCGGGCCCCGTGCGCGACGACTGCCGCACCCTCCAGATGACCGCCGTCGGCCTCGACGAGGCGCCGCGCCCGGACGTGGTGGTCGTCCCCGGCGGCCCCGGCACCGTCCACGTCCTGGAAGGGGCGCTCCCGGACTGGCTGCGCGACGTCCACGCCACCACCCGCTGGACGGCCTCGGTGTGCTCCGGGTCGCTCATCCTCGGCGCCGCGGGCCTCATCAAGGGGCTGCGCGCGACCACCCACTACCGGCACCTGGACAAGCTTCCCCTCTTCGGGGCCGACCCGACGCCGGAGCGCGTCGTGGTCGACGAGGACGCCCGCATCGTGACCGCCGCGGGCGTCTCCAGCGGGATCGACATGGCGCTGCGCCTCGTCGAGCTCCTCACCGACACGCGGACCGCCCAGGCCGTGCAGCTCTGGACGGAGTACGACCCGCAGCCCCCGTTCGACGCCGGCTCCCCGGCGCGCGCTCCCGAGGACGTCGTGGAGCTGGCCGCCGAGTACGAGGCGGCCGCGCTGGAGGACGCGATGCGGGCGCGCTGACCCGCGAGCGCGGCGACCCGCGAGCAGGCGACCGCCTCGACGGCCGCGGGGGCGCCGCCGGGGCGCGTCCCGGCCGCCCTCCGGGCCGCCGCGCCCTACAATTCCACGGGTGACCGCCTACAGTGATCTTGATCCGTTCGGGGACCTGGACGCCTCCGCGCTGCCCCCGCGCCAGCAGCGGATCCTGGCGATGATCCGCGACTGGGCGGTCAGGTACGGGTACGCGCCGAGCACGCGCCAGATCGGCGACGCCGTCGGCCTGCGGTCGCCGTCGTCGGTGTCGCGCCATCTGGCGAGCCTGGAGGACAAGGGGTTCCTGCGGCGCGGCGCCGCGGTCTCCCGGCCGATCGACGTGCGCATGTTCCTGCCGGACCGTCCGGCGCGGGAGTCCGCCGACGGCCCGGTGACCGTGCCCGTCGTCGGGGACATCGCGGCCGGCGTCCCCATCCCGGCCGAGGAGCACGCCGACGACACGCTGGTGCTGCCCCGCGAGCTGACGGGGCGCGGCACCGTCTTCGGCCTGCGCGTGCGGGGCGACTCGATGATCGACGCCGCGATCTGCGACGGCGACATCGTCGTGGTGCGCCGGCAGCCCGAGGCCCACTCGGGGCAGATCGTGGCCGCCATGATCGACGGCGAGGCCACCGTGAAGGTGTACCGGCGCCGCGACGGCCACGTCCTGCTCGAACCCCGCAACCCCGCCTACGAAGTGATCGACGGCGACGAGGCGACCGTCCTCGGCATCGTCGTCTCGGTCCTCCGCAACCTCTGATCGCACGGAGACGCCGACCGTCCTCGGCGGCCGGCCTCTCCGATCCCCCGCCGCCCGGAAGTGCGCCGGTCGGGGGGTGCGGGTGTCAGCGGCGTCCGCCGAACTCCCAGGCATGGACCTCGATGGCGGCGTAGCGGTCCTCGGTCAGGACGGCGCGGGCCGTGTCCGCGTCCGGGGCGCGCAGGAGGGCGGCCGTGCCGAGCCAGGCGGAGCCGTCGTCGGAGAGCAGGGGGCCGAAGGCGATCAGGTCGTCGTTCGGCGGCGCCTCCAGGTCGGCGGCCTCCCCCTCCCCCAGGCCGATGACGAGGAAGCGGTCGCCGCCGGTCCGGCCGCCGGAGAACTCCCACATCGTGCGGCCCAGCGTGTTGCGCCACCGGCGGATCACGACGTCCCGGTACGCCCCGGCCTGGTAGCACGGCTCGTCGAAGGCGAACTCGCGGGCCGCGGCGGGATCCGGCAGGTCGACGATGTGGACGCTGCCGGTGAGGACGTCGCCCTCGAAGGTGGGGCCCCGGGCGATCAGCTCCTTCTCGAACCGGTCCATGTAGGACCAGTGCTCCTCCAGCAGGACTTCGCGAAGCCGGTCCGAGCCGGGCCGGTCACGGTGGTAGCAGAAGAACTCCATCCGGGTTTTCTACCACCCGCCGGGATCAGGCGGGCTCGCGCGGTACGACGGTCATGTGGATGTCCTCGGCGGCCCAGAGGACGAAGCGCTCGATGGGCGTGACCGTCCGGTCGGGCACCGGCCGGAACGCGAGGCGCTTGAGCAGGACCGCCAGGACGAGTTGGGCCTCGACCATCGCGAGCGCGGCGCCCTCGCAGCTGCGCGGGCCGATCCCGAAGGGGATGTAGGCCAGGCGCGGGCGCCCGGCCGACGCCTCCGGCGCGAACCGGCCGGGGTCGAACGTCTGCGGGTCGGGCCAGTAGTCGGTGTTCGTGTGCACGGCCCAGAACGGGTAGAAGATCGTGGTGCCGGCCGGGACGGTGTACTCGCCGAGCACGAGGTCCTCGGTCGCCTCCCGCGCGCCGTACGGTCCCGGCGGGTACAGCCGCATGGTCTCGCGGAGGACCATGTCCAGGTAGGTGAGCTGCTTGAGGTCGCCGTACTCGGGGACGGAGCGGTCGCCGAGCACCCGGTCCAGCTCCTCGACGACGCGCTCGGCGGCGTCCGGGTGCCGGCCCAGCAGGTACAGCGTCCAGGAGATGGCGACGCCGGTGGTGTGGTGGGCGGCGAGCATCGTCATGAGGACCGTGTCGCGGATCCGCGCCGGGGACTCGCCCGCCTCGGCGAGGGCGGCGATGAGGTCGCTCCGGCCGGCCGGCTCGGAGCCGCGCTCGCGGTGCGCGGTGAGCACCTGGTCGACGGTGGCGCGCAGGTAGGCCAGGGCCTCCTGGGCGCGGCTCCCCTTCCCGTCCCCGGCCGGGCCCATGTACTCGGTGAGGACGGTCTCGAACGCCGACACGACCCGCGCGGCCGAGTCCGGCGACTCCAGGCCGCTGCCGAGCGCGTACTGGCAGATCATGCGCAGCGACAGCTCGCTCAGGTCCTGCTGGAGCGCGATCGGGCCGTCCTTCGCCTGCCAGCGGTCGGCCAGCTCGGTGGCCAGCGCGGTGAAGCGGGCGAAGTGCGCCTCGTGCGAGGGACGCCCGGCCAGCACCGACAGCATCACCCGCCGCCAGGGGCCGTGCTCGTCCGCCGGGATCGTCTGCAGGTTGCCCGACTCCTGGAGCGGCGCCAGGAACTCGAACAGCTTCTCCGGCCGCTTGTTGATCTTCGCGGTGGCCTCCAGCAGCACCGGGTCGGCGACCGACACCGCCAGGCCTGCGCCGGGCAGCGGGAACCGCACCACCGGCCCGTACTCGGCGTGCAGCCTCAACTGGTACTCGTGCAGCCCTCCGGCCGCCGCGATGGCGGCGGACCCGTCGTCCCGGGCGGGCGGTCCCGGGATCCGGGAAGGGGTGCCGGCGTCGACTCGCATTCGCGCTCTCCCGCGTTGGCATCGTCGTTTCGGTTGTTTCCGAGTTGATCGCAATGCTTACATGTCACGGGTAACTTCGCGACATTTCCCGGGTGGAAAGTCGCGGCGCCGCAAGCCGGGGAGAGGACGCTGGACACCGTCGATCCGCACACGCCGAACGTTCCGCGAATGTACGACTACCTCCTGGGCGGGAAGGACAACTACGCCGCCGACCGGGAGGCCGTGGAGGAGGTCGTCCGGCATGCCCCCGACACCCCGTTCATGGCGCGCGAGAACCGCGCGTTCCTGCGGCGCGCGGTGCGGTTCCTCGCCGAGTCGGGGATCCGCCAGTTCATCGACATCGGCTCCGGCCTGCCCACCCAGGGCAACGTGCACGAGATCGCCCACCAGGTCGCGCCCGACGCCCGCGTCGTGTACGTCGACGTGGAGCCGGTCGTGCTGGTCCACGGGCGGGCGCTGCTGGCCGGGACGCCGCAGGTGACCGTCATCCAGGGCGACGCGCGCAGGCCGGGCGAGATCCTGGCCCACCCCGAGGTGACCGGGCTCATCGACTTCGACCTGCCGGTCGCGGTGCTGATGCTGGCGGTGCTGCACTTCATCGGCGACGGCGACGACCCGCCCGGGATCGTGGCGCGGCTCCGCGACGCGGTCGCACCCGGCAGCTACCTGGCGGTGTCGCACGTGACCGGCGACTTCGACGCCGACAAGCGGGTCCGGGACGCGGGCGCGGTGTACGAGCGGGCCACGTACCAGATCACCCTGCGCGGCCGCGCGGACGTCACGCGGCTGTTCGACGGTTTCGAGCTGGTGGAGCCCGGCCTCACCACCCTGTCGATGTGGCGCCCCGATCCGGGCACGACCGTGCCGCCGGCGGCGGACCGCCAATGGTGCTACGCGGGGGTGGGGCGAAAGCCCTGAAACTCGGATCCGCAGGCCATTGTGACGCGCTTTTCGGACAAGCCCGGCAAAATGGGTTAAGGACCCCTCGGGGGATAGGGCGCTCTGCCCCCCGGCGCCCCCTTACGCGCGGGGCGCGGTATGCGGGTAAGGCCGAGGCGCCCGCGGGCATCGCATCGGCGCGCCGATCCGAGGAGCGTTCCATCGGCGCGCCGATGGAACGCCTACGCCTTCCGGCCGCCGCGCAGGGCGCGAGGGAGGGCGGTGGCCGCCCGGCCGACCCTGAAGCTCACCGAGCCGCGGACGGCCTCCAGCTCCTTCTGGGCGCGGGCCAGCCTCTCCTCCGAACGCGCGAGCCGCTTCTCCGCCTGCGCGAGCCGCTCCTTCAGCCGGCCCGCCTCGTTGTAGGGGCGCGTCGCCCCCTTGCCCTTGAGGCGGACGAGCCGCCGTCCGGCGACCTGCTGGACCTCGTGCCAGGCGTCCTCCCGCGTCCCCAGCCAGTCGAGGAGGTCGTCCTGGACGGTGTCGGCGTCGCCCCACGTGCCGTAGAACTTCTGCGTCGTGACGCAGATCGGGCGCAGCCCGCCGGCGGCCACCGCGCCCCACACCGCCGCGGACACTCCGGGGGTGTGCTCGGACCGGTAGTCGTCGCACACGATCAAGCCCCCGGCGGGGAGCATCACGTGCGCCGCCTCGATGTCGGCCCGGACGTGCTCGTACAGGTGGGACGCGTCCACGTGCACGAACCGGCAGGTCTCGGGCTGGACGTGGTCCAGGATCAGCGAGGTCGGGCCCTGGACGATCTCGGGGAGGCGGTCGTGGAAGGCGCGGTAGTTCGACTCGAACGCCCGGCGGGTCAGGGTGGAGTACGACCCCTGCATCTCCGCCTGGTTGGAGTCGTCCGGCGCGTCGGTGTCGAACAGGTCGCACACCGTGAAGGTCTCGCCCTCCCGCAGGTGGCGTCCCATCAGGATGGCGCTCTTGCCGAGGTAGGAGCCGAGCTCCACCAGGTCCCCGCGCTCACCGAGCCGCTCCTGGCGTTCCAGGAGCCAGGTGAACAGGAGCTGGTCGAGCTTGGGGAACCACCCCTTGACGTCGTCGAGGGAGGAGGGGGAGGCGGGGGGCGCGGTCTCTGGGCTGATCATGTACGGGGCTCCAACGTCGGGTTTCGGGAGCAGGGGACGCGAGACGAATTCGCCATGATAGGTGAGTCGCTCTTCATGGCAACAAAGCTGGATATCGGGTACTTGGCACCCTCGGTCCGGCCTGGTGGCCTCCGGTGGCGGGGCGCCGGCGGCCCCGGGCCGCCGGGGGTCGCCGGCGGCGGGGGCGCTGTTGACAGGGCGCTCGCCCGGCCCGTAGCGTGCGGCTGATTCACGGTTGCCCGAGGGAAATCCGGTGAGATGCCGGTGCGGACGCGCCACTGTATCCGGGACGCCGATCCCGGGAGCCAGGTCGCTCGGGTGATCGCGACCTCATTGTCCGGGACGCGCTAGATCCCCTACGGAGGCTCCGTGAGCACGCTGTCGGCTCCCCACATCCCCCTCTCCCGCCTCGTTCCCTGGCTGCTCGCGGTGCCCGCGCTGCTGCTCCTCGGCTACCTCGTCCTCATGGACAACGGCGCCGTCTCGCAGACCGGCGGATACCTCCACGAGCTGATGCACGACGGGCGGCACCTGCTCGGCGTGCCCTGCCACTAGGCCGCCGCATGGTGCGCACCCTGCTGGTCAGGGGCCTGCTTCTGGGCCTGCTGGCCGGTCTCGTCGCGGGCGTCTTCGCCTTCGCGGTCGGCGAGCCGCGAGTGGACGACGCGATCGCCCTGGAGAAGGCCGCCGCGACCCACGAGCACGAGACCTCGACACACGAACACGACGGAGCACACGAGCACGGCGGGGAGGTCGGCCGCGGCACGCAGAAGGCCGGGCTCTTCCTCGCCACGGGCCTCTACGGGCTCGCGGTGGGCGGCGTCTTCGCGCTCGTCTTCGCGGGCCTGCGGGGACGCGTGGGGCCGCGCTCGGACGCCGGGCTCGCCCTCGCGGCCGCCGGGACGGCCTTCGCCGCCGTCATCGTCGTGCCGTTCCTGAAGTATCCGGCGAACCCGCCCGCGGTGGGCGATCCGGAGACGATCAACACCAGGACCGTGCTGTACCTGGCGATGATCGGGGTCGGGCTGCTGTCGACCGCGATCGCGGTGACGACGGCGCGAAGCGTGCGCGGCGGGCCGTGGGCGCGCTGGCCCGCGGCCGTGCTGGCGTTCGTCGTCCCGGTGGCGGTGGCGTCGCTGCTGCTCCCGAGCGTGGACGAGGTGCCGGACGGGTTCCCGGCCACGCTGCTGTGGCAGTTCCGCATCACCTCGCTCGGGACGCAGCTGGTGTTCTGGGCGTCCTTCGGAACCCTGTTCGGGTGGTTCTGCGACCGGGCCGCCCGTGCCCCGGCTCCGGCATGAGCGGGCCGGCCTGACCGGGCTGCTGCTCGTCCGGCACGCCACGTCGGCGGGGATGCGGCAGGCCCGCTTCCCCGCCGGCGACGCCGCCGACCCGGCCGGCCTGGCCAGGGCGGAGGCGCTGGCGGGCGCGCTCCCGGACGGCGACGCGTGGACCTCGCCCGCCCGCGCCGCCCGGGAGACCTGCACCGCGCTCGGCCTCGCCGCCCGCCCGGTCGCGGCGCTCGCCGAGACCGACCCGGGCACCTGGGCCGGCGTCCGCTACGCGGACATCGCCCCGGACGAGCTGGCCGCCTGGCTGGCGGACCCGGACGCCGCGCCCCACGGCGGCGAGAGCCGGTCCGCCCTCGCGGCGCGGGTCGCGGCGTGGCTCGGCACCAGGCCGTCCGGCATCGCGGTCTGCGACGCGGGTGTGATCCGTGCAGCGCTCGCGCACGCGCTGCGCGTCGACGTCCTCGCGGCCGACCGGTTCGACGTCGCGCCGCTGTCCACCACGAGGCTCACCCCCGCCGGGAACGGCTGGCGGGTCGCCCACGTCAACCGGAAGGTCCAGGTGTGAACGTCGCCTATCCGTTCAGCGCCGTCGTCGGGCTGGACGACCTGAAGCTGGCGCTGCTGCTCAACGCCGTCTCGCCGCGGGTGGGGGGTGTGCTGGTGCGCGGTGAGAAGGGCACGGCCAAGTCGACGATCGTGCGGGCCCTCGCCGGGCAGCTCCCCGCGGTGGACACGGTGGCGGGCTGCCGGTTCGCGTGCGACCCGGCAGCGCCCGACCCGTCGTGCCCGGACGGCCCGCACGAGCCCGGCGGACCGGCCGAGCGCCGGCCGTCCGCGCTGGTGGAGCTGCCGGTGGGCGCCTCCGAGGACCGGCTCGCCGGGTCCCTGGACGTCGAGCGGGCCCTGACCGAGGGCGTCAAGGCGTTCGAGCCGGGCCTGCTCGCGGCGGCGCACCGCGGCGTCCTGTACGTGGACGAGGTGAACCTGCTGCACGACCACCTGGTCGACCTGCTGCTGGACGCCGCCGCGCTCGGCACCTGCTACGTGGAGCGCGAGTCGGTGTCGGTGCGGCACGCGGCCCGGTTCCTGCTGGTCGGGACGATGAACCCCGAGGAGGGCGAGCTGCGCCCCCAGCTCCTCGACCGCTTCGGGCTGACGGTCGAGGTGCGGGCGTCGCGGGACCCGCGGGAGCGGGCCGAGGTCGTCCGGCGGCGGCTGGCGTTCGAGGCCGACCCCGCCGCGTTCGCCGCGCGCTGGCAGGATGCCGAGGCCGAGCTGGCGGAGCGCATCGCGGCCGCGCGGGAGAGGCTCGCCGGGGTCAGGCTGCCGGACGAGCGGCTGGAGCAGATCGCGGCCGTGTGCGCGGGCTTCGAGGTCGACGGTCTGCGCGCCGACCTCGTCACGGCGAACGCCGCGCTCGCGCACGCCGCGTGGCGGGGGCGCGACGAGGTGACGGCCGAGGACGTGCGCGCGGCGGCCCGGCTGTCGCTGCCGCACCGCCGCCGGCGGGACCCGTTCGACGCGCCGGGCCTGGACGAGTCGCTGCTCGACGAGCTGCTCGACAGCACCTCCCCCCGCGACGACCCTCCCCCGGACGGCGGAGGGGGCGGCGAGCCCCCGTCCCCGCCGCGGAACGGAGGGCAGGGCCCCTCGCAGAACGCAGGGCCGGAGCAGGACGCGAGCCGGGAGCACGACGCAGGCCAGGAGCAGAACGCGAGCCGGGAGCGGAACTCGGGCTCATCACGGGACGCGAGCCCGTCACAAGACGCGGGCTCGCCAGATGACGCGGGCCTGTCGCGGAACAAGGGCCCGTCAGAGGACGCGGGCACGGCGCAGGAGGAGCGGTCCGGCGGCGGGGGCGGCGAGCGGGTCGCGGCGGTCGCCGCGCCGCACGCGGTGCCGCTGCTGGAGGTGCCGGGCGTGGGCGAGGGCTCCGCGGGACGGCGGTCGCGGTCGCGGACGGCCCGGGGCCGGGTCACCGGGGCGCGCCGTCCGGCGGCGAAGGTCCGCGACCCCCACGTGGTGGCGACGCTGCTGGCCGCCGCGCCGCGGCAGCGGGCGCGCGACCGGTCCGGCGCGGGCCTCGTGCTGCGCCCGGACGACCTGCGGGAGGCGGTCCGCGAGGGCCGCGAGGGCAACCTGGTGCTGTTCGTCGTGGACGCCAGCGGCTCGATGGCCGCGCGCCGCCGCATGGAGACGGTGAAGACGGCCGTGCTGAGCCTGCTGCTGGACGCCTACCAGCGCCGCGACAAGGTCGGCCTGATCACCTTCCGGGGGCGCGCCGCCGACCTCGTCCTGCCCCCGACGTCGTCGGTCGAGGCGGGCGCGGCGCGGCTGCGGGCCCTGGCCACCGGGGGCCGCACGCCGCTCGCCGCCGGGCTCGCCCGCGCCGCCGAGGTGCTGCGCGCCGAGCGGCTGCGCGACCCGGCGCGGCGCCCGCTGCTCGTGGTCGTCACCGACGGGCGCGCGACCGCGGGCGGCGACGTGGACCGGGCCGCCGGGCTGCTGGCGGGCACGGCCGGGATCGTCGTGGACTGCGAGGACGGCCCGGTCCGGCTCGGCCTGGCGGGACGGCTCGCGGCCCGGCTCGGGGCGCGGCTCGTCCCGCTCGGCGACCTCGACGGGATCGTGCGCGCCCACCGCGGGCGCGACGCAGGAAAGGCGGCCTGAGATGCCCCAGGGAAAGCCCGTGTCCGTCCCCGACGACGGCCTCACCACCCGGCAGCGCCGCAACCGGCCCCTGCTGATGGTCCACACCGGCCCCGGGAAGGGGAAGTCGACGGCGGCGTTCGGGATGGCGCTGCGGGCGTGGAACCAGGGCTGGCCGATCGGGGTGTTCCAGTTCGTGAAGTCGGCGAAGTGGCGCATCGGCGAGGAGCGCGCGCTGCGGGTGCTCGGAGCGAGCGGCGAGGGCGGCCCGGTCGCCTGGCACAAGATGGGCGAGGGCTGGTCGTGGATCCAGCGCCCCGGCACCGAGGAGGACCACGCGGCGGACGCCCGCGAGGGCTGGGCGCAGATCAAGCGGGACCTGGCCGCCGAGACGTACCGTTTCTATGTGCTCGACGAGTTCACCTACCCGCTCAAATGGGGCTGGCTCGACCTGGACGACGTGGTCGAGACCCTCACCGCGCGCCCCGGGACCCAGCACGTCGTCGTCACCGGGCGGGACGCGCCCGCGCGGCTGGTCGAGGCCGCCGACCTGGTGACGGAGATGGGCAAGGTCCGGCATCCGATGGACGCCGGGCAGAAGGGGCAGCGGGGCATCGAGTGGTGATCCCCCGGCTGGTCGTGGCCGCGCCGGCGTCCGGCAGCGGCAAGACGACCGTGGCGACCGGGCTGATGGCGGCGCTGCGGGCGCGCGGCCTGGCGGTGTCGCCGCACAAGGTCGGCCCCGACTACATCGACCCCGGCTACCACGCGCTCGCGGCGGGGCGGCCGGGCCGCAACCTCGACCCGTGGCTGGCGGGCGAGGAGCGGGTGGCGCCGCTGTTCCTGCACGGCGCCGCCGGCTGCGACGTGGCGGTGGTCGAGGGCGTGATGGGCCTGTTCGACGGGCAGGGCGACACGGGGTTCGCCTCGACGGCGCACGTCGCGGAGCTGCTCGCGGCGCCGGTGGTGCTGGTCGTGGACGCCGCGCGGCAGAGCCGGTCGGTGGCGGCGCTCGTGCACGGGTTCGCGACGTTCGAGCCGGGCGTGCGGATCGGCGGCGTCGTCCTCAACCGGGTCGGTTCGGAGCGGCACGAGGAGCTGTGCCGGAGCGCGCTGGAGGCGACGGGCGTGCCGGTGCTCGGCGCGATCCGGCGGGACGACGCGGTCGTCACCCCGTCCCGTCACCTCGGGCTCATCCCGGCGGCGGAGCGGGGCGCGGAGGCCGTCCGGGCCGTGGAGCGGCTCGGCGCGCTGGTGGAGCGCTCCTGCGACCTGGACGCGCTGCTCCGGCTCGCGGCCACCGCTCCCCCGCTGCCGGGGCCCGCTTGGGACCCGTCCGACCATGTGACGCCGGTCGGGGGCGGGCCGGTCGTCGCGGTGGCGGGCGGGGCGGCGTTCACCTTCTCCTATGCCGAGCACGTGGAGCTGCTGCGCGCGGCGGGCGCCGAGGTGGCCGTCTTCGACCCGCTGCGCGACGAGGCCCTGCCGGCCGGGGCCGGCGCGCTCGTCGTCGGCGGCGGCTTCCCGGAGGTGCACGCCGCCGAGCTGGCCGCCAACGCGCCGATGCTCGCCGAGGTGGCGGCGTTCCGCGGCCCGATCGCCGCCGAGTGCGCGGGTCTCCTTTATCTGTGCGAGGAACTCGACGGCCGGGCGATGTGCGGGCGGGTGCCGGGCCGGGCGCGGATGACGTCCCGGCTGACGCTCGGCTACCGGGAGGCGGTCGCGGTGGCGGAGTCGCCGCTGACGCGTCCGGGCGAGCGGTTCCGCGGGCACGAGTTCCACCGGACCGCGCTGGACACGGAGGCCGAGCCGCTGTTCCGGTGGCGGGACGGCCGCGACGGGTACGGCGACGAGCGGATCACCGCCTCGTACCTGCACCTCCACTGGGCGGGGTTCCCGGAGGCGGCTCAGCGGCTGGTGTCGTCCTCCAGGTCGCCCTCCGCCTTGAGGTAGACCTCCTGCAGTCCTTGGAGGATCTCCGGGTCGGGGTGCTCCCACATGCCGCGTTCGGCCGCCTCCAGCAGCCGCTCGGCGATGCCGTGCAGCGCCCACGGGTTCGACTCCGCCATGAAAGCGCGGTTCTCCTCGTCCAGGACGTAGGCGGCGGTGAGCCGGTCGTACATCCAGTCGGCCATGACGCCGGTGGTGGCGTCGTAGCCGAACAGGTAGTCCACGGTCGCGGCCAGCTCGAACGCGCCCTTGTAGCCGTGCCGGCGCATGGCGGCCAGCCACCGCGGGTTGACGACGCGGGCCCGGAAGATCCGCGCGGTCTCCTCCGCGAGGGTGCGGGTGCGGACGGCGTCCGGGCGGGTGCTGTCGCCGACGTAGGCCTCCGGCGCCCGGCCGGTCAGCGCGCGGACGGTGGCGATCATGCCGCCGTGGTACTGGAAGTAGTCGTCGGAGTCGGCGATGTCGTGCTCGCGGGTGTCGACGTTCTTGGCGGCGACGGCGATCCGCCGGTAGGCGCTCTCCATGTCGGCGCGGGCGGGCACGCCGTCGAGGTCGCGGCCGTAGGCGTGGCCGCCCCACACCGCGTACACCTCCGCGAGGTCGGCGTCGTCGCGCCAGTTGCGGCTGTCGATGAGCGGCAGCAGCCCCGCCCCGTAGGCGCCCGGCGCGGACCCGAACACGCGCATCGTGGCGCGGCGCTCGTCGCCGTGCCGCTCCCGGTCGGCCCGCACGTGCGCGCGGACGTAATTGTCGGCGTCCGGTTCGTCCAGCCCGGCGACGAGCCGGACGGCGTCGTCCAGCATGGCGACGACGTGCGGGAACGCGTCGCGGAAGAAGCCGCTGATGCGGACGGTCACGTCGATGCGCGGCCGGCCCAGCTCGGCGGGCGGGACCGGCTCCAGCGCCGTGACGCGGCGGGACGCCTCGTCCCAGGCCGGGCGGACGCCGAGCAGCGCGAGGACCTCGGCCACGTCGTCGCCCGCCGTGCGCATCGCGCTCGTCCCCCACACCGACAGCCCGACCGAGCGCGGCCACTCCCCGTGGTCGGCGCGGTAGCGCTCCAGGAGCGAGTCGGCCATCGCCTGCCCGGTCTCCCAGGCGAGGCGACTCGGGACGGCGCGCGGGTCGACCGAGTAGAAGTTGCGGCCGGTCGGCAGGACGTTGACGAGGCCGCGCAGCGGCGACCCGCTCGGTCCCGCCGGAATGTAGCCGCCGTCCAGGGCGTGCAGGACGTGGTCGAGCTCGTCGGTCGTCCGGGCCAGGCGCGGGACGATCTCGGCGGCGGCGAACTCCAGGACCCGCGCCACCGCGTCGCGGCGGTCCGCCGGGACGCCCCCGGCGACCTCGCGGGCGGCGTCCGCGGCCCAGCCGGCGTCCTCCATGGCCCGGACGAGGGCGCGGGCGGCGGTCTCGGCGGCGTCCACGTCGGCGCGGCCCTCGCCGCCGTCCTCGCTGAGGCCGAGCGCCTCCCGCAGGCCGGGCAGCGTCTCGCGCCCCGACCACATCTGGCGCGCGCGGAGCATGGCCAGCACGAGGTCGACGCGGGTCTCCCCGGCGGGCGCCTGGCCGAGGACGTGCAGGCCGTCGCGGATCTGCGCGTCCTTCACCTCGCACAGCCACCCGTCGACGTGCAGGAGGAAGTCGTCGAACTCGGTGTCGTGCGGGCGGTCGTCCAGGCCGAGGTCGTGGTCGAGCTTGGCGGCCTGGATGAGCGTCCAGATCTGGGCGCGGATCGCGGGCAGCTTCGCCGGGTCCATCGCGGCGATCGTCGCGTGCTCGTCGAGGAGCTGTTCGAGCCGGGCGATGTCGCCGTAGGTCTCCGCGCGGGCCATCGGCGGGACCATGTGGTCCACGAGGACGGCGTGCGCGCGGCGCTTGGCCTGCGTGCCCTCGCCGGGGTCGTTGACGAGGAACGGGTAGACCAGCGGGACGTCGCCGAGCGCCGCGTCGGTGCCGCACGAGGCCGACATGCCCGCCGCCTTGCCCGGCAGCCACTCCAGGTTGCCGTGCTTGCCGACGTGGACGATCGCGTGCGCGCCGAACTCGTCCGACAGCCACCGGTACGCGGCCAGGTAGTGGTGGCTGGGCGGCAGGTCGGGGTCGTGGTAGATCGCGATGGGGTTCTGGCCGAAGCCGCGCGGCGGCTGCACCATGACGACGGCGTTGCCGGCGCGCAGGGCGGCGAGGACGATGTCACCGTCCTGGACGAACAGCTCCCCGGGCGGCGGGCCCCAGTGCCGCTCCATCCCCTCGCGCAGGTCGGCGGGCAGGGTGCGGTACCAGCGCTCGTAGGACGCGGCCGAGATGCGCACGGGGTTGCCCGCGAGCTGCTCCTCGGTGAGCCAGTCCTCGTCCTGGCCGCCCGCCGCGATGAGCGCGTGGACGAGGGCGTCGCCGTCCTGCTCGTCGACGCCGGGGAAGCCCTCCCCGAGGTCGTATCCCGCGTCCCGGAGCCGGGCCAGCAGCCGGACGGTGCTGGCCGGGGTGTCGAGGCCGACGGCGTTCCCGACGCGGGCGTGCTTGGTCGGGTACGCCGACAGCATCACCACGACGCGGCGCTCGGCGGCGGGGGTGTGCCGCAGCCGGGCGTGCCGGACGGCGATGCCGGCGACCCGCGCGGCCCGCTCGGGGTCGGCCGCGTAGACGGTGAGCCCCTCCTCGTCGACCTCCTTGAACGAGAACGGGACCGTGATGATCCGGCCGTCGAACTCGGGGATCGCGACCTGCGACGCCGCGTCCAGCGGGGACAGCCCGTCGTCGCTCGCCTCCCAGGCGGCCCGGCTCGTGGTGAGGCAGAGGCCCTGCAGGATCGGGACGTCCAGCGCGGCGAGGGCGCCCACGTCCCACGCCTCGTCGTCGCCGCCCGCCCCGGCCGTCGCGGGCCGCGACCCGCCCGCCGCGAGCACGGTCACCACCAGCGCGTCCGCCCGGCGCAGCGTGTCGAGCAGCTCGGGCTCGGCGGTGCGCAGCGACGAGCAGAACACCGGCATGGCGCGCCCGCCCGCGTCCTCGACGGCCGTGCACAGCGCCTCGACGAACGCGGTGTTGCCCGCCATGTGGTGGGCGCGGTAGTAGAGCACGCCGACCACGGGCCCGCCGCCGTCGCGGGCGGCGCGGTCGAGCCGCCCCCAGGCCGGCGCCGGGGCCGGCGGCGCGAAGCCGCGCCCGGTCAGCAGCACGGTGTCGGACAGGAACGCGTGCAGTTCGGCGAGGTTGGCGGGGCCGCCGTGGGCGAGGTAGGCGTGCGCCTCGGCGCACGCGCCGCCGCTGACCGTGGACAGCTCCATCAGCTCGGCGTCGGGCGCCTGCTCGCCGCCGAGGACGACGACCGGGCGGGGGCCCGCGAGCAGCGCGTCGAGGCCGTCCTCCCAGGCGCGGCGCCCGCCGAGCAGGCGTACCACGACGAGGTCGGCGCCCTCGGTCAGCTCCGGGAGGTCATCGACGGTGAGCCGCGCCGGGTTGCCCAGGCGGTAGTCGGCGCCGGACGCCCGGGCGCTCAGCAGGTCGGTGTCGGACGTCGACAGCAGCAGGACCGTGCGGCCGTGCTCGGACACGGAGCATCCTCCCCCTGGGGTCCTCGCCCCGGTAGCGGGTGTCGCGACGGCAGGAGTCTCCTGGCTCCCGGATCGACGCTCGCCCCGGCCTTCCCGTCCTCGCGGACAGTGGCCTACAGCGGGGTTCGCTCCCCGGTCACAGTGGCGGGACCGCGCCGGATTCGCACCGGCTTCCTCCCATTGCCATCGCCTGGGCAGAAGAGTACGGCAGCGCGGTCGCCCTGCAAACTGTGGTTAACATCCTCCCCGTGCCGAATGTCAGAGCCCGCGCCGACGCGTGCCCCGGGGCGCTGCGCACCCACGACGCCGCCGACGGGCCGCTGGCGCGCGTCCGCGTCCCGGGCGGCGCGGTGTCCGCCGCGCAGCTCGCGGTGCTCGGCGCCGCCGCCCGCGAGCTGGGGCGGGACGTGATCGAACTCACGTCCCGCGGCAATCTCCAGGTGCGCGGCGTCCGCGATCCGGCGGCCCTCGCGGCCCGGCTGGAGGCGGCCGGGCTGCTCCCGTCGGCGACGCACGAGCGGGTGCGCAACATCGTCGCGTCCCCGCTCGGCGGGCGCGGCCCGCGCGGCGCCCTCGCGACGGACCCGCTGGTCACGGCGCTGGACGAGGCGCTCCGCGGGCGTCCGGGGCTGGCCCGGCTGCCTGGCCGGTTCCTGTTCGCGCTCGACGACGGCACCGGCGACACGGCCGCGCTGGACGCCGACGCGGCGCACACCCCCGGCGGCCTCCTGCTGGCCGGAACGCGGCTCGGCCCCGTCCCCGGCGACCCCGTCGCGGCGCTGCTCGCGGCGGCGGAGGCGTTCCTGGAGATCCGGGGGGACGCCTGGCGGCTCGCCGAGGTGCCGGACGGCGTCCGCCGCGTCGCGGAGCGGCTGGGCGCGGCCGTGCGGGAGACGCCGCCGCGCTCGGACCCCGCCCCGCCGCACGCCGGGCCCATCGCGCAGCGGGACGGGCTCGTCGCGCTGGAGGCCGTGCCCCCGCTCGGCCGGCTGTCCGGCGCGCAGGCCGAGTCGCTCGGCGGAGTCGCGGACGAACTGCGGGTGACTCCGTGGCGCAGCGTCGTGCTGCGCGACCTGGACCGCGGCGAGGCGGGCCGCGCGGCGGAGGCGCTCGCGGCGGCGGGCTTCGCGACCGATCCCGCGTCGCCGTGGGTGGGCGTGACGGCCTGCACCGGGAGCCCCGGGTGCGCGAAGTCGCGCGGCGACGTGCAGGGCGAGGCGCGGCGCTTCGTCGAGGGCCTGGGCCGCGCGCCCGAGACCCCCGTCCACTGGGCGGGATGCGAGCGGCGCTGCGGGATGCCCCGCGGCCCGGTCGTGCTGAGGACGGCGGAGGGACAGCAGTGATCGATTACGTCCGGGACGGCGCCGAGATCTACCGGCGGTCGTTCGCGACGATCCGCGCGGAGGCCGACCTGTCGGGCCTGCCGGAGGACGTGGCGCGGGTCGCGGTCCGCATGATCCACGCCTGCGGCATGACGGACCTGGTCGAGGACCTGGCCTGGTCGCCGGGGGTGGTGGCGCGGGCGCGGGCGGCGCTGCTGGCCGGCGCGCCGGTCCTGTGCGACGCGCGGATGGTCGCGTCCGGCGTGACCCGCGCGCGGCTGCCCGCCGGCAACGAGGTCGTGTGCACCCTGGGCGAGCCGGGCGTGCCGGAACTGGCGGAGCGGCTCGGCACCACGCGGAGCGCGGCGGCGCTGGAGCTGTGGGGCGACCGGCTCGGCGGGGCGGTCGTGGCGATCGGCAACGCGCCGACCGCGCTGTTCCGGCTGCTGGAGCTGGTCGAGGCGGGCGCGCCCCGCCCGGCGGCGGTCCTCGGGATCCCGGTCGGGTTCATCGGGGCGGCCGAGTCCAAGGAGGCGCTCGCCGCGAGCGGCCTGGACCATCTGGTGGTGCGCGGGCGGCGCGGCGGCAGCGCGATGACGGCGGCGGCGGTCAACGCCGTCGCCAGTGAGGCGGAGTGATGGCGGGACGGCTGTTCGGCGTGGGCGTCGGGCCCGGGGACCCCGAACTGGTCACGGTGCGGGCGGCGCGGCTGATCGGCGAGGCGGACGTGGTCGCGTTCCACAGCGCGCGGCACGGCCGCAGCATCGCCCGGGCCATCGCCGAGCCGTACCTGCGGGACGGCCGGATCGAGGAGCAGCTCGTCTACCCGGTGACGACGGAGACGACCGGCCACCCCGGCGGCTACCAGGGCGCGCTCGAGGAGTTCTACGCCGACTGCGCCGCCCGGCTCGCCGCGCACCTCGACGCGGGGCGGACGGTCGTGGTGCTGAGCGAGGGCGACCCCCTGTTCTACGGGTCGTACATGCACCTGCACAAGCGGCTCGCGCCGCACTACCCGGCCGAGGTGGTGCCGGGCGTGACGTCGGTGAGCGCGGCGTCGGCGGCGGCGGGGCGGCCGCTGGTGGAGCGGGAGGAGACGCTGACCGTCCTGCCCGGGACGCTGCCCGGCGAGGAGCTGGCCGAGCGGCTGCGCACCGCGGACGCGGCGGCGGTCCTCAAGCTCGGCCGGACGTTCCCCAAGGTCAGGCAGGCGTTCGAGGACGCGGGCCGCCTGGCCGACGGCTGGTACGTCGAGCGCGCCGCCACGGGTCGGCAGCGCGTCCTCCCGCTCGCCGAGGTCGACCCGGCGGACGTGCCCTACATGTCGCTCGCACTGCTGACCAGCCCGGCGGAGCGCACGTTCGAGGCCCCTCCCCCGGCGCGTCCGGAAGGGGCCGGTCGCGTGTGGGTGGTCGGGCTCGGGCCGGCGGGGCGGCCGTGGCTGACCCCGGAGGCGCAGGACGTCCTGGCGTCCGCCACCGACCTCGTCGGCTACGGCCCCTACCTGGACCGGGTGCCGCCGAACCCGAGGCAGCGGCGGCACGGGTCCGGCAACCGGGTGGAGGCCGACCGGGCCCGGCACGCGCTGGCGCTCGCGCGGGACGGGGCCCGCGTCGCCGTCGTCTCGTCCGGCGACCCCGGGGTGTTCGCGATGGCGACGGCCGTGCTGGAGGCGGCGGCCGAGGACGAGTTCGCGGACGTGCCGGTGCAGGTCGTGCCGGGGCTGACGGCGGCGCCGGCCGTCGCCGCCCGGGCGGGCGCTCCCCTCGGGCACGACTTCTGCGTCCTGTCGCTGTCGGACATCCTCAAGCCGTGGGACGTGGTGGCGCGGCGGCTCCGGGCCGCCGCCGAAGCCGACCTGGTGCTGGCCCTCTACAACCCCTCGTCGAGCCGGCGCAGGCACCAGCTCCCGGCGGCGCGCGACCTGCTGCTGGAGCACCGCTCCCCCGAGACCCCCGTGGTGGTCGGGCGGGACGTCGGCGGGCCGGAGGAGAGCGTGACGGTGACGACGCTCGGCAAGCTGGACCCCGAGCAGGTCGACATGCGGTGCCTGCTCATCATCGGCTCGTCCGCGACGCGGGTGACCGACCAGGGCGTGGTCTACACCCCGCGCCGCTACCCCTGAGCCTTCGCCGCTACTTCAAGACCCAGGCCGCGGCAGCGGCCACGTCCTCCGTCGACCCGACGCCTTCGGGGAGGGCCGGACGGTCGACCATGACGACCGGCAGGCCCGCCCCGCGGGCGGCGGTGAGCTTGGCGCGGGTCATCGCGCCGCCGCTGTCCTTGGTGACGAGGACGTCGAGGCGGTGCTCGCGGATCAGGGCGCGCTCGCCGTCCACGGTGTAGGGGCCGCGCGCCAGCAGGACGTGCACGTTGGACGGGACGGGCGGCTCCGGCGGATCCACCGACCGGGCGAGGAACCACGCGTCGGTCCGCGCGGCGAACACCGGGAGGCTGCGGCGGCCGGTGGTGAGGAACGCGCGGGCACCGTCCGGGAGCGCGGCGGCGGCGTCCGGCAGGGACGGGACGCGCCGCCAGTCGTCGCCGTCCTCCTCGACCCAGCCGGGGCGGCGCAGCGCGAGCAGCGGCACGCCCGTCAGCCGCGACGCGTGCGCGGCGGAGGCGCTCATCCGCTCGGCGAACGGGTGCGTCGCGTCCACGAGGCGGTCGATCCGGTGCTCGCGCAGCCACGCCGCGAGCCCTTCGGCGCCGCCGAACCCGCCGATGTGGACCTCGCCGGCGGGCAGCCGCGGGTCCGACACCCTCCCCGCGAGGGAGGACACGACGTGGATCCCGTCCTGGCCCGCGCCGGTCAGCCGGGCCGCGAGGGCGCGGGCCTCCGCCGTCCCGCCGAGGATCAGGACGCGCCGCACGCCCGGTCCCGCCCGGCGCTGTAGAGGTGGCTGTCGGGGAACGCCGACGCGGTGAGGACGCGCCCGACGACGATCACCGCGGTGCGGCGGACCCCGGCCTCGCGCACCCGGGCGGCGATGTCGGCCAGGGTGCCGCGCAGGACGAGCTCGTCCGGGCGGCTGGCGCGGGCGACGACCGCGACCGGGCAGTCGGCGCCGTAGCGGGGCACGAGCTCGGCGGCGACCTCCTCGATGCGCTGGACGGCCAGGTGCAGCACCATCGTGGCGCCGCTCGCGCCGAGGGTGGCGAGGTCCTCGCCGTCCGGCATCGGGGTGGCGCGGACGGCCGTGCGGGTCAGGATGACGGTCTGGCCGACGCCGGGGACGGTCAGCTCGCGCCCGAGCGAGGCCGCCGCCGCGGCGAACGCCGGGACCCCGGGGACGACCTCGTACGGCACGCCCGCCGCGTCGAGCCGGCGCATCTGCTCGGCGACCGCGCTGAACACCGACGGGTCGCCGGAGTGCAGGCGCGCGACGTCGAGGCCGTCGCGGTGCGCGGCGGTCAGCTCGGCGACGATCCCGTCCAGCGTCATGTCGGCGGTGTCGACGAGCCGGGCGCCGGGCGGGCACGCCTCCAGCAGCTCCACCGGCACCAGCGACCCCGCGTACAGGCAGACGGGCGCGGACTCCAGCACCCGCAGCCCGCGCACGGTGATGAGGTCGGCGGCGCCTGGCCCCGCGCCGACGAAGTACACCGTCACAGGGTGTCCTTCCGGGTGGACCAGACGGTGACGGGCATGGCGGGGCGCCAGCCGGTGAACCCGCCGAGCGGGGCGGCGCGCTCGACGCCGACGCGGACCAGCTCGCCGCCGTGGGTCCGGCGGAGCTCCACCAGCCGGGCCTCCGATTCGAGGGTGACGGCGTTGGCGACGAGGCGGCCACCGGGCCGGAGCGCGTCCCAGCAGCGGTCCAGCAGGCCGGGGACGGTGAGGCCGCCGCCGATGAAGACCGCGTCCGGGATCGGGAGGCCTTCCAGCGCGTCCGGCGCGCGGCCCTCCACGACGCGGACGCCGGGCACCCCGAGGACCTCGGCGTTGCGGCCGATCCGCTTGGCCCGCTCCGGGCCGTCCTCGACCGCTATCGCCTCGCACGACGGATGCGCCCGCGCCCACTCGATCGCGACGCTGCCGGACGCGGCGCCGACGTCCCACAGCAGCTCGCCGGGCAGCGGCCCGAGGCGCGACAGGGTCACCGCCCTGACCTCGCGCTTGGTGATCTGCCCGTCGTGCTCGAAGGCCTCGTCGAGCAGCCCGGCGACCCGCGGCAGCGGGTCGGCGTCCGGTCCGGGCAGGCACTCCACGGCCACGACCGCGAGCGCCGAGGCGGCGGGCTCGGTCCACTGGGACGCGACGCCGTGCGCGACCGTCTCGCTCTCGGCGCCCAGGTCGGCGAGGACCGTCATCCGGCTCGGGCCGAAGCCGCGGCCGGACAGCACCGCGGCGACGATGATCGGGGCCTCGCGTCCGGCGCCGAGCACGATCAGCCGCCGCCCGGGGGCGATGACCGCGTTCAGCGTCGAGGCGGGACGGCCCACGATGCTGAGGACGTCCACCCGGTCCAGCGGCCAGCCGAGCCGGGCGCACGCGAGCGACGCCGACGACGGATGGGGCAGCACGCGGAGCCGGCCGGCGCCGAGCATCCCGGCGAGGGTGGAGCCGATCCCGTGGAACATGGGGTCGCCGCTCGCCAGCACGGCGATCGCGCGCCCCTCGTACCGCTCGATCAGCCCAGGCAGCGCGGGGAGCAGGGGCGACGGCCAGGCGACCCGCTCGAAGTCCTCGCCCGGGACGAGGTCGAGCTGCCTCTGGTTGCCGAACAGGACCTCCGCCGTCCGGAGCGCCTCGCGCGACTCCTCCGCGAGCCCGTCCCACCCATCGGCGCCGATTCCCACGACGGTGATGACACGCGCGTCCACTGGCCTCCTCGGTCGAACGGGACGCCAAGCCTATAGGAGCGCTCTGGCACACTTGGCGCCGTGAAGCGGCTTTTGATCATCGGCATCGGCGCGGGGGACCCGGACCACCTGACGTTCCAGGCGGCCAAGGCCATCGCCGCCGCCGACGCCTTCCTCGTCGTCGACAAGGGTGAGGCCAAGCACGACCTGGCCGGGCTGCGGCACGACCTCATCGCGGCGCACGGCCGGCACCCGTACCGGATCGTGGAGGCCCGCGACCCCGACCGCGACCGCGACGCCGCCGCCTACACCGCCGCCGTCGAGGACTGGCGCTCCCGCCGCGCGGGGATCTACCGGTCGTTCGTCGAGGACGAGCTGGCCGACGGGGAGACCGGCGCGCTCCTGGTCTGGGGCGACCCCGGCGTCTACGACAGCACCCTCGCGGCGCTGGAGGAGGTCGGCGCCGAGTTCGAGTACGAGGTGATCCCCGGCATCAGCAGCGTCTCGGCGCTCACCGCCCGGCACCGCGTCGGGCTCACGCGGGTCGGGCGGCCCGTCCACATCACCACGGGCCGCCGCCTCGCCGCCGAGGGCGCCACCGCCGACGACGTCCTGGTCATGCTGGACGCGCACTGCGCGTTCGCCGAGGCGGGCGACGGCTACCGCATCTACTGGGGCGCCTACCTCGGCACGCCCGACGAGATCCTCGTCTCCGGCCCGGTCGCGGAGGTGGCCGAGGAGATCCGCGCCGTCCGCGCCGAGGCCCGCGCCCGCAAGGGGTGGATCATGGACACCTACCTCCTGCGGCGCGAGTCCCCGGCGCGGCCCTGACCGGTGCGGGGCTGACCGGCGTCAGGCCTTGGACGCGGCGGGCTCCCCCGCCTGGGCGGCCTGCTCGGCCGCGGCGGTGACCGAGCGCCCGCGCCCGGGGATGGCCAGCGCGACGGCCCCGGCGACCAGCGCCACGCCGCAGCCGATCAGCAGGCCGGCGCGGAAGCCGTCCTCGGACGGCAGCACGTGCCCGCCGAGGTCGATGGTCAGCTGGGACAGCACGACCCCGACCACGGCCGCCGACACCGAGGTGCCGACCGAGCGCATCAGCGTGTTGAAGCTGTTGGCCGAGGCGGTCTCCGAGCGCGGCACCGCGCCCATGATCAGGGCGGGCATCGCGCCGTAGGCGAGGCCGACGCCCATCCCGCAGATCGCGGTGACGACCATCAGGCCCCACGCGGCGCCGATGAGCAGCGTGGACGACCCGTACCCGAGCGCGATCACCAGGCTCCCGGCGACCAGGGTGACCTTGGGCCCGCGGGCGGCCGACAGCCGCGCGCCGAGCGGGGACACCGCCATCATCAGCAGGCCGGACGGGACCATCCACAGGCCCGCGGCGACCATCGACTGGCCGAGGCCGTACCCGGTCGCCTCCGGCAGCTGGAGCAGCTGCGGCACGATCAGCGACTGGGCGTACATCGAGAACCCGATCACGACCGAGGCGGCGTTGGTGATCAGCACCTGCGTGCGCGCGGTGACGCGCAGGTCCACCAGCGGGTCGCGGGTCCGCAGCTCCCACCAGCCCCAGGCGAGCAGGACCGCGACGGTGGCGGCGAACAGGCCGACGGTCGTGCCGCTCGTCCAGCCCCAGTCGGCGCCCTTGGAGACGCCGAGCAGCAGGCACACGAGGCCGGTGCCGAGGCCGATCGCGCCGACGGCGTCGAAGCGGCCCCTCGCCTGGACGGGGGTGGCCGGGACCAGCCGGTAGATCAGCGTGGCGACGAGCGCGCTCAGCGCGGCCGAGCCCCAGAACAGCACCCGCCAGCTCGTGTTCTCGGCGATGACCGCCGCCAGCGGCAGCCCGAACGCCCCGCCGATGCCCATGGACGAGCTCAGCAGCGCGATCGAGGACCCGAGCCGCTCGGGCGGCAGCAGGTCGCGCAGCGCGCTGATGCCGAGCGGGATCATGCCCATGCCGACGCCCTGCAGGCCCCGCCCGACGACCATCGGGACCAGCGAGCCCGACAGCGCGCACAGCACCGACCCGGTGATGAGCGGCACCATGCAGACCAGCAGCATCCGGCGCTTGCCGTACAGGTCGCCGAGCCGCCCGATCATCGGCATGGCGACCGCCGAGGCCAGCAGCGTCGCGGTGACCACCCAGGTCGCGTTGGAGGGCGTGGTGTGCAGCAGCCGCGGCAGCTGCGCGATCAGCGGCACCACGAGGGTCTGCATGAACGCGGCGACGATGCCGCCCACGGCGAGCACGCCGACGATCCCGCCGGGTCGGACGGCGGGCGCGGACTCGTCCACGTGACATCCCTTCTTTCGGGTCGGAGAACTTGTGCACCATACATATGATGTGGTTAATACACAACATATGTATGAAGCACATCACCGTGGTAGGCATGGGGTGCGAGCATCGAGGCAGGAGCGACCCGGGCGGCCCGCCGCCGGGAGAAGGACCGGCATGGACAAGCCCACGGAACTGATCGAGTACGAGACCATGGTGCTCGGGCGGCACAGCCTGGCCACCCGCCGCTCCCGGCGCGAGGGCGGCCTGCTGGAGCGCAGCGCCTACATCCTGCTGAGCCGGATCCGCATCGAGGGCCCGATGTCGATCCGGCAGCTCAGCGAGGCGTTCGACCTGGACCCCTCGACGCTGAACCGGCAGACCTCGGCCATGCTGCGCGACGGCCTCGTCGAGCGCATCCCCGACCCGGCGGGCGGCATCGCCCGCAAGTTCCGCATCACCGCCGAGGGCGAGCGCCGCCTCGACAGCGAGCGCGGCCAGATCGTGGCCGGCATCGACAAGATCATGGCGGACTGGCCGGCGGAGGACGTCGAGGCGTTCGCCTCCTTCCTCCAGCGTTTCAACACCGACATCGAGCGCCTCGCCGGAAGGCCCTGGCCCCGCCCCTGACCAGAATCGCGGCACCGCACGCCGCCTGTCCCGCATGATCGACTCCATCCGGGCCAGGTGCCGGTCGGCGGACACCTCGTGCCGGAACCTCGTCACGAAGACCAAGTGAACGTGCATCGCAACGACGCGGTTTCTGTCGGTGCGGATGCCTTCGGGTTCGGGTCATGGACCAGTACGGTGCGAGTGTGCAGTTACGTTACAACTACCGTATGTATCCAACTCCTGGTCAGCAGGTCGCGCTGGCGAGGGCGTTCGGGTGCGCGCGGGTGGTGTTCAACGACGGGCTGCGCGCACGGCAGCAGGCCCGCGAGCAGGGCTTGCCGTACATCTCGGACGCCGAGCTGTCCAAGCAGGTCATCACCCTGGCGAAGGCCACGCCGGAGCGGGCGTGGCTGGGCGAGGTGTCGGCAGTGGTGTTGCAGCAAGCCCTGGCCGACCTGAATGCGGCCTACCGGAACTTCTTCACCTCGATCAGGGATGAGCGGAAGGGCCGCAAGGTGGCCCCGCCCCGGTTCCGGTCCCGCAAAGACAACCGGCAGAGCATCCGGTTCACCCGCAACTCCCGGTTCAAGGTGCTGGACAACGGTCGGCTCAGGCTGCCGAAGATCGGCGAGGTGCGGGTGCGGTGGTCGCGGCCGCTGCCGTCCGCCCCGTCGTCGGTGACAGTCATCCGGGACGCGGCCGGGCGCTACTTCGCCTCGTTCGTCGTGCAGACCGGCCCGCAGGACACGCTGCCGCCGGTCGACTCCGAGATCGGGATCGACCTGGGCCTGACGCACTTCGCCGTGCTGTCGGACGGGACGAAGGTGACCGCGCCGAGGTTCCTGCGCCGCGCGGCCCGCAAGCTCAAGCGGTTGCAGCAGGCCCTGGCGCGCAAGCAGAAGGGCTCGAACCGCCGCAGGAAGGCCGTCGTCAAGGTCGCGCGGGCACATGCGCGGGTGGCCGATACCCGGCGGGACTGGCACCACAGGCTGTCCACGGCGATCATCCGCGACAGTCAAGCGGTGTACGTCGAGGACCTGTGCGTGGCCGGTCTGGGCCGGACCCGGCTCGCCAAGAGCGTCCACGACGCCGGATGGGCCGCCTTCACCGCCATGCTGGAGTACAAGGCCGCCAAGTACGGGCGCACCTTCTGCAGGGTGGACAGGTTCCTGCCGTCCACCCTGCAGTGCTCGGCATGCGGCCGGATCAACGACAAGATGGCGCTCAACGTCCGAGCGTGGGACTGCCCCTGCGGAGCAGCCCACGACCGAGACGTCAACGCGGCGCTGAACATACTCGCCGCCGGACGGGCGGAGAGTCGAAACGACCGTGGAGCGCGGGTCAGACCACCAGCGATGGCGGCACCGCGCAGCGAAGCGGTAACCCACCCGCACGCCGCGCCCACCACGCACAGCGTAGAGGGAATCTCCGCCCTCCAAGGCGGAGAGGATGTCAAATCAAGCAGATCAACGCCCGCGCGCTGGACGGCCGAGGACGGCTACGACTTCGTCGCCGAGACCGCCCAGGAGGTCTGGGGCTGAGCATGTACGGGGTACGTCCCGCGGGTTAATGATCGGTGAAGTTATCGGCCTCGGCGCGGGACCCGCCCGCGGGCCGGCAGTAGGCTCGGCGCGAAACAGGCGCAGGTCGGAGAGGAACCGGGTACTTGAGCGTGATCAATGTCGGGCAGGCGATCGTCCTCGGGATCGTGGAAGGCCTGACCGAGTTCCTCCCGGTCTCCTCGACCGGCCACCTGAAGATCACCGAGGGCCTGATGGGCATCCCGGTGGATGACAAGTCAGTCGTCGGGTTCACGGCGGTCATCCAGGTCGGCGCCATAGCGGCCGTGCTGGTGTACTTCTTCTCCGACATCGTCCGGATCGTCAAAGCGTGGGGGGTCGGGATCGCCCGGCCGTCCGAGCGGTACCACCACGACTACAAGTTCGCCTGGTGGGTCATCTACGCCACGATCCCGGTCGTGATCGTCGGGGTCGCCGCCAAGGACCTCATCGAGGGCCCCCTCGCCTCGCTGTGGGTGGTGGCCGGGTCGCTGATCGTCGGCAGCGCCGTGATGTTCGCCGCGGACCGGCTCGGCACGCACAAGCGCGGCGAGGACGACACCTCCCTCACCGACGCGATGCTGATCGGCTCCTCGCAGATCCTCGCCCTGCTGTTCCCCGGCTTCTCCCGGTCGGGCGCGACGATGTCGACCGGGCTCATGCTCGGCCTCGACCGGGTCGCCGCGACCCGGCTGTCGTTCTTCATGGGCATCCCCGCGCTGACCGGCGCCGGCATCTACGAACTGCCGTCCGCGCTCGGCTCGGGCGCCGGCGCGCTGCCGCTCGCGGTCGGCACCGCGGTGTCGTTCGTCGTGGCATACGCCTCCATCGCGTGGCTGCTGCGCTTCGTGGCCCGGCACAGCTTCACCTCCTTCGTGGTCTACCGGATCGTCATCGGCCTCCTCCTGTTCGGCCTCCTCGGCGCGGGAACGTTGAACGCCTGAGCCTCGCTGGGTATGCGAGAGACTGTCACGGTCCGCGCGCCGGGGGGAGCACGGCGTGCGCGCAGACCCCGCCGAGGAACGGAGCGCCGAGCATGAACGACGCGATGTGGGCCGGAACGGTCGCCATCACCGGGCACGGGAAGGACGAACTGGAGGCGTACCTGGCGCGGCCGCTGGGCGACGCCCCGCGCGGCGGCGTCGTGGTCGTCCACCACATGCCCGGCTTCGACCCCGGCACCAAGGAGTTCGTCCGGACGTTCGCCGCGCACGGGTACGCCGCGATCGCCCCGAACCTGTACTCGCGCGAGGGCGCGGGCGTGAGCCCGGACGACCAGGCCGCCGCCGCCCGCGCCAAGGGCGGCGTCCCCGACGAGCAGCTCGTCGGCGACGTGGCCGGGGCCGCCGCCCATCTGAACTCGCTCGACCACGCCAACGGCCGGATCGGCGTGATCGGCCACTGCTCGGGCGGGCGGCACGCGTTCCTCGCCGCCTGCGAGCTGGACATCGACGCGGCCGTCGACTGCTACGGCGCCTTCGTCGTCGACGACCCGCCGGAGGACTACCCGACGAGGGCCCGGTCGATCCTCTCCAAGGCGCCGGGCCTGTCCTGCCCGCTGCTCGGCCTGTTCGGCGAGGAGGACCAGTTTCCGTCGCCCGACGAGGTGGCCGCGCTGGACGCGGAGCTGACCAGGCTCGGCAAGGAGCACGAGTTCCACACCTATCCCGGCGCGGGGCACGCGTTCTTCGCGGTCGAGCGGCCCGCGTTCCGGCCCGCCGCCGCCAAGGACGGCTGGCAGCGGATCTTCGCCTTCTTCGACCGCCTCCTGAGCGCCTGAGAGGAGACCCCCATGTGCACCTACCAGACGGTGAAGGTGGAGCTGGACGGCGCGGCGAAGGGCGCGACCGGCTGGTTCACGCTGACCGGCGGCGCGGTCTACGTCGACCACCCGTACCACGCCTGCCACGAGCACACGGTGAACATCGACTTCACCAACGCCGGGGAGGGTCCGTCCGCGCGCGTGGCGGTCGAGCTGACCGAGGAGTCGGCGCTGGCGCTGGTGGAGGCGATCCAGCAGGCCCTCGCCGCCGCCCCGCCCGGCCTCGCCTCGGCCGACCGCTCCGCGGGCGCGGCCTGACACGGGCCGGCCCGGGGCCCCTGAACCGGTGCGGCGGAGGGCGCGTACCGTCTTGCGTGTCATCGGACCAGATCGATCCGAGCCTGCTGCGCCAGAGCGCGCACAGCCCGTCCTTCTTCGCCCTCCAGCGGGCCTCGACCGGACGCCACGACCTCGTCGACTTCTGCATCCCGTGCAACCCGTACTTCCCGACGCCGGGGATGTTCTCCCGGCTCGCGGGCTCGCTGGAGCAGATCCTCAAGTACTACCCGAGCGACGCCGACGCCATCACCGCGGAGCTCTGCGCCGTGCTCGGGCACCACCCGCAGACGGTCGTCATGGGCAACGGCTCCACGGAGCTCATCACCTGGATCGACCATCTGCTGGTGCGCGAGAGCCTCGCCACGCCGATCCCGACGTTCGGCCGGTGGACGGACCAGCCGATGGAGACGGGCAAGCGGGTGGACATGTTCCAGCTCCACGAGCTGCTCGGCTTCGAGTTCGACGTGGACGCCTTCGTGCGGTTCGTGCGGACGCGGGGATCGCGGACCGCGGTCGTGTGCAACCCCAACAACCCCGACGGCGGGTACGTCCCGCGCCGCGAGATCGTCCGGCTGCTGGACTGCCTCATCGACCTGGACCTGGTCGTGGTGGACGAGTCGTTCCTCGACTTCGTGGACGCCGAGGCGCACCCCAGCGTCGCCGACGAGGCCCGCATCCGGCCGAACGTGATCGTGCTGAAGAGCCTCGGCAAGAACTTCGGCCTGCACGGCGTCCGGTTCGGCTACCTGGTGGCGAACCCGGCCCTGGCCCGGACGGTCCGGACGGCGCTGCCGAAGTGGAACCTCAACTCCTTCGCGGAGTTCGTGGTGTTCCTGCTGCGCGAGCACGGCGCCGAGTACCGCGAGAGCCTGCGGCTGCTGGCCCGCGACCGGCTGCTGATGGCGCAGCAGCTCGCGTCGCTGCCGGGCCTCAAGGTCTTCCCGTCCCAGGGCAACTTCGTCATGGTCAAGCTGCCGGACGGCAAGGACGGCGTCGGCCTGCGCGACCACCTGATCGCGCACCACGGGGTGTTCGTCCGCGAGTGCGGCAACAAGCTGGGCTCGACGAGCCAGTTCCTGCGGCTGGTCGTGCGGCCGCAGGAGGACGTCCAGCGGTTGCTGATCGGGCTCGGCTCCTACCTGTACGGCTCCGCGTCGGAGGCCCCGCCCGACAACGTGGTGGCGCCCGGCCACGGGTGGGGCGAAGGAGAGCCGCAGCACGCCGAGACACGCCCTGAGGATTTCCGCGCCGCCATTTAAGGAAAGGCCGAAAAGGCGAGGGTGCGTCTGTTTCCTGGGGAATTGGCGGCATGCTGCCGCCACCCTCTACGTTGGCCGGGTCGCTCATCGCATGCACGCCATTACGGACGTGTTCCCATCCCCCGCCTGGAGAGGCCCATATGGAGACTCCGCTCGTCATCGACCCGGCCGGAAGCGACGTCCAGGGGGAGGCCGCGAAACTGCGGGCCCGGGGGCCGGTGACCCCCGTGGAACTGCCCGGCGGCGTCGTCGCGTGGGCGGTGACCGGCCAGGAGCAGCTCAAGCGGCTGCTGGCCGACCCGCGGGTGTCCAAGGACCCGAACCTGCACTGGACGAAATGGATCGACGGCGAGATCGCCGAGGACTGGCCGCTGAGCCTGTGGGTCTCGGTGCGGAACATGTTCACCGCCTACGGCGAGGACCACCGGCGGCTCCGCACCATCATCTCCCGGGCGTTCACCCCGCGCCGCACCGAGGCGCTGCGGCCGGACGTCGAGGAGATCACCCGGTCCCTCCTGGACGGCCTGGCCGCCTCCCCCGGCGGCCGCGCCGACCTGCGCGAGGCGTTCGCCTACCCGCTGCCCATCGAGGTGATCTGCCGGCTGTTCGGCGTCCCGGACGAGACCCGGCCCGCGCTGCGCCGCTGCGTGGACGGCATCTTCAACACGGCGCTGACGGCCGAGGAGGCCATCGCCAACCAGACCGAGATGTACGGCATCCTGCAGGACTTCGTGGCGTTCCGGCGCCGGGAGCCCGCCGACGACCTGGCCGGCGTGCTCATCTCCTCCCGCGACGAGGACGGCTCGCAGCTGAGCGAGCAGGAGCTGGTCGACACCCTGATCCTGATGATCTCCGCCGGGCACGAGACCACGGTGAACCTGCTCGACCAGGCGATCACGGCGCTGCTCACCCACCCGGCGCAGTACGCGCTCGTCCGGTCCGGCGAGGCGCCGTGGACGGAGGTGATCGAGGAGGCGCTGCGCTGGCAGGCGCCGGTCGCGAACCTGCCGCTCCGCTACGCCGTGGAGGACATCGACGTCGACGGCGTGACGATCGGCAAGGGCGAGGCGATCCTCGCGGCCTACGCCGCCGCGGGGCGCGACCTCGCCCTGCACGGCGACGACGCCGACCTGTTCGACCTCCGGCGGGCGAACAAGGAGCACCTCTCGTTCGGGCACGGCGCGCACTTCTGCGTCGGATCGCACCTCGCGCGGCTGGAGGCCGAGATCGCGCTGCCCGCGCTCTTCGGCCGCTTCCCCGGGATGGAGCTCGCCGTCGACCCCGCCGAGCTGAGGCCGGTGGAGTCGTTCATCTCCAACGGCCACCGGGCCCTGCCGGTCGTGCTCGGCTCCTGAGACCCCGCGCTAGCCGTTCCGGCGGGCCCGGGCCCGGCGCTTGCCCTCGTGCATCGCCTGGACCCGGGCCACCGGGATCGTGCGGCCCTGCTCGACGAGGTCGGCGGGGACGGGCTGCGGCTCGGGCATGAGGTCGGCCCAGGGGTCGCGGTCGGCGAGCAGGGCGGCGGCCGTCCTGATCGTGAAGTCCTGCGGCGCCACGCTGTCGAGGTCGTCCCAGGACACCGGGAAGGAGACCGGCGCGCCGGGCCGGATCCGCGGGCTGTAGGCGGCGACGACGGTCGCGCCGCCCGCGCGGGTCGAGTCGAGGAACACCTTGCCGCCGCGGTCCTCGCGGATGAACGCCGTGGTGGCGAGGCCCGGGTCGAGCAGCTCGGCGCGCACGGCCAGCGCGCGGGTCGCGGCGGCGACGTCCTCGGTGGACGTGGCGCCGTCCAGGGGAGCGAACACGTGGACGCCCTTCGCGCCGCTGGTCTTGACGGCGCCCCGCAGGCCGGAGTCGTCCATCGCGCGGCGGACGAGGTGGGCCGCGGCGACCGCGGCGCCGAAGTCGTCCGAGACGGGCGGGTCGATGTCGATGACCAGGTGGGTGGGCGCGTCCCACGCGTCGGCGCGCACGAGCGGCGGGTGGTACTCGACGGCGCGCTGGTTCGCGAACCACAGCAGCGTGCGGCGGTCGTCGCACAGCGCGTAGGAGACCTCGCGCTGGGAGGTCTGCGCCCACACCGTCACCGTCCGGACCCAGGGCGGGGTGTACTTCGGCGTGTTCTTCTGCATGAACGGCTTCTGGCCGCGCAGCACGCGCTTGACCGACAGGGGACGGCCCGCCAGCTGCGGGACCAGGCGCCCGGAGACGGCGTCCAGGTAGTCGACCAGGTCGCGCTTGGTCGCGTCGGCCCCCTCGAACAGGGACTGGTCGAGGTTCGTCAGCCGGACCCCGTCGCGCTCTTCTTCGCCGCTCACCCGTCCAGCTTCGCACGCGGCTCCGACAGCGCCGTGGGATAGCGTCGCGTCCATGTACGTACCGGCGCATTTCTCGGCGGACGACGCCGAGGTCAGGGAACTGCTGGCCGGCTGCGGGGCGGCCGACCTCGTCACCGCCTCCCCGCGGGGGCTGATCGCGACGTACCTGCCCGTCCTGTACGACCCGTCGGTGGGCGAGCACGGCGCGATGCTGGCGCACGTGGCGCGCAACAACGACCAGTGGCGCGAGCCCGCGGCCGGGGAGTCGCTGCTCATCGTCCACGGGCCGGACGCCTACGTGTCGCCGTCCTGGTACGCGTCCAAGGCCGAGCACGGGCGCGTGGTGCCGACGTGGAACTACCTCACCGCCCACGTCTACGGCCGCCTCGTCGTGCACGACGACCCGGCGTGGGTGGAGTCGATGGTGCGCCGCCTGACCGAGCGCCACGAGCAGGGCCGCGACCCGTCCTGGGCGGTCGACGACGCCCCGCCCGCGTTCGTCGCCGGTCAGCTGCGCGCGATCGTGGGCCTCGAACTGGTCATCACCCGCATCGAGGCCAAGGCGAAGATGAGCCAGAACCGCCCTGAGGCCGATATCGCCGGGGTGGTCGAGGGCTACCGGGCTCAGGGCGACACCGCTATGGCGGACGCGGTTCGGACGGCGACGGGGCGAAGGGGTCGCGAGGGGTAGCGCGGCGGGTCAGCGGGGGCGCCAGGGGGATTCCGGCGAGGTGGGGCGGGCGTCGGCCGCCACCCGGAGGGCGTAGGTGGGCGTGGGGGCGCCGTCCACCGAGCCCAGGTAGTCGTGGCCGGTCAGGTGGCACCAGGCGGGAAGATCGATGGGGGCCGCCGGGTCGGCGGCGATGAGGTGGACGACGGTGCCGGGGGCCAGGTCCGCGATATGGCCGCGCAGTTCGAGCAGGAGGCGCACGCAGGAGCGGTCGCCGCCGTCGATGACGACCGGATTCGAGCTCATTCCCACCCCCGGGTCCGCGAGGCTAGCAGGACGCAGTGGGAAATATAGGGCTTTAGTGTGACAAGGGCGGTGGTCAGTCCGGCGCGGCCTGGACGACCCCGCCCGATTCCGGGCCCCCGCCTGGGCGACGACGCGGCCGGCCGGGGCGCCCGCGATGGCGACGGCGTCCGTCGCGGCGCACATTTCGATCAAGGATTCCAGGCGCGGGTCATCCGGAGCGAGGTCCTGAGCGTCAAGTTCGTATCCGGTCAGGAAAGCTCAGGAAAGAGGACGGGCCTGGAGTGGGCTGCACTGCTCGCGCCGACGCGCTCGGCGACGTTCGCCTCCGCGTCGCGGGACGTGGACGGCCGCCGGGCGGCGGCGCGGTCCGGCGGCTCCGGCGCGGTCCCCCAACGCGACAAAACGGGATCAAACGCGAGTGAACGAGATCGTCGGCGATATGGCGGAGGGAGGTCCTAGACTTGACTCTTTCTTTCAGGTTTCGTCCAGCTTTGGAGCTTACAGTCGCAGTGGAGTACCCCCCGTTGTCATCCAGGTGAGGAAATCGGCTTTGGGGCGAGTCATGGATCTCGGAGTGGGACGAGTGGAGCGCACGGAGACCTGCGGGACGCTGACGTTCCCGGACGAGGTCGACCTCAGCAACGGCGAGGCGGTCCTCGCGCAGGCCGTCCGGCTCCTGGACTCCGGGACGCCCGCCCTCATCCTCGACCTGACCGGCTGCACGTTCTGCGACTCCAACGGGCTGAACGTGATCACGCGCTCGCAGATGCGCGCGACGGAGCTGGGCGTGCCGATGTGGGTGGTGCTGCCGCCGCGCGGGATCGTGCGCCGGGTGTCGGAGGTGGCCGGGCTGCAGCGCCGGGTCGCCATCGCACCGGACGTGGCGACGGCCCGCGAGGCGCTGGCCGCGTCGGCGGGCGGCTGACCCGGCTAGCGTTCCAGGGCGCGGTCGATCCACTCGTCCGCGACGCCGAGGAGCAGGTGGCCCGCGCCGAGGATGCTGGCGTCGCGGCCCGCGCGGGAGGTGGCGATCTCCAGGTTGCGGGTGGCGAGCGGCAGGCACCGCTCGTAGATGACGCCCCGGATGGTCGCGACGAGCGGCTCGGCGTTGGACAGGCTGCCGCCGATGACGAGCGCGTCGGGGTTGAAGAAGTTCACGAGCGCGGTCAGCACGTCGCCGATGAGGCGCCCGGCCGTGCGCACCGCGCTGGTCGCCTGCGGGACGCCGTCCGCGACGAGGTCGACGATCCGGGACGGGTTGTCCACCTCGATGCCCTGGGCGGCGAGGGACGCGGCGAGGGCGGCGCCGCTGGCGTGCGCCTCCAGGCAGTCGGGGTGGCCGCAGGAGCAGTCGACCGTGGCCTCCGACAGGATCCGGACGTGGCTGATGTCGCCTGCCGCCCCGCGGCCCCGGTGCAGCCGCCCGTCGACGATGACGCCGCAGCCGATGCCGCTGCCGAGCTTGATGACCATGACATTGTCGAGGGCCGGCCATGAGCCGCGGTGCTCTCCGACGGCCATGAGGTTGGCGTCGTTCTCGACCAGGGCCGGGACGCCGACGCGGCCGGTCACGTAGTCGCGGACGGGGAAGTCGTTCCAGCCGGGCATGCGCGAGGGCGACACGACCTGGCCCGTCGCCGGGTCGACCGGCCCGGGAAGCCCGATCCCGACGCCGCGGACCGGGACGTCCTGCAGTCCGTGGTCGCGGGCGAGGTCGTGCAGGCCCGCCAGGACGGCCGTCAGCGTCTCCTCGGGCCCGACGGCGATGTCGCACGCCAGGTCCGCCAGCGCGAGGGGCGTCCCCGCGAGGTCGACGACCGCGAGGCGGGCGTGGTGCGCGCCGAGGTCGGCGACCAGGTACACGCCCACCGCGCGGGCGAGCCGAAGGCGGCGGGGCCGCCGGCCCCCGCGCGAGGCCCCGGCGCCTTCCTCGGCGAACAGGCCGGCCTCGATGAGCTGCTCGACCCGCAGCGAGACGCTGGAGGCGGCGAGGCCGGAGAGCCGGGCGAGTTCGGCCCGCGACTCCGCCTGGCCGGTCGCCACCAGCCGCACGAGTGCCGCCGGTCCGTCGTCTCTGCTGTTGCGCACCCCAGATAGATAGCATGCGCGAACTTGGTACGGCAACGCGTTGACTTACGTCGATTTGACGTTCTATGGTCCTCGTTGACTTCGATTTCGAAGGAAGTTGGAACGTAGGTGACCGAATGATCGAGGTTCGCGGCCTGTACAAGCGCTTCGGCGCCCACACCGCCCTGCGCGACGTGGATCTGGACGTCGCCCGCGGCGAGGTCGTCGTGGTGGTCGGCCCGTCCGGGTCGGGCAAGTCGACGCTGTGCCGGTGCCTGAACCGGCTGGAGACGCCGGACGCGGGCGTCGTCCGCATCGACGGCGAGGAGCTGCCCGAGGAGGGGCGCGCTCTCGCCCGCCTCCGCGCCGACGTCGGCATGGTCTTCCAGTCGTTCAACCTGTTCCAGCACAAGACCGTCCTGGACAACCTGATGCTCGCGCCCACCCGGGTGCGCGGCGTCTCGCGCGCCGAGGCAGAGCGGACCGCGCGCGACCTGCTCGACCGGGTCGGCATCGGCGACCAGGCGGGCAAGCTGCCCGCGCAGCTGTCCGGCGGCCAGCAGCAGCGCGCGGCGATCGCCCGCGCGCTCGCCATGCGGCCGAAGGCGATGCTGTTCGACGAGCCGACCTCGGCGCTCGACCCCGAGATGGTCGGCGAGGTCCTCGACGTGATGACGGGCCTGGCCCGCGACGGCATGACGATGGTGGTCGTCACCCACGAGATGGGCTTCGCCCGCCGGGTCGCCGACCGCGTCGTGTTCATGGCGGACGGCGAGGTCGTCGAGACCGGAGCGCCGGCCGCCTTCTTCGACTCCCCCGCCAGCGACCGGGCCCGGGACTTCCTGGCCAAGGTCCTCAGCCACTAGTGCGACCCCCGGCGCGCCGCCCATGGCGCGCCATCCCAGAAAGGTTGATGATCATGGTGCGTACCCCTGCGGGGATGCGGCGGGCGGCGGTGGCCGCGGTCGCGGCGCTGTCGCTGACGGGCCTCGCGGCCTGCTCCGGCGGCGACTCCGACGCCGCGGTGCCCGGCTCCGGCGGCGGCAAGGGCGACGACCTGGCGGCCTCGGCCCCGGTCGCCGCGAACCTGCCCGCCGGCTCCACCATGGAGAAGATCAAGCAGCGCGGCGAGCTGGTCGTGGGCGGCTCGCTGGACGCGCCGCTGCTGTCCCAGCAGAACCCGGCGACCAAGAAGGTCGAGGGGCTGGACGCCGACTTCGGCCGGCTGCTCGCCAAGTACATCATCGGCAAGCCCAACGTGAAGATCGTCAACTCGGCGTCGGAGACCCGCGAGGCGCTGCTGGCCAACGGCACCGTGGACGTGGTGTTCCAGACCTACAGCATCACTCCGGAACGCGCCAAGCAGGTCGCGTTCGCCGGGCCGTACTACAGCTCCGGCCTGGTCATCGCCACCAAGAAGGACGAGACCGGCATCAAGGCTCCGGCCGACCTGAAGGGCAAGACGGTCATCGCGGGCGCCAACACCCCGGCGATCCCCGCCATCAAGAAGGCCGCCCCGGGCGCGAAGATCATCACGTTCGGCAGCGACCCCGAGTGCGTGCAGGCGCTCAAGCAGGGCCGCGGCGACGCCTACGTCCAGGACGAGGCCGTGCTGCTCGCGACCGCGAAGCAGGACCCCTCCATCCAGATCCAGGGCAAGCCGTTCACCAGCGACCCGTACGGCATCGGCCTCAAGCACGGCGACGCGCAGATGAAGCAGTTCGTCAACGACTGGCTCAAGCAGATCGAGCAGTCGGGCCTGTGGGCGAAGGTCTGGAAGAACTCGATCGGGACGGTCGTGCAGGGCGAGGCCCCGCAGCCGCCCGCGATCGGCTCCGCGCCGGGCTCGGAGTGAGCGGAGGCCCCGCCCTGTCATGAACGTCATCACCGACCACCTCGGAGAGTTCGGCGACGGGCTCCTGCTCACCGTCGAGCTGACGCTGCTGGCCCTCGCCGGGGCCCTCGCGGCCGGGACCGCCGTCGCCGCGATGCGGGTCAGCCCGGTGCGCGTGCTGCGCGCCGCCGGGATGGCCTACGTCGAGGTGCTGCAGAACATCCCGCTGCTGGTGTGGCTCGTCATCGCCGTGTTCGGGCTGCCGGAGATCGGAGTGATCGCCGGGCTGTTCACCACCTCGGTCGTCGTGATCGCCCTCTACCAGGGGGCGTACACGGCGGAGGCGATCCGCTCCGGGATCAACGCGGTGCCGGCGGGGCAGGGCGAGGCCGCCCGCGCGCTCGGGCTGACCTTCGTCCAGTCGCTGCGGCTGGTCGTCCTGCCGCAGGCGCTGCGGACGGTCGTCCAGCCGCTCGGCAACATCGCGATCATGACGCTGATGAACACGGCGCTGGCCGCCGCGGTCGGCGTCGTGGAGCTGACCGCCGCCGCGAACCGGGTCAACCTCGCCGAGGCGCGGCCGATCTGGATCTTCGTGACGGCGGGCCTGGCGTACATGGCGCTCTCGGCGGTCTTCGGCCTGGTGACCGGTGGACTGGAACGGAAGCTGGCGATCCTGCGATGAGCTCCTCGCGACTGCTGTTCGACGAGCCGGGGCCGCGCGCCCGGCGCCGCATCCGGATCGCCACCGCGCTGACCCTGCTCGGCGGCGCCGTCCTCGTCGCGCTCGCGCTGCGCCAGTTCGGCGAGAACGGCCAGCTCGCCGCCGACCGGTGGCGCCCGTACGGGACCTGGCCCATGTGGCGGTACCTGCTGGAGGGCCTGCGCTCCACGCTCTACGCCGCGGCCGTGTCGATCGCCCTCGCCATGGCGGCCGGCGTCGCGCTCGCGCTCGGGCGGCTGTCGCCCGCGCGCTGGCTGCGCGTCCCGTCGGCGGCCTACGTGGAGGTCGTCCGGACGGTCCCGGCGCTGCTGCTGGTCTACGTCGTGCTGTTCGCGCTGCCGAAGTACGGCCTCGACCTCCCGCTGTTCTGGAAGCTCGTCGTCCCGCTGTCGGTGTCCAACGCCGCGGCGTTCGCGGAGATCTTCCGGGCCGGGATCCGCTCGGTGGAGCGCGGGCAGCTGGAGGCGGGCCTCGCGCTCGGCCTGACCCGCGGGCGGGCGATGCGGCTGGTCGTCCTGCCCCAGGCCGCGCGGCGCGTCCTGCCGTCGCTGGTCAGCCAGTCCGCCGGGCTGCTGAAGGACACCTCGCTCGGCTACGTCGTCAGCTACGCCGAACTGCTCTACAGCGGGAAGGTCCTGGCCAACTACAACCACCTGCTCATCCAGACCTACCTGGTGATCGCGCTGATCTACCTGGTGATCAACGCGTCGCTGGCCAAGCTCGCGCGGACGCTGGAGGCGCGGCAGCGGACCCGTCCGTCCCGCGCCGTCCGCGAGGCCGTCCCGGCGGCGCGACCGTGAGGACCGACATGTACGAAGTACTGGCCGAGGTCGTGCGCAACGGCTTCGCCGAGAGCCGCCACTACGGCAGCGTCGCCGGGTTCGCCCCGGACGGCTCCCTCGCCCACGCGCGCGGCGCCGCCCAGGAGACGGTCCTGCCGCGCTCCACGACCAAGCCGTTCCAGGCCCTCGCCTGCCTGAAGGCGGGCGCGCCGCTGGACGGGGAGCGCCTCGCGATCGCGGCGGGCAGCCACACCGGCGAGGACTTCCACGTCAAGGCCGTCGAGGGGATCCTCGCGGACGCGGGGCTCGGCGCGGACGCGCTCCAGTGCCCGCCGTCCTGGCCCGAGGACGAGGCGACCAGGGCCGCGCTGATCAGGGCGGGCGAGGGCGAGTCGCGGGTGCGGATGAACTGCTCCGGCAAGCACGCCGCCATGCTCGCCGCCTGCGTCGCGAACGGCTGGCCCCTGGACACCTACCTCGACCCGTCGCACCCGCTGCAGCAGCTGGTGCGGCAGGTGATGGCCGACTGCGCCGGGGAGGACCCCTCGCCCGTCGCGATCGACGGATGCGGAGCACCGCTGTTCGGCCTCACCCTCACCGGCCTCGCCCGCGCCGCGCGGTCCCTCGTCCTGGCGCCGGACGCCCGCCCGGTCGCCGACGCCATGCGCGAGCACCCCGAGTACGTGGGCGGGACGGGCCACGCCAACACCGAGTTCATGCGGGCGCTGCCCGGCTCGGTCGCCAAGGGCGGCGCGGAGGGCGTGTTCGTCGCCGCCACCGCCGAGGGCCGCGCCGTCGCGGTGAAGGTCATCGACGGCAGCCCCCGCGCCACCACCGCCATCGCGCTGCGCGCGCTCGCCGCGCTCGGCGCCGACACCACCCCGGCCGACCCGCTGGGCGCCGTTCCCGTCCTCGGCGGCGGGCGCCCGGTGGGCGAGATCCGCACCATCCCGGAAGGACGTACGTGAGCCTCACCTACGAGATCTGCATCGACGACGTCGCGGGCGCCGTCGCCGCCGAGAAGGCGGGCGCCCAGCGCGTCGAGCTGTGCGCGGCGCTGTTCGACGGAGGGCTCACCCCGACGCTGGGCACGGTCCGCGCCGCGCTGGCCGCGGTGTCGTCGATCAGGGTGCACGTCATCATCCGCCCGCGCGGCGGCGACTTCATCTTCGACGAGCACGAGGTCGCGGCGATGGAGCACGACGTCGCGCTCGTCCGGGAGGCGGGCGCGCACGGCGTGGTGATCGGCGCGCTCACCCCTGAGGGCGCGGTCGACCGCCCGGTCGTCGAGCGGCTCATGGCGGCGGCGGGCGGGCTGCCCGTGACCTTCCACCGGGCCTTCGACATGGCCGCCGACCCGTTCGGCACGCTGGACCTCCTCGCCGGTCTCGGCGTGGCCCGCGTCCTGACGTCCGGGCAGGACGTGAGCGCGCTGGAGGGCGCGCCGCTGATCGCCGAGCTGGTGCGGCACGCCGGCGACCGGATCATCGTGATGCCCGGCGGCGGCGTGACCGACCGCAACGTGGCGCGCGTCGTGGCGGCGACCGGCGCCCGGGAGATCCACTTCGCGGCGCTCAGCGAGGCGCCGAGCCCGGCCGTGCACCGCAACCCGTACCCGTTCATGGGCGGGGAACTGCGGCGGCCGGAGTACCAGCGGCTCGTCACGACGTCCGACGGCATCGCCTCGGTGATCCGCGCCGCCGGCTAGCGCGCCGTCCGCCGACGCCCGCAGGCCGTCCGCCCCCGCGCGGGGAGGTCAGGGCTTGCGGGCGACGGCGGCGTATCCGGCCACTTCGGCGGGCTCGCCCCAGGGAGTGTGCTCGGGACGCCACCTGGACATGGAGACGACTCCGGGGTCCAGGAGTTCGAGGCCGTCGAAGAAGCGGGTGACGGCCTCGCGCGTGCGCGGCACCATCGGATTGGCCGACTTCTCGTTCCAGTCCTCCTGCGCCTCGGCCTGGGCGGTCTCCCCCGCGTCGAAGTCCAGGGTGGCGTGCGTCATCACCAGGTGGCTCCCGGACGGCACGGCGTCCAGCAGCACGTCGAGGACGCGCCGGGCCTCGCCGTCGTCGTGGACGAAGTGCATGATGCCCAGCAGCATGATCGCCACCGGCTTCCCGAAGTCGAGCGTCGCGGCGGCCTTCGCCAGGATCTCGCCCGGTTCGCGCAGATCGGCGTGGATGTAGTCGCAGGCGCCCTCGGGGCTGCTGCTGAGCAGGGCCCGCGCGTGGGTGAGCACCAGGGGGTCGTTGTCCACGTAGACAATGCGCGCGTCCGGCGCCACGCGTTGCGCGACCTCATGGGTGTTGTCCATGGTCGGCAGACCCGTGCCGATGTCGAGGAACTGGCGGATGCCGGCCTCGCCCGCGAGGTGGCGGACCGACCTGCCGAGGAACGCCCGGTCGGCGAGGGCGATGTCGACGATCTGCGGGAACATCGCCCGGAACTGCTCGGCGGCCCGCTGGTCGACCTCGTAGTTGTCCTTCCCGCCGAGCAGGTAGTTCCAGACCCGCGCCGAATGCGGAACGTGCGTGTCGATCTCCGGCCCCTCGGCCACGGCGGCACCTCCTGGATCTTCTGTTTCCGCCCAACCTAGCGCCGCGGCGAGCCGCCCGCCCATCAGTCGGCCCACCCCGGACGCGCGCACCGCGCTCGGGCGGTTCTTTACTTGATCTTGTGGCTCCAAAGATGCCGGAGAGTTGCGGACGGGGCATGGATGTCTGCGACCGGGACGGCGCGACGACGGGGCCGGGACGGCGGGACGAGCGGGAGCGGTGCACATGCAGGTGAAGCTGGAGGCGGAGCTCGGCCGCATCCCCATCCTGGACGTGGCGCCGGTGGTGGGGTGCGGCCGGTGGCCGGCGAAGGCCGTGGTGGGTGAGACGGTCGAGGTGTCGGCGACGGTGTTCCGTGAGGGGCACGAGCGGTTGGGCGCGGCGGTGGTGCTGCGGACG
>NZ_JBEZFD010000024.1:0-142883 GCF_040649235.1 Spirillospora sp. NPDC049024
CACCGCCTGCGCACCCCCACCGGCCTGGACGGCGACCCCATCCCCGTCGACCTCGCCGCCAACGCCGCCAGCCTCGGCGCCGACGTCATCCGCGCCGACGACGCCGACGGTTTCAGGAAGGCGCTCCGCCAGGCGATCGCCTCACCCCGGACGACGGTCGTCCACGTGGAGACCGATCCCCTGGCCGCGGCGCCCGACAGCGAGGCCTGGTGGGACGTCCCGGTCGCCGAGGTCTCGGCGCTGGAGCAGACCCGGCAGGCGCGCGCCCGCTACGAAGACGACAAGAAGGCCCAGCGCCGTTACCTGTGAAAGGAACCCGATGCGTTCTATCCAGCACTGGATCGGTGGTGTCCCGGTGGGCGGGAGCACCACGGCGGCCGTGCACGACCCGGCGACGGGCAGGAAGTCCGGCGAGGTCGTCCTCGGGCGCCGCGCCGAGGTGGACGCGGCGGTGGGAGCCGCGGCGCGAGCGTTCGAGACGTGGTCCGAGGTGTCGCTCAGCCGGCGCGCGCGGATCATGTTCAAGCTGCGCGACCTGCTGGAGCGGCACGAGGACGAGCTGGCCCGCCTGGTCACCGCCGAGCACGGCAAGGTCCTGGACGACGCGCGCGGAGAGGTCGTGCGGGGGCGCGAGGTCGTCGAGTTCGCGTGCGGGATCGCGCAGGTGCTCAAGGGCGAGTTCTCCGACCAGGTGTCGTCCGGAGTGGACGCGTTCTCCTTCCGGCAGCCGCTCGGCGTGTGCGCGGGAGTCGTCCCGTTCAACTTCCCGGTGATGGTCCCGCTGTGGATGCACCCGATCGCCATCGCGTGCGGCAACACGTTCGTGCTGAAGCCGAGCGAGCGCGTGCCCTCCGCGTCCAACCTGGTCGCCGAGCTGTACGCGCAGGCGGGGCTGCCGGACGGGGTGTTCAACGTGCTGCACGGCGACCACGTCACCGCCGACGCCCTGATCACGCACCCCGGCGTGGCGGCGGTGTCGTTCGTCGGATCCACGCCCGTGGCGCGGCACGTCCACGAGGCGGCGAGCGCCGCGGGCAAGCGGGTGCAGGCCCTCGGCGGCGCGAAGAACCACGCGGTCGTCCTGCCCGACGCAGACCTCGACCTCGCCGCCGACCAGATCACGGCGGCGGCGTACGGATCGGCGGGGCAGCGCTGCATGGCCGTCTCCGTGGCGGTCGCCGTCGGCGCCGCCGGGGATCCGCTGGTCGAGCGGCTCGCCGAGCGGGCCCGCGCGATCAGGGTGGGGCCGGGCGCCGACCCGGCGAGCGAGATGGGCCCGCTGATCACCGAGGCGGCGCGGGAGCGCGTCACCGGGCACGTCGAGGAGGCGGAGCGGGCCGGTGCGAAGCTCGTCGTGGACGGGCGCGGCCTGGACGGCCCCGGGTACTTCGTCGGCCCGTGCCTGCTCGACGGCGCCGCCACCGGCATGGCGGCCTACCAGGAGGAGATCTTCGGGCCGGTCCTGCTGGTGCTGCGCGCCGAGACGCTCGACGGGGCGATCGCGCTGATCAACGCCAACCCCTACGGCAACGGGACGGCGGTCTTCACCTCGTCGGGGGAGGCGGCGCGGCGGTTCCAGCGCGCCGTGCACGTCGGGATGATCGGGGTGAACGTCCCCATCCCGGTGCCGATGGCGTTCTACTCCTTCGGCGGCTGGAAGGCGTCCCTGTTCGGGGACACCCACGTCCACGGGGCCGAAGGGGTGCGCTTCTACACGCGCGCCAAGGCCGTCACCTCCCGCTGGCCCGCCCCCGTCGCGACCGACGGGGCGTCCTCAATGGCCTTCCCCACCGCGCGGTGAGAAGCCGCGCACGGTGGTGAGCGCCTCGTCGAGGGACACGACGTCGGCGTACTTGGCGCCGAGGTCCAGCAGGTTGGCCTCGTGGAGGCGGCGGTCCCGGTCGCCGCAGGCCTCGTCCACCACCAGCGGCCGGAACCCGTGCTGCAACGCGTCGGTCGCGGTGGCGCGGATGCAGCCGCTGGTGGTGAGCCCGCAGACCAGCACGGTGTCGATGCCGGACGCGGTCAGGGTGGCCGCCAGCGACGTGCCGTGGAACGCGCTGGCGTACTGCTTGGTGACCACGGTCTCGCCGGGACGGGGGGCCGCCCCCTCGGCGAAGTCGCCGAGGGGGCTCCCTTCCTCGAACACGCGCAGCGCGGGCACCTTGAGCCGGAACAGCCCGCCGTCCGCGCCGCCCGGCCGGTACTCCACCCGGGTGAACAGCACCGGCAGCCCGGCCGCCCGCCCCGCGCCGATCAGGGTCACGGCGGCGGCCGCCGCGTCCTCGACCGGGGCGCGCAGCGGCGACCCGTCCACCAGGTAGGCGCGGACGAGGTCCACCACCAGCACCGCGGGCGACCGGCCGCAGCCGAGGCCGCGGCCGAAGCCCGAGGCGCGGTAGTCGGCGGCGAGGTCGCTCACCGGCGGTCGCCCAATGCGGCGGCGGACCGGACGTCGACCGGCGGGCGCGGGGCGGGAAGTCCCGTCTCCTCCTCGCAGCGGGCGAGGATCTGCTCCAGCGGCGGGCCCATGTCGAACACGGGGATCTCGGTCCGCTCGGCGGCCATCCTCGCCCGCAGCGCCTCGGTGGCCTCCTCGTCGAGGACGCCCTCGGCGGTGCAGACCACGCCGTAGCCGCCGCGGGCGCCGTCCGCGGTGACCAGGCCGCGCTTCACCTCCAGCGCGACGAGCTCGGCGGAGCGGGCCAGGGGGTCGCCCCATCCGCCGCCGCCCCAGGTCACGAAGTGCAGGACGTCGCCGGGCCGGACCGGAACGTCGTGGATCTTGCTGGGCAGCACCTCGCGGGTGCCGTCGGCCCGGTCGATCCACTTGCGGCCCCGCGCGCCCGGACGTCCCCCGTTCACGCCCCACGGGTAGGTGAGCCAGCGGTCGTCGTGGATCGCGATCGTGCCGGGCTCCTCGAAGCAGTACGCGACGTCGACCCCGTTGCCGCCCCGGTGCAGGCCCGCGCCGCCGGAGTCGGCGATCGTCTCCCACCGTTCGATGCGCAGCGGGTAGTACGACTCCAGGTACTCGCAGGGGATGTTGACGAACGAGGGCCACAGCGAGTGCCCGTCCGGGCCGTCCCCGACGGGGCGGCCCGGCACGCCGCCGAACCCGATCGAGTACAGCTGGAACCACTCGCCCTCACGCGGCCCCGAGGCGTAGTGCCCCGAGTACATGAAGTGCGGCGAGGACGAGAAGCCGGCCGCGTTGAGGATCTCCGGGTTGGTCTGGCCGAGCAGCCCGCCGAACAGGTCGAACACCCGGCCGATGCCGTGGTTGCGGGCGTTCAGCGCGGCGGGGTGGCGCGGCTTCCAGAACGAGTCCTCGGGGATCGTCACGTCGATCAGCGGGTAGAAGCCGTCGTTCCAGAGGATCTGCGGGTCCGCGACGGTGATCACGTAGATGCCGAAGAACATCCGGACGAGGTTCTCGTTGATGAAGTAGTTCACCGGCCCGACGGCCTGCGGGGCCGCGTGCGAGAAGTCCAGATGGATCTTCTCGCCGGTCCGGGTCAGCGAGATCTTCAGCTCGTACGGGCCGTACCCGCAGCCGTCGTCGCAGATGTAGTCGGCGAACTCCAGCGTCCGGCCCTCCTCGAAGAGGGTGGCCAGCAGCACCTTCATCGCCTGGTAGTTGCGGTCGAGCAGGGCGTCCAGCGCGGACAGGTAGGTCTCGACGCCGAACCGCGCGCACAGCTCGGAGACCCGCCGGGCCGCCGTGGTGCACGCGGCGACCAGGCCGTTCAGGTCGGCGCGGTTCCAGTCGGGCATGCGCACCTGGTTGAGGATGATGCGCAGCGCCGACTCGTTCAGCACGCCGCCCTCGTACAGCTTGAACGGCGGGACGACCACGCCCTCCTCGTAGATGGTGCGGGCGTCGGCGGGCATCGAGCTGGGCGTCTTGCCGCCCACGTCCGACATGTGGCCGAACATCGAGGACCAGCCGACCAGCCGGCCCTCGTGGAAGATCGGCACCACCAGCAGCCAGTCGTTGGCGTGGCTGATCGCCGCGCCGCACGCGTACGGGTCGGACGTCATCAGGATGTCGCCCTCGCCGATCGTCCCGTCGAAGTTCTCCAGGAAGTCGGGGACCGAGAGGCCGAACTGGCCGACGACCATCTTCCCCGCCGGATCGGCGATCAGCGGGAACTCGTCGTGCTGCTCGCGGATGCCCGGCGACAGCGCGGTGCGGAACAGCACCTCGTCCATCTCGTGCCGGGCGTTGCGCAGCGCGTTCTCGATGATGTCCAGGGTCACCGGGTCGACGTCGACCCGTCCGACCGGCGCGGTCTCGGTCTGCAGGATCTCGGCCATCAGCCCTCCTCGTTCAGCGGACGGATCAGCAGGCTGCCGCTGGGGTGCACGGTCGCGGCGTGCCCGGCCAGCACGAGCGTGGTGGAGTCCATCTCGACCACCACGGCCGGCCCGGCCACGACGTCACCGGAGAGCAGCTTGGAACGGTCGTAGATGCGGGCGGACGTCGTCGCGCCGTCCATCCACACCTCGGTCTCGCGGACCAGGGCGGCGGACGGGTCGCCCGTCCCCTCCGGCAGGACGCGCCAGGCGACCTCCGGGCGCGGCCCGCTCACCGTGACCCGCAGGTTGATCACCTCGCGCTCGTTGCCGAGCAGGAAGGAGAACAGCCGCTCGTGCTCGGCGTCGAAGGCGGCGCCGAGCTCGGCCAGCAGGTCGCCGTCGACGGTCGCGCGGTCCACCTCGACCGGGATCTCGAAGCCCTGCCCGTGGTAGCGCAGGTCGATCTGGTACGTCGCGGTCTGGCTCTCGCGCGGCACGCCCTCCGCCTCCAGCCGCGCGGCGGCGGCGTCGGCCAGCTCGGCGAGCGCGGTGCGCAGCTCGTCGTCGTCGAGGGTGGAGAAGCGGCGCACCATCGTGCGGGCGCTCTCGTCGCGCGGGCAGGTGGTCGCGTCCCCGTAGGCGCACAGGACGCCCGGCGACGGCGGCACGATCACCGGCCAGGAGCCGGTCAGCCGGCCGAGCGCGTTGGCGTGCAGCGGGCCGGCGCCGCCGAACGACATCAGCGCGAAGTCGCGGGGGTCGTAGCCCTGCCGGACGCTGATCAGGCGGAGCGCGCCGAGCATGTTCTCGTTGACGATGTCGATCACGCCGGCCGCCGCCGCCTCGACGCTCGGCAGCCCCATCGCGTCGGCGATGGAGCGCAGCGCCTTGCGGGCGGCCTCGGCGTCCAGCGCGATCTCCCCGCCGGCGAGCCGCGTCGGCAGGTAGCCGAGCACGACGTTGGCGTCGGTGACCGTCGGCTCGGTGCCGCCCGACCCGTAGGCCGCCGGGCCCGGGTCGGCGCCCGCGGACTGGGGGCCGACCCGCAGGGCCTTGGTCAGCTCGGGGACGTGCGCGATCGAGCCTCCTCCGGCGCCGACCGTGCGGACGTCCACGCTGGTGGCGCGGACGGTGAGGTCGCCGACGGTGGTCTCCCGGCCGATCCGGGGACGCCCGCCGAGCACCAGCGCCACGTCGGTGGACGTGCCGCCCATGTCGAAGGTGAGGAAGTCGGGGAACCCGGCCTGCTCGGCGAACCAGACCGCCCCCGTCACCCCGCCGGCCGGGCCGGACAGCAGCAGCGACACCGGGTCCTCGGCCGCCTTGGCGGCCTTGGTCAGCCCGCCGTCGCTGCGCAGCACCGACAGCGGCGCCTCGATCCCGCTCCCGCTCAGGGACCGGTCCAGGTTGCGTACATAGCGGGACACTTCGGGCTGGACGTAGCTGTTCGCCACGGTGGTGACGGTGCGCTCGTACTCCCGCATCTCCGGCAGGACGTGGCTGGACAGCGACACCGGCACTCCGGGCAGCTCCTCGGCGGCCAGCTCCGCCACCCGCCGCTCGTGCTCGTCGCTGGCGTAGGAGTTGATCAGCGAGACCGTCAGCGCCTCGATGCCGGCCCCGCGGAGCCGCCGCAGCTCCGCACGCGCGCGCTCCTCGTCCAGCGGGGCGACGACCGTGCCGTCCGCGGCGATCCGGCCCGGGATCTCCACGGTGTGCTCCAGCCGGGCCAGCGGCTCCGGCTTCGGCCAGATGATCCAGCCGGCGAGGCCGCCGGGGACGAACGACCGGCCGATCTGCAGGACCTGCCGGAACCCCTCGGTGGTCACCAGCCCGACCCGCGCGCCCCGGCCCTGGAGGATCGCGTTGGTCGCCACGGTGGTGCCGTGCAGGACGTGCGCCACCTCGCTCATCTCGATGCCGGCGTCGCGGCACACCTTGCGGATGCCGTTGAGCACGCCCTCCGACTGGTCCGCCGGAGTGGACGCCGTCTTGGCGCGGTGGCTGACGCCGGTCTGCTCGTCGACGAGCAGCACGTCGGTGAACGTGCCGCCCACGTCGACGCCCAGTCGATAACCCATCTGCTCTCCCGGTGCTGCTCAGATGACGCCGCGCTCGGACAGCGCGGCGATCTCGTCTTCTCGGAGGTCCAGGAGGTCGCCGTAGACCTCCCGGTTGTGCTCGCCGAGCTCGGGGCCGGGCCGCCGCACCGACCCCGGGGTCTCGCTGAGCCTGGGGAACGCGTTGTGCATCGGGAGCTCGCCGAAGTCCGGGTGGACCAGGCGCACGATCGCCTCGCGGGCGGCGAAGTGGGGATCGTCGAACATGTCCTTGGCGGTGTAGATCCGGCCGGCCGGGACGCCGCCGCCGTGCAGCCGCTTCAGCAGGTCCCCGGTCTCGATCCGGGCCGACCAGGCCGAGATGATCTCGTCCAGCTCGGCCATGTGCCGGCCCCGGTCGGCGTGCCCGGCGAACCGCGGGTCGGCGCTCAGCTCGGGCCGGCCCATCGTCTTGGCGAGCCGTCCGAACACGGTGTCCTGGTTGGCGGCGATGAGGATCATCTCGCCCGAAGCGGTCGGGTAGACGTTGCTGGGGGAGACGTTGGGCAGCACCGAACCGGTCCGCTCGCGCTGGTACCCGGCGACCGCCCACTCCGGCAGCAGCGACTCCATCATCGCCAGCACCGCCTCGTAGATCGCCGAGTCGACGACCTGGCCGCGTCCGGTGGCGGTCCGGTGGTGGACGGCGACGAGCGCGCCGATCGTGGCGAACACCGCGGCGAGGGAGTCGCCGAGCGAGATCCCGGCGCGGGCGGGCGCGCCGCCGGGATCGCCGGTCACGTAGCGGATGCCGCCCATCGCCTCGCCGATCGACCCGTACCCCGCCCGGGGCGCGTAGGGGCCGGTCTGCCCGAACCCGGACACGCGGACCAGGACCAGGCCGGGGTTCGTCTCGCGGAGCCGGTCGAAGTCCATCCCCCAGCGCTCCAGCGTGCCGGGCCGGAAGTTCTCGACCACGATGTCGGCGCGGTCGATGATCCGCCGGGCGAGGTCCTGGCCCTCGGGGGTGCGCAGGTCGCAGGTCACCGACTTCTTGTTGCGGGCGACCACGGGCCACCACAGGGACTTGCCGTGCGGCTTCTCGCGGCCCCACTGGCGCATCGGGTCGCCGGCGCCGGGCGACTCCAGCTTGATCACCTCGGCGCCGAAGTCGCCGAGCAGCTGGCCGCAGAACGGTCCGGCGAGCAGCTGCCCCATCTCCACGACGCGGAGGTCGGCGAGCGGGCCCCGGGCGTCCGGCGCGGCGCCGTCGTGCGTTGACATCTAGCCGGTCCTCGTTTCCGTGTGGTCGTTCGGGTCGTTCGGGTCGTTCGGGTCGTTCGGGTCGTTCGGGTCGTCGGGGGTGCGGGCGGCGCGCAGCAGCACCGCCTTCGCGGCGAGCACGTGCGCCCGCATCACCGACTCGGCCCACGTCCCGTCGTGGGCGCGCAGGGCCGCGGCCAGCTCGCGGTGGTGCGCGGAACTGCGGGCCAGGTCGGCGGGAGAGTAGCGGTGGAAGGTCCGCATGACGAGCGGGAGCTGCACCACCGCGTTGAGCATGGACACGAGCCGGCCGCTGGCGGCGGCGGCGCGGATGACGTCGTGGAACTCGGCGTTGAGCTCGGCGACGCGGTCCAGGTCCTGGCCGGCGCCCGGCTCGACGGCCTCGTCCATCAGCCGGCACAGCTCGTCCATCCGGTCCACGTCCGAGGCGGTGACGCGGGTGGCGGCGCGCCGTGCGGCGGCGCCCTCCAGCAGCATCCGCAGGTCGTAGATCTCCTCCAGGTCCTCGGGCGTCCAGTCCGGGACCCGCGCGCCGCGGTGCGGCAGCACCTCGACCAGGCCCTCGACCTCCAGCCGCCGCAGCGCCTCCCGGACGGGCGTCCGGCTGGAGCCGGTGGCCTCGGCCAGTTCGGCCTCGCCGAGCCGTGCCCCGGGCGGGTGGACGCCGTCCAGGATGTCGGCGCGCAGCCGTGCGTAGACACGGTCCACGGCACGGACCATCCCGACCCCCTCTGGTTGATTGCATGCAACATAGACACAATGTGTTCCTTGACACAAGAGACTCCGCAGGAGAATCCTGCAGGTGACGTCAGATTGCATACAAAGGATGCTCATGGTCGAACTCATCGAGGTGGCGCCCCGGGACGGGCTGCAGAACGAGTCCGCGATCCTCGCGACCGCCGACAAGGTGCGGCTCATCGAACGCAGCGTCGCGGCGGGGCTGAGGCGGATCGAGGCCGTCAGCTTCGTGAACCCGAAGCGGGTCCCGCAGATGGCCGACGCCGAGGCGGTGATGGAGCGGCTCCCCAGGCCGGACGGTGTCAGCTACGCGGGGCTGGTCCTCAACCGGCGCGGGCTCGACCGCGCGCTGGCCGCCGGCGTGGACGAGGTCAACGTCGTCGTGGTGGCCACCGACGAGTTCAGCCGCCGCAACCAGGGCTGCACCGTCGAGGATGGCGTCGCCGCCTGGGCCGCCGTCGCCGCGGACGCCCGCGCCGCCGGCCTCCGCCGGACCGTGACGATCGCCGCGGCCTTCGGCTGCCCCTTCGAGGGCGAGGTCCCCGCGGACCGCGTGCTCGACCTGGTCCGGCGGGTCGCCGAAAGCGAGCCCGACGAGATCGCCGTGGCCGACACGATCGGTGTCGGCGTCCCGGCCCAGGTCCGCACGCTGCTGGCGGGCGCCGCCGAGGCCGCCCCCGGAGTCCCGCTGCGCTGCCACTTCCACAACACCCGCAACACCGGCTACGCCAACGCCCTCACCGCGCTCGACTGCGGGGTGAGCGCCCTGGACGCCAGCGCCGGCGGCTTCGGCGGCTGCCCGTTCGCCCCCGCCGCCACCGGCAACATCGCGACCGAGGACCTGCTGTACGCGCTGGACCGGTCGGGCGTCGCCACCGGCGTCCGGATGGCCGCGGTCGCCGAGACGGCGGCCTGGCTCGGCGAACGCCTCGGCAAGCCGGTGCCGGCGCTGCTCGGCCGCGCCGGCCCGTTCCCCGCCCAGGGCTGAGTGCCGTTGGAGGCGGAACGTCCTCGAATAAAAAATCTACAATGTAAAGGGCCGGGGCCCTTCAGTCGCGCGACGCGGTCCTGAGGGGGACCGGGAGGCGGTCGCGGAGCTCGTCGACGGTGACCCCGAAGGTCTCGCGGACCGCCGCCCCGTCCGGGCCCACGTCGATGACGGCGACGTCGGTGTAGACCCTGCTGACGCAGCCGACCCCGGTCAGCGGGTAGGTGCAGGCGGGCACCAGCTTGGACCGGCCCTCCTTGTCGAAGAGCGTCATCATCACGAAGACCTGCTTGGCGCCGATGGCCAGGTCCATCGCGCCGCCGACGGCGGGGATGGCGTCGGGGGCGCCGGTGTGCCAGTTGGCGAGGTCGCCGGTGGCCGAGACCTGGAACGCGCCGAGCACGCACACGTCGAGGTGGCCGCCGCGCATCATGGCGAAGGAGTCGGCGTGGTGGAAGTACGACGCTCCGGGGAGCTCGGTCACCGGGACCTTGCCGGCGTTCGTGAGATCGGGGTCGACCTGCTCGCCGACGGCGGCGGGGCCCATGTTGAGCATGCCGTTCTCGGTGTGCAGCACGATGCCCGAGCCGTCGGGGAGATGGTCGGCGACCTTGGTCGGCCTGCCGATGCCGAGGTTGACGTAGGAGCCGGCCGGGATGTCGCGGGCGACGACCTCCGCGAGCTCGTCCGGGGTGAGGGGACCCGTGGTGCGGGGCATGTCAGCGCGCTCCTTGGACGGTGTAGTGCCGTTGCTCGACGCGCACCACGCGGTCGACGTAGATGCCGGGGGTGACGACCGCCTCCGGGTCGAGGGCGCCGACCGGGACCACGTCGGACACCTGCACGATCGTGGTGGTCGCGGCCGCGGCCATGACGGGGCCGAAGTTCCGCGCGGTCTTGCGGTAGACGAGGTTGCCCATCGGATCGGCGCGGTGGGCGCTGATCAGGGCCACGTCGCCCTTGATCGGGTACTCCAGGACGTGGACGCGCCCGTCGATGGTCCGGGTCTCCTTGCCCTCGGCCAGGGAGGTGCCCGCGCCGGTCGGGCAGTAGAAGGCGCCGATGCCCGCGCCCGCCGCGCGCATCCGCTCGGCGAGGTTGCCCTGCGGCACGACCTCCAGCTCGATCTCCCCGGCCCGGTAGAGCCCGTCGAAGACGTGGGAGTCGCGCTGCCGGGGGAAGGAGCAGAGCACCTTCCGCACGCGCCCGGCCTTCAGCAGCGCGGCCAGCCCGACGTCCCCGTTGCCGGCGTTGTTGGACACGATGGTGAGGTCCTTCGCGCCCTGCCGGATCAGCCCGTCGATGAGGTCGAACGGCATTCCCGCGAAGCCGAAGCCGCCGACCAGGACGGTGCTGCCGTCCTCGATCCCGCGGACGGCCTCGTCGACGCTTTCGAGGATCTCGGTCCGGCTCACGCTCCGGCCCCCGTGCTCCCCATGGCGGTGTTCTCCATATCCGTGTTCTCCAGCACGACGGCGAGGCCCTGCCCGACGCCGATGCAGATCGCGGCGACGCCCCAGCGCTCCCGGCGCTCGCGGAGCACCTTCGCGAGCGTGCCGAGGACGCGTGCGCCGCTCGCCCCCAGCGGGTGGCCGATCGCTATCGCGCCGCCCCGGGTGTTGACGATCTCCGGATCGATGCCCCAGGCGTCGACGCAGACGAGCGACTGCACGGCGAAGGCCTCGTTCAGCTCGACCGCGCCGACCCGGTCCCAGCCGATCCCGGCGCGGGCGAGGGCCCGTTCGGCCGCCTCGACCGGGGCGTAGCCGAAGTCCTGCGGATCGAGCGCGAACGCGCCCCGTCCGGCGATGCGGGCGAGGGGATCGAGGCCGATCCGGTCGGCCGCTTCGGCGGAGCCGAGCAGCAGGGCGGCGGCGCCGTCGTTCAGCGGGGAGGCGTTGCCGGCGGTGATGGTGCCGTCCGCGCGGAAGCTCGGCTTGAGGCCGGCCAGCTTCTCCAGCGAGGTGTCCGCGCGGATGCCCTCGTCGCGGCGCAGTTCCCCGGCGGGGACGACGAGGTCGTCGTAGAAGCCCTCGTCCCAGGCGGCCGCCGCCAGCCTGTGGGAGCGCAGGGCGAACGCGTCCTGGCGCTCGCGGCCGACGGCGTACTTCTCCCCGAGCCGCTCGTTGGCCTCGCCGAGCGAGACGGTCCACTCCTCCGGCATGCGCGGGTTCACCAGCCGCCAGCCGAGCGTGGTGGAGACCGCGGCGAGGTCCCCGGCCGGGAAGCCCCTGGCCGGCTTCGGCAGCACCCACGGCGCCCGGGTCATCGACTCGACTCCGCCGGCCACGACGATGTCGGCGTCCCCCGACTCGATCGTCCGGGAGGCGATCATCGCCGCGTCGAGGCTGGAGCCGCACAGCCGGTTCACCGTCGTGCCCGGCACGCTCGTCGGCAGCCCGGCCAGCAGCGCGGCCATCCTGCCGACGTTGCGGTTCTCCTCTCCCGCTCCGTTCGCGTTGCCCCAGACGACCTCGCCGATCGCGGCCGGGTCCAGCCGGGGCGCCCGGTCGAGCAGCGCGGTGATCACGCCCGCCGCGAGGTCGTCCGGCCGTACACCCGCCAGGGCGCCGTTGAACCGTCCGAACGGGGTGCGTACGGCGGAGTAGAGAAAGGAGGTCATGGGTCCGAGGCTAGGTGGCCTCCCTTGATACAGTGAAGTATCAATATTCGCGCTTATTGAAACTTTTTCGATATGGATCTACGCCATCTGCGGTACTTCGTCGCCGTCGCGGAGGAACTCCACTTCGGACGCGCCGCCGAGCGGCTCGCCATGGCCCAGCCGCCGCTGTCGCAGGCGATCCGCCAACTGGAGGCCGACCTCGGCGTGGAACTGCTGCACCGGACGACGCGCCGGGTGGAGCTGACCGACGCGGGCCGCGGCTACCTGGTACGGGCCCGGGGCATCCTCGGCGAGGTGGACGAGGCGGCCCGCGAGGCCCGCCGGGTGGCGGCCGGCGCGGTCGGCCATCTCGCGATCGGCTGCGTCGGCTCGGCGACCTACAGCCTGCTGCCCGCGCTGTCCCGCGGCCTCTCCCTGGAGCTGCCCGGGGTCGACTTCTCCTTCCGCGGCGAGATGCTGGTCCCGGACCAGGCCGCGGCCCTGCGGGCCGGCGCCATCGACCTGGCGCTGCTGCGGCCGCCGATCGGCGATCTCTCGCTCACGGTCCTGCCGCTGCGCCGGGACCGGCTGGTCGTCGCCGTCCCCGGCGACCATCGCCTGGCCGGGCTGCCGCAGCTGGGGGTCGCCGACATGGCGGGCGCCGACCTCATCGTGCATTCCGCGGACCGCCGCTCGGTGATGTACGACGTCGTGCTCGGGCTCTTCCGCGAGGCCGGCGTCGAGCCCAGGATCCGCCACGAGGTCGGCGAGACCTCCACCCTGGTCACCCTCGTCGCGGGCGGCCTCGGCATGGCCGTCGTCCCGGAACCGGTGACGGCACTGGCCCTCGAAGGGGTCGTGTTCCGGCCCCTGGTGCGCCCCGCCATGAGCGTCGACCTCGCGGTCGCCTACCGGACCGACCGCACGGAACCCCATTTGGTGCGCACCGTCTCGGTCATCCGGCGGATCGTGCAGGAGGCCCGGGACGGCGCCCCCGGGGAGGAAGGCAGCGATCCCCCCTCGGAGCCGTTCGGCTGACGCGAACGCCGGGCGGGCCCGAGGCGGGCCCGCCCGGCGTCACGGGCGGTCAGTTCACCGCGTGCCGAGCAGGACGGACGACGGCACCCGCGTCGCCACCGGCGGCAGCTTCGCGCCGTTCCCGGCGGCGCTCACCTGCGTCGCCATCGCGCTCGCGTCCGCCGGCCCTCTCGTGCCGAGCGCCTGTCCGGGGTTCCCCGCGAACGGCTGGACGTCCCCGACGCACACCTTGCCCGCGGGCGGCAGCGCCACGCGGACGAGGTAGCCCTCGACCGCCTTCGTCACGCAGTCCGAGGTTCCGTAGGCGGTGTGGCCCCAGCTGTTGCTGGACAGCAGCCGGCTGTTGGGCAGCATCTTGCTGGACGAGACCGCCTCCTTGTAGTTCGTGGCGGGGTCGTAGTAGTTCCCGACGAACAGGACGGGAGCGCTCGTCCGCCGGTTGAAGGGACCGGTGTAGGCGTCCTCGTCGCGGACCTTCCAGGCGTCGCCGGCGCACTGGACGCTGCCCCAGCCCCACGCGCGCCCGAAGTAGGGCGCCCGCTTGTCCGACGCGGCCGTCTGCGCGGGCCAGCTCCCCGCCTTCTTCGGGTGCAGGCCGTCGGTGCAGGTGACGCCGCTGAACGCCTCAAGGTCGTTGTAGTAGGGGAAGTCCTTGGCCGAGACTTTGGCCGCGGCCTCCTTCCTCCGCTCGACCTCGGCCCGGCGCTCCGCGATGCGCTTGGCGAGGGCCTTGCGCGCCTCGGCCTTCTGCGCCGCCGTCGAGGAGGGCGAGGTCGCCTTCCACAGGTCGGTGGCCATCGCGTCGATGATCTCGTAGCCGCTCGGGTCGTACAGCATGCCGAGCGCGGCGCCGACGAAGTCGGCGTAGGTGATCTTGTCGCCCTCGATGTCGGCCGGCTTGGCCTTCAGCCGCTTGGCGAGCACGTCGAAGTTCTTGACGGGATTCCCGTAGGCCGCGAACGTGCACTTGGCCTTGCCCGCCTTGCCGCAGCGGACGAGGATCTCCTTCAGCGCCTTGTAGGCGCCGTCGGCCGACCGCAGCCGGTCGTCCAGGATCTGGCCCCCGGTCTTGCGGGTGCCGACCCAGGAGACGGGGTCGATGACGCCGTCCACCGCGACGGCGCGCATCCGGTCGGGGAACATGTTCGCGTAGTACTGGCCCATCGCCGTCCCGTAGCTGAAGCCCAGGTAGGACAGCTTCTTGTCACCGACGGCGCGGCGCAGGACGTCCATGTCGCGGGCCGCCTCGGCGGTGGACATCGCGCCCGCCAGCTTCTTCCCGGTCGTGGAGCAGCCCTTGCCGAGCGCCTTCGCCGACTTGATGTAGGCCGCCTCCTGCTTCGCCCCGACGGGGAACGCCACGTCCATCCCGGCCAGGGCGAGCGTCTGGTCCTTGGTGGACCTGAAGCAGGCGACGTTGGAGCTGAACCCGATGCCGCGCGGGTCGAAGCCGACGACGTCGAAGCGGTCGAGGACGTCCTTGCCGAGGAAGTCGGGAGCCTGGTATGCCATGGCGGTGCCCTGGCCGCCGGGGCCGCCCGGGTTCACGAACAGGCTGCCGATCCGCTTCTTGGCGTTCCGCGCCTTCACCCTGAGGACGGCGACCTCGGTGGTCGCGCCCTTCGGGTCGTCGTAGTCCAGGGGCAGCCGGACGGTCGCGCATTCGGCGTAGCCGTAGCACTTGTACCAGGCGGGCTTCGGGGCGGGCACCCGGTCGACGCGCTTCTTCTCGACCGGGCTCGTCGTGTCGCCGGCCCGGACACCGGCGGTCCCCGGCTCGGCCAGAGCGGTGACGCTTAAGGCGGGCACGAGGGCCGCCCCGGCCACGCCGACCGCGAGGATCCTTCGTCTGAGGCGCATGCGCTTCCCTTCAGGGGGTCGGTGCATTCCCGCGCGGGGTGCGGATTGGTCCCCTGATTCTCGGCCGCGGCGCACGCCGCCGGGATCCACCATCGGGCCGGACATCCCCTCCGGAAGATCACTCGGCAGAACGATTGACGCGGTCCCGCCTGCGGACGGGCAGGGGTTCCCCGCAGGGGAGGCGGCCTGGTCCGGCCAGGGAAGGACGTGGTTTCCACGATGTCACCGACCGACTACGCAGCGCATTCTTCGGGGAGCCGAGTCTCGCACCGTCCATGGAGCGGCGGCTGGGAAGGCCGAGGAGGAACCTCGATGGCGAGTGAAGGCATATTCCGGTTCATGACCGTGCGACCGGCGCGCAGGCAGGCGACTCTGACCGGGATGCCGGTCATGGTCGAGACGACCGGGCTGTACCGGCGGCTCGCCGAGGCCGCGGCGGCCGGCGCCGACCGGGAGAGGCTCCGGGAGATGGCCGGCGGCCTTCCCCCGCGGAGCGCGGCCGAGCGCACCGCCGAGCTCGACGTCGCTCCGCTGCGGGCCTGGTTCTACGCCAACCAGGAGCGCTCGCTGGGGGAGGCCGACCTCGCCGGCTGCGTCTCGCGTGCCTACGGGCGGTCCCCGTCCGAGCTGGCCGGCGCGCCGGAGTTCGCCGCGGCCCGCGCCGAGCTGAGCGACCGGCTGCTGACGGCGGCGCTCCTCGGCGATCCCGAGGGGACCGCGGAGCGCGATGTCCTCGACGCCAAGCTGCTGGCGCTGGCCGCCTCGCCGCCGGCGGCGGGACATGAGCCGGCGCCGGAGGCGGAACGTGAATCGCTCGGAGACGTGATGAGCCGCCCGGCGTCCCTGCCGGGCTTCTTCGCGCGCCTCCCCGCGGCTCCGGCGCCCGCACCGGCTCCGCCCGAACCGGCGGCGCGCGACGACGAGGCGACGGCCTGGCTGGACGACCTGGAGCAGGCGCACCGGGAGCTGCTCAGGCTCGTCCGCGACGGCGGGCACCTGGTCTTCTCGTCGGTGACGGCGGCGGCGGCCCCCGGCGCCACCGCTGACGTGCCGGAGGCGGCCGGCGCCGAGCCGAGGCTCTCCGACCCCGCCGCGGCGGGGCTGAGCGAGCGGACGCGGGGCGTTCTGGACCGGCTGGGGCTGCCCGCCGGCGAGCTGCGGCCGTTCCGGGCGATCCCCCTCGTCGAGGCCGAACTGCGGGACGCGGCCGGGCGGGCCGCCGCCGACGTCCGCCCGTCCGGGACCCTGGCGTTCGACGGCGGCGAGATCGACCTGCACCGGTTCCACCGGGCCATGGCCGCCGGGAGCCGGGGGCTCGCCGCCGAGCCGCCCCCCGCGCCCCAGCACTCCGCCGCCGGCCTGGCCGACCTGCTCGTGGTGCGGCAGAAGATCAAGGCGTACGAGCTGGGGGAGTTCGCCCACATCGAGAACGTGATGGCGGGCGAGACCCGGGACCGCTCGACCCGCCGGCTCACCCAGGTGGAGGTGACCACGGAGGACGAGACGGAGACCGAGACCGAGAAGGAGCGGGACCTGCAGTCCACCGAGCGGAGCGAGCTGCAGACCGAGGCGGAGAAGCACGTCAAGAGCCAGCTCGACATCGAGGCCGGGCTGCAGGTGAGCGGCAGCTACGGCCCGGCCGCGTCGTTCTCCTCCAGCGTCAAGGCCGGCAGCTCGGCGTCCACCGAGGAGTCGCAGCGCAAGGCCTCCTCGTTCTCGCAGGAGGTCACCCAGCGGACGGCGGAGAAGGTGCGCGAGCGCGTCCGCAGCCTGGTCCGGCGGCGGACCCTGGAGGAGTTCGAGGAGACCAACCGGCACGCCTTCAGCAACGGCCTCGCCAAGCACGTCCGCGGCGTCTACCGCTGGCTGAACAAGGTCTACGACGCCCAGGTCTTCAACTACGGCCAGCGGTTCATGTTCGACTTCGTGGTGCCCGAGCCGGCGGCGTACTTCCTCTACGGGCTGGTGGAGAACCCGCCGCGGGACAGCGAGCTGGTGAAGCCGCAGGCGCCGACCATGCCCGACGGCCAGCCGCTGCGACCGTCGTTCCTGACCCGCGCCAACTACACCGAGTACGTGGCGAGGTACCGCGTCGTCAACGCGCCCGCTCCGCCGCCGTCGATCCGCACGGCGACCTTCTTCGACAAGCAGGACGGCACCACCACGACCAACTTCGGCCGCGCCGGGAAGATCGAGATCCCGGAGGGGTACGCGGCCAAGAGCGTGACCGTGCAGGCCACCCACCTGTTCGAGGCCGGCAGCCTGCACAACTTCCACATCGTGATCGGCGGCCAGCTCTACGTCTACACCGACATCTTCGGCGCCAAGACCGGGACCGCCGACGGCGAGAAGGAGATCTCCATCTCGATCGTCGTGTCGGCGCTGAGCTGGTCGGTCGGGGTGGACGTGGAGTGCGTCGTCACCCCCGAGGCCGAGTCCCGGTGGCAGCAGTCGGTCTACGACGCCGTCATCGCCGCCTACCAGCAGCAGCTCGCCGAGTACAACGAGCGGGCCGCGCAGCGCGAGCTGCAGCGCAGCACCGACCGGCAGTTCGGCCGCAACCCGCTCGTCAACCGGCGGGTGGAGCGCGACGAGCTGAAGAAGTGGGTCGTCATGATGCTGGCCAAGAAGCCCGACCTCGACCTCGACTCCTTCAAGGCGCCGGTACCCGGCGGTCCGACCGAACCGGTCCTGGACCTCGACAAGGCCAACGCCAACGGGAAGTTCATCCGGTTCCTGGAAAACGCCTTCGAGTGGCAGAACATGCTCTACGTCTGCTACCCCCACCTGTGGGGGCGGCGTGCCCGGTGGATCTCCGCGCTCAACATCACCGACCCGGACGCCGACTTCGCCGCCTTCCTGCGCGCCGGCGCCGCGCGGGTGCAGGTACCGGTCCGCCCCGGCTTCGAGAGGGCGGTCGCCTACTTCGTCTACACCGGGAACATCTGGGACGGCAACGACGTCCCCCGGATCGAGGACGACCTGTACGTGCCGATCATCGACGAGATCACCACCAACCTCGGCAAGCTCGACAACGGCGTGCCCTACCCGGCGGACTCCAAGCCCTGGGAAGTCATCATCCCCACCGACCTGGTGCTGGTCCAGGACGTCTCCGACGTGCCGCCGCTGCGGGACGCCCTGAAGCCCGGCACGCCGGTGTCCCTGGCGGCCGGGCCGGAAAGCGGCCACGCCGGCACGGCAGCCCCTTCCGCGGCCGCCCCGTCGACGGCCGCCCCGTCGACGGCCGCCCCGGCAGAGGCGGGCCGCGAGGCCGTGAGCGGCGGCCGATGACCGCCTACCGGCTGCACGCCGACTTCGACCGCGACGGCCGGCTCACCGCGCGGCAGGGCGAATGGGCCCGCCGGCTGGCGCCCCCGGGGGCGCTCGTCCGCGCCAATCTGGACAACGACTCCCGGCGGCTGCCCGCGGCGGTCACCCCCGGCGGCCCGGTCCCGCTGGACCGCGAGCTGCCCGTGAAGACCGCCGGGGACAACGAGCCGGCCGGCCTCCTCGTGGAGGAGGTCACCGCCGCCCCCGGCCCACTGTTCGTCGTGCTGGCGGGCGCGGACGCCCTCCGCTGCGCGGTGATCGACGCCACCGGCCGCCGGCTCGCCGGGGCGGGGGCGGGGAACCGGGTCCGCTTCCGGCTTCCGGTCGGCCCGTTCCCCCGCAGACTCGCGCTGGAGGCGGTGGACCTGCCGGCCGTCCCGCCGGCCGGCGCGGTGCTCAGCCAGCCGCCTCCCGGGCTTCCGGGCAGCCGGGTGACGGTGCGGCTGGAGCGCGACGACCCGGGCGGCACGGTGGTCGAGGACGAGGTGCTGTTCACCGTGTCCCCGTTCGTCCTGATCGGGAACGCGGGCGCGCTGGAACGCCTCTACATGTGCGAGGTGGCCTCGGACGACCCGGCCCTGCCACTGGACGACAACCGGCCCGCGGTCGCCGAGGTGCGGGCCGCCCTCCAGCAGCTCGGCGTGCCGCTGACGCTCATCCCGATGGAGGCGCACGGCGGCGACAGCTGGATCCAGGACCAGTACCAGCTCGGTTTCACCGAGACCCCGGACGGACCGCTGCGGGTCCTGCTGCACACGCCGCGCACCCGTTCCGACTCCGCCCGGGGGGTCGTCGCGCCCAACCTGAGCTCGATGGTGGTCGGGCACTTCCCGAGCCGGGGCCTAGGGCTCTGCCAGGCGTTCTGGGACCGGGAGCTGACCCTCACCGCCCCGGACGGCTCGACCGGGCGGCTCGGCTTCGTCGGCAGCGACCGCGCCCTGGTGATCATGATCCGGGTGAAGACGCTGCGCCGGCAGCTGTTCGAGTCCATCGCGCGGATCGGCACCGAGGTCGAGCTGAACACGACCGTGGCGCTGTTCGGGGACGCGACCGTCGAGTTCTTCCGCGCCCGCAACGAGCTGCCCGCGCTGGCCGGCCGGTTGAAGCAGGTCGCCAGGGCGGCGGTCGACCGGCCGGACTCGCCCTGGTACCAGCAGCACGAAAAGATCGGGCGACTCGTCCGGAACGCAGAGAAGCAGGTCGAGGAGGTGCGCAAGGAGATCCCGGTCCCGCAGGGCTCGCCGCGGCTCCGGCTGAGGCTGCCCGCCGTGGGCAAGCTGCCGCAGCAGGAGTTCCTGATGTCCGAGGCGGAGGTGGGACGCCTGGAGAAGCGCCTCCAGCAGTGGCACTCCAGCCACAACTTCGGCGGCAACATCGAGGTCGGCCCGCCGCATCCCAAGGCACCGGCCGGCGTGGTCGTCGTCGGGAACCAGACCACGCGGCAGCCGGACGGCTCCACCGCCACCGACATGGACCCCGAGCTGCTGGCGTTCCTGCGCGGCCAGTCGCAGAGCGGGCAGCGGGTGCTGGAGGTCGACACCAGCTGGCTCGACGTCGGGCACGTCGACGAGGTGCTGGCGTTCGTCCCCGACCTGCGCAAGCCGCAGAGCCGGCCCGGCGCGGTGCTGCGGTCCTCGCCGCTGGCCGCGCTGCGGCTGATCGCGGCCGCCCGGAAGGAGTTCATGGCGGGGCTGCCGCCGGGTGAGCTGACGCGGTACGAGAACTGGCTGCCCATCCGCGGCGCGCGGCTCACCTACGAGGGCGCGAACCCGGTCACCCACCTGCTGCGCGGCATGCAGTGGCTGCACCAGCACGAGAAGGGGCAGCTCCTGCCGATCGAGCCGCCGGAGATCTACCTGTCGATGGCGGCGCGGTACCGCGCCTTGACCGGCCCGATCCCGAACTCCCCGCTCCCGCTGCCCGACTCGCCCTGGCAGCCGACCACCCCGTCGATCCCGGCCGGCATCTCGATCTTCGAGCTCGACTACTTCCGCGACGACACCAACGAGGACCTGGAGGACCCCGAACCGGCCGGTCCGCGGACGGGCCCGGACGGCTCGTCCGTCCCGGCGAAGGGGCAGCTGACCGAGATCGAGGAGAAGCTCACCACCGAGTACGGCGCGATCCCCATCCTCAAGCTCCCGGTCGTCTTCGACGACCGGTCGGCCGCCGCCGAGCAGACCGCGGCCTTCACCCCCAACCTGGCGAACCTCCAGGTCGCCGCACCCTGGCTGCTGATCCCGCGGCCGCACGGCCCGCGGATGGACGTCGAGGCGGCCGTCCGGGTCCTGCGCACGGTGGCCGAGCAGCTCGGGGACGTGAAGGCGTCGCGGTTCACCCCGCAGTGGCTGCGCGCGCGCGGACTCGACCGCACGGTCTTCTGGGCCCGCTCCGGCTCCGTGGCGGGCGACCTCGCCGGGGACGACGCCGAGAAACTGACCGCGGCCTTCCTCGACGGCTGGCCCAAGGGAACGAACCGCGCGGAGATCAGGCAGCAGATCGTCCGGGCCAACCCCGGCGCGTTCGACTCGCGCGGCTTCCTCAGAGGGAGCGCCTGGCGGAAGCTGCAGATCCCCGAACGCAAGGTCGACCTGTTCGAAGCCTGGACCGAGGCGGTCGCCGACCGGATCGGGTACCGGGTGAGCTGGGTGGAGGCCTGGTACTACCACGTGCGCCTGGGGTCCATCCACTGCGGCACCAACACCCTGCGCGCCGCGCCCACCGGCCTCCAATGGTGGCGCTGACGGCGAACAGCGGCCTTCCGGCTTCCCCCGAAGCACGCGGGTCCGTTCCCGACGGAAAGTGACCGTTCCATCGGGATCCCTTGAGGAGGGGCGTAGGGTGCCCCCTCCCGTGGTGGGAACGAACGCGGCACAGGCACACCGGTGAACGGGACCGGCGCCGCCGTTCACGGCACCGCCGGCCGGTACGCATCGGGCCACGCGCGCTGCTGCGCATCGGGCTGCGGGGGAGAGACGTCATGGCTAAGGGCTTCAAGGGCAGGATCGCCCTGGACATCCGCGATTCGGAGCCGGACTGGGAGCCGTTCCTGTCGCCGTGGGCGTCCAAGGGCTCCCCGAACGTCCTGGTGATCGTATGGGACGACGTCGGGTACGGGACGATGGACTGCTACGGCGGCCCGGTGAAGACGCCGACGATGACCCGGATCGCGAACCTCGGCCTGCGCTACTCCAACTTCCACACCACCGCGCTGTGCTCGCCGAGCAGGGCCTCGCTGCTGAACGGCCGCAACGCGACCTCGAACGGGATGGCCACGGTCGCCGAGTTCAGCGCCGGGTTCCCCGGGATCTCCACCCGCATCCCGGTCGAGAACGGGTTCGTCTCCGAAGTCCTCGCCGAGCACGGCTACAACACCTACTGCGTCGGCAAATGGCACCTGACGCCCGGGTGGGAGACCAGCATGGCCGCCTACAAGGGCCGCTGGCCGCTCGGGTGCGGGTTCGAGCGGTTCTACGGCTTCCTCAACGGCGAGTCGAGCTCCTGGTATCCGAGCCTGGTCCACGACAACCACCAGATCGGCACGCCCGGGACGCCCGAGGAGGGCTACCACATCGCCAAGGACCTGTCCGACAAGGCCATCCAGTTCATCCGCGACGCCAAGGCGGTCCAGCCGGACAAGCCGTTCTTCATGTACCTGGCGCTCGACGCCGCCCACGCGCCGCATCACGTGTACAAGGAGTGGGCCGACCGGTACAAGGGCGTGTTCGACGAGGGGTACGAGGCGATCCGGCCGGAGATCCTGCGCCGCCAGAAGCAGATCGGCCTGCTGCCCGAGGACACCGAACTGTCCGCGATCAATCCGCACGGCGAGCCGGACGCCACCGGACCGGCCGGGCAGCCGTGGCCGCGACTCGACACCGTCCGGCCGTGGGACTCGCTGAGCGAGGGCGAGCGCCGGCTGTTCGTGCGGATGGCCGAGGTCTTCGCCGGCTACGTCTCCTACAGCGACGAGCAGCTCGGCCGGGTGATCGACTTCCTGGAGGCGGCCGGCGAGCTCGACAACACCATCATCGTGGCCGTCTCCGACAACGGCGGAAGCGGCGAGGGCGGACCGGACGGCACCTTCAACGAGTGGCGGTTCTTCAACGGCCTGCCGACCTCGGCGGAGGAGGCTCTCGAGCACATCGACGAACTCGGCACTCCTTCGGCCTACAACCACTACAACACCGGGTGGGCGTGGGCGTTCGACACCCCGTTCCCGTACTGGAAGCGCTGGGCCGGCTACGAGGGCGGCGTCGCGGACATGTGCCTGGTGGCCTGGCCTGCCAGGATCAAGGCCCGCGGGGAGGTGCGCCACCAGTACGTCCACGCCGTGGACGTGACCCCGACGCTCTACGACCTGCTGGGCATCGAGCCGCCGGAAGTGCTGAAGGGGCGCCCGCAGAGCCCGATCGAGGGGCAGAGCTTCGCGGCCTCGATCAACGACCCGTCCGCACCGGGCAAGCTCACGCAGTTCTACGCGATGCTGGGACAGCGGGCCATCTACCACGACGGGTGGCTGGCCTGCACCGTCCACCCGCCGCTGAGCGGCTGGGGCGGGTTCGAGGAGGACGTGTGGGAGATCTACGACCTCACCCGGGACCGCGCCCAGTCCAGGAACCTGGCCGACCGGGAGCCCGAGCGGCTCGAACGGCTCAAGGGCCTGTGGCACTACCACGCCGGCATCTACAACGGCCTTCCGCTGGACGACCGCACCGCGCTGGAACAGACCCTGGCCGAACGGCCGCAGGGCACCCCGGCCCGCGACCGCTACGTCTACTACCCCGACTGCGCGCCGGTGCCCGAGCAGTCCGCCGTCATGACCAACGGCCGGTCGTACACGATCGTCGCCGGGGTCGACGTCCACTCGGACGAGGTCGAGGGCGTCCTGTTCGTCCATGGCGGCGTCGCCGGCGGGCACAGCCTGTACATCAAGGACGGCCGCCTGACCTACGTCTACAACTGGGTGGGCAGCCGCCTGCAGGTCGTGACGGCCGACCTGGCCATCGAGCCGGGCAGGCACACGTTCACGGCCGAGTTCAGGGCCGAGGGCCGCAGCACCGACCCCGAGATGCCCGGCACCACAGGAGACCTCACCCTCTACGTGAACGAGCAGCGGATGGCCGGCGGCCGCCTCGTCACCCAGCCCAGCTACTTCTGCCCCGTCGGGGACGGGCTCTGCGTGGGCCGCGCCGAGGGCTCACCCGTCACCCCCGACTACCGGCCGCCGTTCCGGTTCACCGGAGGCACCATCGACCGCGTCGTCATCGACGTCTCCGGCGACCGCTTCATCGACCACGAAGCGGAAGTGCGCGGCTGGCTGATGGTCGACTGACCGCGGCCTTTCCAGCGACAATTTCCCCTGTTGCTGGGACAATGGGGCATGTCCACCGTCAGATTACGTCTGATCCTGGCCATGCCCCTGCTGGCCGCCGCCTGCGGACCGGCCGGGGGAGCCGACGGGGTCGAGCGCCCCGAGACCGTCGCGACGACCGGACCGGCCCCGGCCTCGCCCACGAAGTTGCCGCGCGCATACGACCGGAAGGCCGACCCCCGGGCCGAGATCGCGGCCGCGCTCGCGGAGGCCAAGGCGGACGGACGCCCCGTACTCCTCGATTTCGGTGCGGGCTGGTGCGGCGAATGCGCGACGCTGCAGTACTTCTTCCACCTCCAGACCGTGCGGCCTCTTCTCGACCGCTATCACCTGGTGAGTGTCGATGTCGGCCGGATCGACCGGCATCTGGACCTGGCCAGGAAGTACGGGGTGGACCTGAAGCGCACCGGGATCCCCGCCCTCGTCGTCCTCTCGCCCGAGGGTGGAGTGCGGACGGCCGGCAACAAGAGCCTCTATCCGGCCTCCGCCGGCGACCGGTTGCTGTCCGAGAACGTCGTCGCATTCCTCCGGCGCTGGAAGTGAGACGGGCCGTCCTGCTCGCCGCCGTACTCCTGACCGGGTGCGGACCGGCTCAGGAACCGGTGGCCGCCCGGTTCACGGAGGGGGAGGTGGACGTGACGATCGCCGCCTCGACGCGTGCGGTGGAGGTGACCTTCCGCCCGACCCGGCCCGGTTTCCACATCTACAGCCTCGATCTGCCGTCCGGCGGGCTCGGTGTCCCGACGCGGGTGGGCGTGCGGGCGGGCCTGGAGGCCACCGGCGCACCCCGCGCCGACGAGGCGGTGCGCTGGCTGGATCTACCGCCCCTGGACACCCGGCTCCCGGTCTACCCGGACGGACCGGTGACGATCTCGCTCCCGGTGCGCCGAACGGGTTCCGCAGCGGAGATCGTCGTCTCGTACGGCGCGTGCAGCCGCACCGTATGCCTCCCACCGGTGATCGACCGGGTGACGGCGGTGACGTTCGCGTAGGCCCGGGTGTTTTGATTCCGCAGCGGGGGCAGGTCCTATTCGCCACCACCGTCGACTCTGCGGGGGCGAGAGTGAGCGAGCGATCGGAAGCGGCGGCCCACGACGTCGTCGACCTGCTGCTGCGGCAGCACGCCGAGATCCGGCAGCTGTTCGACCAGGTGGAGGCCGCCGCCGGGCACGAGCGGACCGCCGCCTTCGAGCGGCTGCGCCGGCTGCTGGCCGTCCACGAGACGGCCGAGGAGGAGGTCGTGCACCCCTACGCCCGCCGCCATATCGAGGGCGGCCGAGAGGTGGTCGACGCTCGCCTGGCCGAGGAGAACCAGGCCAAGCAGCTCCTGTCGGACCTCGACTACTTCGGCCCGACCAGTCCCGACTTCCTCGAGCGGCTCGGCGACCTGCGCCTGTCCGTCATGGACCACGCCCGGCACGAGGAGGAAGCGGAGTTCCCGCAGATCCGCGAGCACGCGTCCGAGCACGATCTGCGCAGGATGGCGACCGCCGTCAAGGCCGCCGAGGCCGTGGCGCCCACCCATCCGCACGTCGGGTTCGAGTCCGCCACCGCCAACCTGGTGGCCGGACCGTTCGCCGCCGCCGCCGACCGCGCCCGCGACGCCATCCGCAAAGCCCTCGGCAGGCAGAAGGACTGACGCCCGACGTGCTCGCAACACGCCGTCTTCGACCGCGGCGTGGAGGAGTCAGGGGCAGCCGCAGCTGCGGCGAGTGACCAGCGTCGCGCTTAGGGGCCGTGTGGTGGCGCGGTCGTCGAGAAGCAGGCTCACGGCCTGGCGGGCCATCGCCTGGAGGGGCTGTTCGGTCACGGTGAGCGCCGGGGCGGTGTAGGCGGTGTCGGGGGTGCCGTCGAGGCTGGCGACGGCGAGATCGCCGGGGACGCGCCGTCCGGCGGCATGGGCGGCCGCGAGGACCCCGATGGCCTGCTCGTCGGTGGCGCAGACCAGCGCCGCGGGCAGGGCGCCGTCGTCAATCGCGTGCTGGACGAGGGCCGCCGCCGCGGCGCGGGTGTACTCCGACCGCAGAAGGGGGGCGGCGGTGCCCGCGACGGCGCGTTCCCAGGCCGCGCGGCGCTCGCCGACCGGCCCGGCGTCGTCCGGCCCGGCCAGGAAGGCGATCTCGGAGTGCCCGTGGGACCGGAGGTGCTCGACGGCCTCGTGCACGGCGGCGGTGTTGTCGGCGCGCACCATGGGGGCCTGCGGCTCCTGCGGCCCGTGGTGGACATAGACGGCGCGGACCCCCGCGCGCCGGGCATGGGCGGCGGCGTCGGGCCCGCCGTCGGCGGAGACGATGACGAGCCCGTCGACCTGGGCCGCGAGGAACCGGTCGACCAGATGCCCCTGCCGGTCCGGAGAGTAGCCCGCGTTCCCGGTCAGGGAGAGCTTCTCCCGCTGTCCTAGAAAGTGCTCGATGTGGCGTCCCAGCGCGGCGAAGTACGGGTTGGAGGCGTCGGCCAGCACCACGCCGACCACGCCGCTCGTGCGGGAGCGCAGGGCCCGGGCGATGCGGTTGGGCCGGTACTCCAGATCGGCGGCGGCGGCCAGCACCCGCTCCCGGGTGGCGGGCGCGACCGGCCGGGGCCCGTTGTTCAGCACGTAGCTGACGACCGCCGTCGAGGTTCCGGCCGCGCGGGCCACGTCCGCCAGCGTCGCCGGCCTGCCTGCTGCTCGCTTCGTCATGACGCCTTGCATTCTGCATGTCTAAACGTTTAGATACTCACTCCCGCCCCCTCCACCCGGTGATCTGGACCTCCGATGAGCACTCATGCCGCGCCGCTACCGCGCTACGAACTGCACTGCCACCTCGACGGCTCGGTGCGCCCGTCCACCGTCGCCGACCTCGCCCGCCGGCAGGGCGTCGAACTGGACCGGCCGGTCGACGACCTCGTCATCGCCCCCGCCCACTGCCGCACCCTGACCGCCTACCTCGCCTACATCGACACCCCGCTCCAGGTGCTCCAGACCCCCGAGGCCCTCACCCGCGCCGCCCGCGAACTGGTCGAGGACTGGCGCGACGACGGTGTCGTGTACGGCGAGGTCCGCTTCGCGCCGCAGCTGCACCACCGCCGCGGGATGACCCTCGACGACGCGGTCCGTGCGGTCGCCGATGGCCTTGCCCAAGGACGCGCCGCCACCGGCGTCGGGACGGGCCTGCTGCTGTGCTGCCTGCGCCATCAGACCCCCGACGAAAGCCTCGCCGTGGCCGAGACCGCCGTGCGCCATCGCGGCCTGGTCGCCGGTCTCGATCTCGCCGGAGACGAGACCCTCTACCCCGCCCGCTCCCACAAGGCCGCCTTCGAACTGGCCCACGCCGCCGGCCTGCCCTGCACCGTCCACGCCGGTGAGGCCGCAGGGCCGGAGAGCATGTGGGAGGCCATCGACGTCCTCGGCGCCCACCGCATCGGCCACGGGGTCCGATGCACCACCGACACCGCACTCCGCGACCGCCTGCGCACCGACGGGATCGCCCTGGAGATGTGCCCCACGAGCAACGTCCAGACAGGCGCCGTACCGAGTCTCCACGCCCACCCCGCAGCCCCCCTGCTGGCCGAAGGCGTGCCGGTCACCATCAGCACCGACTGCCGCACCACCTCGGCCACCACCCTCCAGCACGAGTTCGACGCCCTCCGCAGAACGGCCGGCTGGACCGCCACCGAAGAATCCCAAACCCAATCCACCGCCGCCCAAGCCGCATTCACCCGCACAGCCCCGGGCTCGCGGCCTTGAGGTGAAGTCGGTGGATGGACCGGGCGTAGCCGGACAGCACCGAAGACACGGTCGCAAGCAGGAACATCGCGGTGATTCAGGGGCCGCCGAAGCCCTGTCGGAGTTCTTGCAGGGCCTGGCGCGCCTCCTCGATTTGCGGATGGCCTATACGCAGGACGCGTTGCCTGGCGGCGAGCACCTTCCGAAGAATTGAGGCGGCTTCGTCCTGCCGTCCTTGTGTCGCCAGGACCTTGGCCAGCCAATAACGGGTCGTCAGCGTGTGGGGGTGGTCGGCTCCCAAGACGCGTTCGCGTTTTGTGAGGACCTGTCGCAGTAGGCGCTCAGCTTCGCGGTGGCGGTCTTGCGCGTGCGCCATCCGACCGATCCAATGGCGGGTCGTCAGGGTGTCGGGGTGGTCGGGCCCGAGCGTGGCCTCCTCGACCGCGTGGACCTCTCGGTAGGCCTGCTCCGCCTCGGCGTACCTGCCCTGCGCTGCGGCCATACGGGCGATCGCGTACCGGATGGTGAGCGCGTCGGGCTGGTCAGGACCGAGAATCCGCTCTTCTACGGCCAGGACCTCCCGATAGACCGCTTTGGCCGCCAGCTGTCCCGGCTCCTCCGATCCGGAGGGCTGAACAAATGACGAGGGCTGTGTACGGACCTCCCGCCCGGCCAGCATGGAGCGGTAGATCGCTTCGGCGTCGCCATAGCGTCCTTGCTCTCCCGCCATCCGTGCTATCCCGAAGCGGGCGCGAAGAGTCTCGGGGTGATCCTCGCCGAACGTGCGTTCGCTGGCCCGTAGAATCTCCTGGTAGACGGTTTCGGCCGCCCGGTAGCGCCCTTGTGCGGCGGCCATTCGCGCGATGCCGTAACGCGTGTTCAGCGTGTCAGGGTGATCCGTTCCAAGTACCTTCTCCCTGGCGGAGAGTATGTGCTTATAGGCTTGTGCGGCCTCCCTGAATCTTCCTTGGGCGGCCATCATTCGGGCGATGCCGTACCGTGCGTCCAATGTGTCGGGGTGCTCGGGGCCGAGAAGTCGTTCCCGGACCGCCAGGGTGGCTTGGTAGGCATGTCGTGCCTGGGTGTAGGCGCCGGTGGCGCCGAGATGACGTCCGCTCATGTAGGCGGCCTTCGCGGCGTCCAGTCCGGCCTTGTCGCTCATGCCGGGCAGATCGTTCAAGGCGTTGAGAAGGTGCAGGGCATGCGGCACCAGGGTCTGCCAGAGCGGCCATTTCCTTGGATCTTCCGGGAAACCGCTCGTGTCTCCGTGCGCTGCGGCCACCAGAAGTGCGGCGGCCGTCGCAAGGTGGCGGTCCCTGTCGTGGCCGGGTTTGCTGGCATCTCTGACCAGCGGATGCAGTCGCAGGACCAGAACTTCTCCCTGATGCCCGCGTGAGGCGGGGTCAGGAGCCGACAGATCGATCAACCCGGTATTGGTGAGTGCCTCCAGCGTCTCCCAGAGTTCGCGGCCCGATATCTTCGTGGAGAACACTGCCGATTCACCGAGCAAGCGCGGAACGAGGAGCAGTTCATAGGGAATCGGCGCATCCGCGAAACATGACAGCAGGCGCAGCAGCTTTCGTGCGGACGTGACTCCTCGGCGCTCCAGCAGTTCCAGGGAGAGTTCCCATGTGCGGCCCAGCATCTGGCGTGCTTCCCGAGCAGAAACCTGGATTTGCTGTTGAACAGGGAAACTTGCTTCAAGCGGGTTCTTGTCGATGACGGTGAGATATTCTGCAAAGTCTCGTGCCCGGTCGGAATCGGCGAAAACGCTCGGCATGCGCCGCGACTGCGTCAGGTACGAGCCAGCGAGCCGCAAGGCCAGGGGGAGTCCACCGAGCCGTTCGGACAGCGCCTCGGCCTCCGCTCGGGTTCCGAGTCCGGGCCCGGTCTGATCGATGAGGACCTGGGCGCCCTCGGCAGGCGACAGCATCTCCACCGCGTGGAGACGGCACCAACCGCCCCAGTCGTGGTGGTGGCCGTGCCGGGTGGTCACCAAAGCCATGCCGACCGGGCTCTCGATCGGCCGCAGCCACCCGGTGCCGTCTCGGACGGGCGTGCCGTCGACCGACAGGACGTCGATGTCGTCGGCGTTGTCGAATACCAGCAGCCAGGGCGTTTCCTGCTCCGCCAGCCGCTGCCACACGAGGTCCGCGACGTCGGAGTGCCCGATCTCGGCATCGCTCAGCCCCAGCCGGCGGGCCAGGATGAGCATGCCCATCGTGACCCGGTCCGTATCGGTCGCCGGCATCCACCAGACTGTGCCCTGGGACTTATGGACCTCCCAGGCGACCTCCAGCGCGACGCTTGACTTTCCTACGCCGCCCAGGCCATGCAGGACATGGACGCGCTCGCCCGAGGCCGAGCGGGAGACGGTGCTCAACGTCTCGACGAGAGCGCCGCGTCCGCGTAACGGCGCGTCCTCGCCTCGTCGACCTGCCGGCAGGGCAATGGTTCCGCTGGTGTCGAGGTCAGGGGAGCGCTCGGAGAACTGGTTGATCTGAAGACCGGAACCCAGTACGGCCTGTGGCTGAACGAAGCCGCCCGATCGGCCTGCCAGGCCGTGGACCAGACTTATCCAACCTTGCAGCCCCTCTTCCACACCGGGATGCCGCTCCAGCAGACCGGCCAAATGCGCCTGCCACACCGCGGCCTGTAGCCGCTGTGCCTCCTCCAACTCCTCTGCCGGCAACCCGGAGAGTTGAGCGCGGGTCATCTCCAGGCGCGTCTCCACCTCCGCGGAATCCTCGGACGCTCCGCGCCGGAGCAGCCGGATCAGGCGCCCCTTCGTCGAGTCCCAACTCTCGCTCACCAGCACCTGGACGATGGCCGACCCTCCGGCCGAGGCCAGTGCGGCTGTGGCATCGGACAGCATGGGCATCCCCCAACAACCGGCTCGAATACCTGTATTCGGTTGAGATGCTCTTGTGGTCCCGCAGCTCGCGAATACCGTCGGGACGAGGGAGGAGTCGGCGCCGTTGCCGGTCTGCACCCGATATCGTCAAGCGGCCCCCGCGCTGGCGAATGGTCCGGCGTCTCACCCCGCAGTGTGAATTACGTCCGTCGGGTGAACTGTGATCCATGACTCAAATCCGCGGCCGCCTCACCAGCGGTGGTGCACTGACGTGGTCCCCCGCCTCTGAGTCCCTGGTCCAGGGGCGGAGTTTGTTGGGGTTTCTTATTGCCCAGATGCGGGTGATGCGGTCGTCGGTGATGTCGAAGGCGTAGACCGTCACGGTGCGGCCGTGCTGCTGGGCGATCAGGCCGGGCTGGCCGTTGACGGTGTGCTCCAGGAGCGTCACGCCGGGCACCCGGCGGGCGATCTCGACGCACCGGTGCGCGATCAGCTCGCCGCCCTCGAGCGGGCGGAGCGCGGTCTTGACCACGCCGCCGCCGTCGGCGGTGAGGACGGCGGCTGGGTCGAGAAGGCCGATGAGGGCGTCGACGTCGCCGGCCTCCATCGCCTGTCGGAAGCCCCGCACGACGGCGGCGCGGCGGGCCGCCGGGGGCGCGGGCGGCCCGGAGGCGCGGATGCGGCGGCGGGCCGAGGAGGCCAGTTCGCGGCACGCGGCCGGGGTGCGGCCGGTGATCTCGGCGATCTCGGCGAAGGGGTAGCGGAAGACGTCGTGCAGGACGAGCGCGACGCGCTCGGCCGGGGTCATCGATTCGAGCACGACGAGGAAGGCCATGCTGACCGACTCGTCCAGGGTGACCCGGTCGGCCGGGTCGGGCGGGGCCGCGCCCGGCCGACCGCTGATCCAGTGCCCCGCCTCGGGCACCGGCTCGGGGATCCACTCGCCCACGTAGCGCTCCCGCCTCGCGCGCGCCGAGCCGAGCACGTCCAGGCAGATGCGGCTCGCGACCTTCGACAGCCAGGCGCCGGGAGAGGCGATGGCCTCCTGCTGGGCGGGGGAGAGGGCGTACCAGCGGGCGTAGGTCTCCTGCACGACGTCCTCGGCGTCGGCCAGGGAGCCGAGGAGCCGGTAGGCCAGACCGGTCAACTGGCGCCGCTCGCTGATGATCGCGCTCAGGCCCGCGTCGGGGTGGTCGTGTCGTGCTTCCGCGTGCTCGGTCATGGTCCGGTGGCTCCCTGGGTCGGATGTGCCCTCACCACTCCGACGAGATATCGCCCCGAATCATCAGGCCGCCTGACATTTCGGGAGGTCGTGTCGTCGGGCTTCTGAGACGGACCCGCCGTCGCGGCGGCGGGAAGCCCGGCGACGTCGTCACCCGGCGTGGCGACCCTCGAGCCGGTCGACGTGACAAGGAGATGATTGTGGCAACACGCAGTGCGGCCCCGGCGGCCGGGGCCGCGGACGAGACGGCGTCCCGGGATCCGAGGCGGTGGCTGGTCCTCGCCGTCATCGCCGTGGCGCAGCTCATGGTCGTCCTCGACCTGACCGTGATGAACCTCGCGCTGCCGTCGGCGCAGCGCGCGCTGGACTTCTCGGCCGCCGACAGGCAGTGGGTGGTGACGGCGTACGCGCTGTCGTTCGGGAGCCTGCTGCTGTTCTGCGGGCGGCTGGCCGACCTGGTCGGCCGCAAGGCGACCTTCCTCACCGGGCTCGTCGGCTTCGCGGCCGCCTCCGCCGCGGGCGGCGCGGCCACGGACTTCTCGATGCTGGTGGCGGCGCGGGCCTGCCAGGGGGTCTTCGGCGCCCTGCTGGCCCCGTCCGCCCTGTCGCTGCTGGCCACGACGTTCCGGGACCCGAAGGAGCGGGCGCGGGCGTTCGGCGTCTACGGCGCGGTCGCGGCCGCGGGCGGGGGCCTCGGGCTGCTGCTCGGCGGCGCGCTGACCTCCTACCTGTCCTGGCGGTGGTGCATGTACGTCAACCTGGTGTTCGCCGCGGTCGCGATCATCGGGGGCGTGCTGCTGGTGGGCAGGCAGCAGCGGACGCCGGGCGGCCGGCTGGACGTCCCGGGCGTGGCGGCGGTGTCCGGCGGGATGCTCTGCCTGGTCTACGGACTCTCCAACGCGGCGTCGCACGGCTGGCGCACGCCCTCGACCTGGGGTTTCCTCGTGGCCGGTGCGGCGCTGCTGGGCGTGTTCGCCGGCTGGCAGGGGCGCGCCGCGCACCCCCTGCTGCCGCCCCGCATCGTGCTCGACCGCGTCCGCGCGGGCGCCTACCTCACCATCCTGATCAGCGGGGCGGCGACGTTCGGCGTCTTCCTGTTCCTGGTCTACTACATGCAGGTCTCCTTGGGGTTCTCGGCCGTCAGGTCGGGCCTGGCCATGCTGCCCATGGTGCTCCTCAGCGGCACCTCGGCCGCCCTGGGGAACACCAGGCTGATGCCGAGGTTCGGGCCCAGGCCGATGGTCGTCGCCGGCATGCTGCTCAGCGCGGCCGGAATGGTCTGGCTGACGAGGATCGGCGCGGACTCGGGCTAGGCGTCCGCGCTGCTCGGCCCGCTCATGGTGATCGGCGCCGGGATGGGCCTGATCTTCGGCATGGCGGCCGCCAGCGGGACCTTCGGCGTGGCGCCGCACGACGCGGGGGTGGCCTCGGCGAGCATCAACACCGGGCAGCAGCTCGGCGGCTCCATCGGCACCGCGCTGCTCAACTCCGTCGCGGCGAGCGCCACCTCCGGCTACCTGGCCGACCACCTGCACGGACGGCCGACGCCGCAGGTGCTCCAGCTCGCGGCGGTCCACGGCTACACCACGGTGTTCTGGTGGTGCGCCGGCATCTTCGCGGTCGGCGCCGTCGTCTGCGGCACGCTCCTTCCGCGCGGCCCTCTGGCCCGTCCGGAGGAGACCGTTGTCCGTGCGCCTTCCCCTGAGGCCGCGCCGGCGCGGCGGTGAGGCGTGTCGCCGGTCCGGCGCCGCACCGTCGGCGCCGGGCCGGGGCTCCGGCCGCAGGGCCCCTGAACTGGGACGGTCGGAGTGTCGGCGGCATGGAGCGACATCGGCTGGTTAAGAGTGATCAGGTGACGCCCTTGACCAGTGGACCTCGTGATCGCGCAGCGGGCCGACGGCCAGGCCGGTGGCGCGACAGGTCGCCACCACGTCCGGGAGGGCGCCGAGGGACGCTCTCCAGGCGCCCGGCGCCGAGGTGGCGTCGCTGTCGTGCAGCAGGAGCGTCGCGCCGCCGACCAGCCCCGGCGAGAGGGCGGCGAGCACGGAACGCGGCGTTGCGGAGGCCGTCCAGTCCTTGCCCCAAGCAGTCCACAGGACGGGCCGGAGGCCGGCGCGGCGTGCCGCGACGAGAGCCTCGGCACTGAGGACGCCGTACGGGGGGCGGTACCAGGCGGGGGAGACGCCGCAGACGTCCTCGATGAGGCGGACGGTGCGGCGCATCTCGGCGGCGACCCGGCCGGGGCGGGTCCTGAGGGGGTTGTCGTGGTGCCATCCGTGGACGGCGATCTCGTGCCCGTCGGCGACGATGCGCCGCCCGAGGGCCGGGCTGCGCTGGAGCATCGTGCCGAGGACGAAGAAGGTCGCGTCGCAGCCGAGACGGGCCAGCTCGTCCAGGAAGAGGGGCGTGGAGCGGGCGTCGGGCCCGTCGTCGAGGGTGAGCGCGACATGGCGGGCGCCGCCGCGGCCGGCGAGGCGGGGCGTCAGGCGGCGGAGCGGAGGAAGCCAGGTCGCGGCGGGCAGGGCGTGCGCCAGGAGGGCCACGGCGAGTCCCCTGGTCAGGTGCGACATGGGGCCAGTCTCACAGGGGGATCGAATCGGATGGGCAAACGACTCCTCATTCTCACGGCGGCCATGGGGGCGGGCCACGACGCCGTCGCGGGGGAGCTGGCGCGCCGGGTCGCGCAGCGGGGCGTGGAGGTGTGCGTCCTCGACGTGCTGGAGCTCGTTCCCCTCCGGCTCGGGCACGGGCTGCGGAGAATGTACGAGGCGATGCTCCGCGGGGCGCCGTGGCTGTACGAGGGGGTCTACCAGGCGTTCTTCGTGTCGCCGCGCCCACCGCCCGCGTCGCCGCTGACGGCGCTGATCGCCGGGGGGCTCGAGCGGCGGCTGCCGGGACCGCCCCCGGACGCGGTGGTGTCGACCTTCCATGTCGCGGCGCAGGTCGCGGGGCTGATGCGCCTGCGGGGGCGGCTGGACGCGCCGTCGCTGGTCCTGGTGACCGACTTCGCCGCCCACCGGATGTGGCTGCACCCGGGCAACGACCGCTACCTGTGCCCGGACGAGGCCTCGGCGCGCTCGGTGGCGGAGCGGACGGGACGTCCGGCCGAGCGGGTCGCGCCCGTGGTGCGGCCGGGGTTCCTGCGCGCGCACGACGGAGGACGGCTCCGGGCCGAGGCCGGCGCGCGGCCCGGGGAACGGGTCGTGCTGGTCTCGGCGGGGGCCTGGGGCGTCGGCCGGGTGACCGAGACGGCCCGCGGGCTCGCGGCGTCCGGCCGGTACCTGCCGGTCGTGCTGTGCGGACGGAACGGGCGGCTGCGCGCCCGGATCCGGGAGGGCGGGATCGGGTACGCCCTCGGCTGGCGGGACGACATGCCCGGGCTGATGGCGGGCGCGTACGCGCTGGTCGACAACGCGGCGGGCCAGACGTGCCGGGAGGCGTTCGCGTGCGGGCTGCCGGTGGTCTCCTACCGGCCCATCCCCGGCCACGGCCGCGACGGCGCCGAGGCGATGGCGCGGGCGGGGCTGAGCGCGTTCGCGCGGTCGCCCGCCGAACTCGTCGAGACGCTGGACCTGCTGGGGAGCGAGCAGGCGCGCAAGTCCTGGGCGCAGCGGGTGGGGACGCTGTTCGACGCCGCACGGGCCGAGCACGTCATCCGCGCCGCGCTGGGGTGACGGCGCGCTCTCCGTGCAGCAGGGGGGAGCGGGTGATGAGCACGCTGCCGAGCGCGACCAGCACGATGCCCACGGCCTCCATGGCGATCCACCCGCCGGTCCGGAGGTGCTCGCCGAAGAGGCCGACGCCCAGCAGGATGCTGGCGACGGGGTCGGTGACCGTCAGGGCGGGCTGCACGGCCACCAGGGTGCCGCTCTGCAGCGCGTTCTGGAGCAGGAACAGGCTGGTGACCCCCGCCGCGGCCATCGCGTAGAGCTCCCAGGAGGTCACGACGGCGGCGACGCCGTCGGAGAAGGCGCGGGTGGCCGTCCTCATGAACGCGGCGGTCAGCGCGAAGCCCAGGGACGTCGTCACGCCCAGCAGCACCCCGCGGAACGGTCCGCGCATGGGCCACGCCACCGTCACCAGGACGGCGGCGCAGCCGACCGTGGCGGCCGTCGCGACGATCCACTCGCCGGTGCCCGGAACGCCCTTGCCTCCGCTGGGGGCCGCCGCGACGAGGAACCCGGCCAGGCCCGCGGTGAGGGCAGCGACGCCCGCCCACGGCACCCGGCGCAGCCCGCGGGGCGGCAGCCAGGCGATGATGATCATGGTGAACGGCAGCTCGGCGGCCAGCAGCGGCTGGACCAGCGCCAGCCCCGCCATCGACAGCGCGGCGGCCTGGAGGAGGAACGCGGCGATGAGCGCGCCGACCCCGCCGAGCCAGAGCGGCTGCCGCAGCAGGTCGAGGATGAGGGACGGTTTGAAGGCGTCGGCCTCCGGCGCGGCCACGGTGGCCCGGCGCTGGAGCACCGACGCCAGGGCGTTGGACGCGGCGGCCAGCAGGCTCAGAATGATGGCGATCACGAGCGTCCACCCCCGTCCCGCGATGCCAGCTCCTCCGGCTTCCCGAGGTACGGCGACCGGCCGAGGACGACGATGCCCGCGACCATGCCCGCCAGCCCCAGCGACCCCAGAGCCAGGTCAATCGTTGACAGCCGGACCTTCTCGCCGAAGACCACGATTCCCAGCGCTATCCCGGTCAGCGGCTCGGCCGCCGTGCTGGCCGGCAGCGAGATGCGCAGCGGCGCGGCATCGAAGGCGCTCTGCGCGAAGAGCAGGGCGAGCGCGCCGATTCCCACCAGGCCGTAGGGCTGCCACGTCGTGAAGGCGCCGCCGACCCCCTTGTCGAACAGCAGCACGACGCTGCGGGTCAGCGTGTCCTGGAGGCCGTAGAGAAGTCCGGCGGCCGAGGCGAGCAGCATCGCGCGCACGCGCAGGTCCTTGTGGCTTCCGCCCAGCGCGACCACCATGGCGAGGCCCAGCACGACCGCTCCGCCCACCCAGCGGAAGGACAGCTCGCCGGGCGGCGCGCCCCCGTGCGGCCGCCCGATGAACAGGAACAGCGCGACCCCGCCGGTCAGCGACAGCGACCCCAGCAGCGTCCTGGCGCCGAGCGGCTCCCGGTAGATCACATGCGCGGCGATCAGTGCGAAGACGAGGTTCAGGGTGAGCACCGGCGTGGCCTGCGCGACGCCGACGAGGTTCAGCGCGAACGCGAAGACGAGCTGGCCCGCGATCATCAGGCCGATCCCGCCCAACCACAGCCGGCTGTGCAGCAGGTCCAGCAGCAGGCTCGGATGCAGGATCCGCCCCAGCGGCTCCTGGAACGCCGCGTGCTGCTGCGCCACGAACCCCAGGCCGATGAGGCAGGCCGCAACGACCGCGACGGCCATCCCGAGAAGGCTCATGCTGTTTCACGATTTCCCCCGCCGTGACTCTCGCGAGGTCCCTACCCGGCTCCGGCTGTCCGAATCTGCCCACCAAATCGGCCCGAAATGCGCCGGACCAGCTGAAACGGCCCACGGAAAACCCTGTGGTGATCCCCACACGGCCTAAATCAGACTCTGGAATTCCGATTAAACTACGATCAAGCCGTGCACCTGACTCAGTCGACCGATCTGGGCCTGCGCGTGCTGATGCTGCTGGCCGCGCGGAACGAGCGGCGGTCCGCCGCCGAGCTGGCCGAGCGGCTGCGCGTCCCGCCGCAGCACATGGCGAAGATCGTGCAGCGGCTCCGGCGCGCCGGGTTCGTCAGGACGACCCGCGGCCGGGGCGGCGGCGTCGTCCTCGCCGACGGGGTGACCGAAACCCCGGTCGGCGAGATCGTCCGTGTGCTGGAAGGTCCCGGAGAGGCGGTCGAATGCGACAGTCCGCCCTGCCCCCTGCGCGACGGATGCCGCCTGCGCGGGGCGCTGCGGACGGCGCAGGAGGCCTTTCTGGCGTCGCTGAACCAGGTGCGACTGGGCGAGCTGGCGACCGATCCCCTCGAACCGGTCCTGCTCTCCCTGACGCGGCCGGCGCCCGCCGCCGCGTCCCCCGCAGAGGAAGGTCTCTGATGCTCTCTTCCGACCACGCCGAGACCGTGCGGGCCACGCTGCCCGCCGTCGCCGCCAACGGCACCGCGATCACCGGCGAGTTCTACTCCGCCATGTTCGCCGCGCACCCCGAGCTGCGGCACCTGTTCAACCAGGGCAACCAGGCCAACGGCGAGCAGCGCCGGGCGCTGGCGGGCTCGGTGGCCGCGTTCGCCCAGCACCTGGTGGCCGAGGAGTCGGCCATCCCGTTCCAGCAGATCCTGTCCCGCATCGCGCACAAGCACGCCTCGCTCGGCATCCGCCCCGAGCAGTACACGATCGTGGGACGCCACCTGATGGACGCGGTCGCCAAGGTGCTCGGCGACGCGGTGACGCCGCAGGTGCACGCGGCCTGGTCCGAGGTGTACTGGCTGTTCGCGACGCTGCTCATCGCGGAGGAGGCCCGGCTGTACCAGGAGGCCGCATGCGATCCGGCCGCGCCGTACCGGCCGTGGCGGGTCACGGAGCGGCTGGACGAGGCGGAGGACGCGGTCTCGCTCGTCCTCGCCCCCGCGGACGGCGGCGCGGTGCCCGCGCACCGGCCCGGCCAGTACGTCTCCGTCGCGGTCACGCTCCCGGACGGGTTGCGCCAGCCCCGCCAGTACACGCTGTCGCGGACGGCGGGGGACACGGTCCAGATCACGCTGCGGCGGGTCCGCGGCGACGGGGCCGCGCCCGACGGCGCCGTTTCGACGTTCCTGTTCGAGAACGTCGAGGTCGGGGACGTGCTGGAGGTGTCCCCGCCGTTCGGGGACGTGGTGATGGAGGACGACGGCGATCCGCTGGTCCTGGTCAGCGCCGGCATCGGCATCACCCCCGTCGCCGCGATGGTCGACCATCTGGCCGCCGTGGAGCCGGGCCGCCGCGTCCTCGCCGTGCACGCCGACCGGAGCCCGCGCACGCACGCGCTGCGGCGGCAGATCGCCGACGCGGGCGCGCGGATGGCCGACTTCCAGCAGCTGACCTGGTACGAGGACACCGACGGGGCCGAGGGCGAGGACGTCCGGCCCGGCCGGATCGACGTCGCCGTGCTCCCGCTTCCGCGCAAGGCGCGCGTCTTCATGTGCGGACCGATCCCGTTCATGCGCGAGATCCGGCGCGGTCTGGCCGCCGCCGGGGTCTCGGACGAGCGCATCCACTACGAGGTGTTCGGCCCGGACCTCTGGAACGCGGCCGGCTGAGGCCCCGGCGGCCTCGCGGAGGACCGGTCCGGGCGCCGAACACGCCGGCGCCCGGAGTCCGCCCGGCCCCGGGGGAGCGGGGGCCGGGATCGGGCGGGGCCGCGCGTGTCCGTCGCGCGGGCGCCTTGACTCCGGAAGCTAATTAATAGGAAACTTAACTATCAATACCCCCCGCCCCAAGGACCTCTCCCATGTCCGTTGACATCCCTGTGCGGCCCCCTTCGGCCGTGACCGCCGAGCATCCCGCCCGCTACGCCCTCGCCGCCGGACGGCTCTTCCTGGGCTGGATCTTCATCTGGGCCTTCGCCGACAAGCTCTTCGGCCTCGGCAAGCCCGCCGAGAAGGGCTGGCTGGACGGCGTCTCGCCGTCCAAGGGCTTCCTCAGTCACGCCGACGGCCCGTTCAAGGAGGTCTTCCACGCGATGGCCGGGAAGGTCTGGGTCGACGCCCTCTTCATGTTCGGGCTCGGCGGCCTCGGCGTCGCGCTCCTGCTCGGGATCTGCCTCCGGCTCGCCGCGATCGGCGGCACCGTGCTGCTCGCCATGCTGTGGGCGGCCTCCCTGTGGCCGGACGCCAACCCCTTCATGGACATGCACTGGATCTACGCCTCGACGCTGGTCGCCGCCGCGCTCGCCGACGCCGGCGCCACGCTCGGGTTCGGGCGGGTCTGGGGACGGCTCCCCGTGATCCGCCGCCACCCCCTCCTGCGCTGACGGCGCGGACCTGAAAAGCGCCTTCCGGGGAACGCCTCGTCGCTCGGAAGGCGCTTACGGCTCCCAGGGGATAACGCTTTGTAATGGATCAAGTGCACACTGTCCATGTCGTCCGAAGAGAAAGGGGCATATGGATCTGCAAACGATCGACTCGAGCATGGAGGCACCCTCCGAGCGCTCCGTCGCGGCCGTTTTCTCCGCCACCGTCATCTTCGTCGCGCACGGCCAGGTGATCTTCAACGCCACCTCGCACTTGTTCACCCCCGACACGCGCGTCACCGCTTCCATCGTGGAGGTCGACAACGCCGACGCCCCGTTCATCGGAGCGGCCCGCATGACCGTCCACAACGTCCGGCCGTACCAGGGGGGCGTCCAGGTCTGGGCGAACATCGAATGGAACGCCGACCTGCGCGTCCGGGTCAGCTACGTCTGGGAGCAGTGACCCGGCTCTGACCGGGGGGAACGGTGACCGCTCGGGGGAGCGGGAGCCGCATCGGTACGCCGCGTCCGCACCCGTCCGCGCAATCCCCGGGTGAAGGGGTTCCGCCATTGCCGGAACCCCTTTCCCGTGCTGCCGAAGGCGGAACGCCGCAAGCCGTCACTCCAGAGCGCAGCCGGCGCACCACGCGGGATCTCCCTTCGAGGTGTCACAGACCGCGATGCCGCTCTGTCTTAGTTGCGAAGGCAAACGAAACGCATCGTAGGACGCCGGGTAATTGCGAAGCCGGTGCCGGTCTCAATGCGCCACCGTCGTATCGCGAATAGAGGGTGGCGAGCGACGGAATCGGTGCCTGATGGGAGACGGTGAGAAAAGTGGAAACGGCAAAGCGACACCGGGCATGACCATGGAGACGACAATGACCGGCCAGACCATTGAGCGCTCGCCGGACCGGATGAGCGGCCACGGGGATCGCCCGCCGACGTGGAGCGGCCCGGGCTTCGCGAGCGCGGGGGTGCGGGTGCGCAGCGCGCTGCTGCGCCTGGACGGCACCTTCGAGCCGCCGCGCCTGGTCGTCGACGGAGAGGTCGACCTGGCCACGCTCGACGCTTTCACCGCCGCGCTTTCCAGCGTCCTGGCAAGCGGGTCCGGCGACGTCTGGGTGGACGTGGAGAAGCTCGACTTCATCGACGTCGCCGGGCTCAGGGCCCTGGCCGCCGCCGCGTGCCGGCTGGGACTCCAGGACCGGCGGCTGGTCCTGCGATCGGTCGCCCCCCATCTGGCCAAGCTCATGGACCTGGTGGGCTGGAGCCAGATCCCCGGCCTGCTCATGCTCGTTCGCGACGGGGCCCGATCGGGTGGCGGTGCCGGACGCGGCCGGCGGGGCGACCGGTCGACGTCCCCCTCCGGATGAGGACCAGGGTGGTGCCGGTCATCAGGACGCAGACGGCGGCGATCGCCGCGACGACCGCGACGGTTCCGGTCCGCGGCGCCGCCGGCGGCAGGAGCAGGACGGCGGCGGTCCCGCACAGCACCACGGCGGGACGCAGGACCGGCTCCGCCAGAAGGGGCCGGTGGACGATCCAGAGCATCAGGACGAACAGCGCGGTCGGGATCGCCACGGCGTAGCAGATCGCTAGCGGCGACGCCTCGATCTCGGGTCCGGTCTGCTCGACGGCCACCTCGAGTCCGGCGCCGAGGGCCGCCAGGCCGGCGAAGATCCCGTAGTGGCCGTAGCCCCAGAGGTAGGACAGGTGCCGGCGGTCGTCGAGCGCGTCGCCGGCCGGGGCGAGGAAGTAGAGCCACCAGAGGGAGAACAGCAGGACGAGGCCCGACCCCGCGATGACGACGAGCGGCCCGCCGATCTCGGCCTCTTCGAGCGCCCCGCCGAGCCCGTTGGACGCGGCGAGGACGCTCTCTCCGAAGAGGATGATCGTGAACAGCCCGTAGCGCTCGGCGATGTGGTGCGGGTGCCAGGCGGTGGGGGCGGTCCGCTCCGCCCACCGCGGCACAGCGAGTTCCAGGAGGGCCAGGCCGGCGAAGCACGGCACCTGGGCCGCCGAGGGGACGGCGCCCGCCGCCGAGGCGGCGAGCCAGAGCAGCCAGCCCGCCTGCGCGACGCTGATGCCGAGGGCGTAGCGCAGCGCGGTGCGGCGGCCCGCCGGGTCCTCGGCCCCGGCCCGCAGCCACTGCCCGACGAGGGCGGCCCGCATGACCAGGTAGCCGGCCGCGACGGCGCGGTAGTCGGCGTGGTCGGCGGCGGCCGGCACGGCCGCGGCGATGACCAGGACGCCGGCCATCTGAACCATGGTCAGCAGGCGGTAGGGGACGTCGTCGGTGTCGTACGACGAGGCGAACCAGGTGAAGTTCATCCACGCCCACCACACCGCGAAGAAGACCTGGAGGAACGGCACGAGCCCGGCCAGGGCGCGCCCCCCGGCGATGTCGTGCGCGAACTCGGCGGTGACGGCCGCCACCGCCACCACGAACGTGAGGTCGAACAGCAGCTCGAGCTGGCTCGAGGCGCGGTGCGGCTCGTCGATGGCGCGCGCGGTCATCCGGACCCGGATCCGGCATCCGGCACCTTCTGGCGGCACAGGTTCGCTCCCGTCTTCCCGTGGGTCCGTCCTGGTGGCACAGACCCGTCCTGCGGCTAAGACAGGCCGGTGCATCCGGTTGTGACAGCGAACGCCGCGCACGGCCGCTTTCGCCGGTTTCTCCCGCGAGCTGTCACAGGGCGGGCGGGTGCCCTGTCTTAGCTGCCGACCGGGCGGAACCGGGGTCCCGAGCACCAGGAGGCGGCATGAAGATCGTGATCATCGGTGGTACCGGCCTGATCGGGTCGAAGGTCGCGGCGAGGCTGGGCGAGCACGGCCACGAGGCGGTGCCGGCCGCGCCCGACACCGGTGTCGACACGCTCACCGGCAAGGGGCTCGCCGAGGTGCTGACCGGCGCCTCGGTGGTGGTCGACGTGTCCAACTCCCCGTCCTTCGAGGACGCCGCGGTGCTGTCGTTCTTCAGGACCTCCACCGGCAACCTGCTGGCCGCGGAGAAGGAGGCGGGGGTCGGGCACCACGTCGCGCTGTCGGTCGTGGGCACCGAGCGGCGGCCCGACGTCGGCTACTTCCGGGCGAAGCTCGCCCAGGAGAGGCAGATCGAGGACTCCGGGATCCCGTTCTCGATCGTGCACGCGACGCAGTTCTTCGAGTTCGCCCGCAGGATCGCCGACGGGGCCGCCGACGCCGACGGCGGCACCGTCCGGATGCCCCCGGTGCTGTTCCAGCCCATCGCGGGCGACGAGGTCGCCCAGGCGGTCGGCAGGGCCGCGGCCGGCGCGCCGCTGAACGGGCGGACCGAGGTCGCCGGCCCCGAGCGGTTCCGCATGGACGAGTTCTTCCGCAGCGCCCTCGCGGCCTGGGGCGACCCGCGCGAGGTGGTCACCGACCCGCACGCGCACTACTTCGGGGCCGAGATGCGCGAGCACGACCTCGTGCCGGTAGGCCCCGCGACCCTCGGCGAGATCAAGTACGCCGACTGGCTGGCGGGCAACGCCGCCGCGTGACAACTGCCCCGGCCGCACACCCACGAGTCAAGGAGACACCTCATGTCAGGCACCGAGCAGGCCGCCAGGGAGCCGAAGGCGCGCTCCAACGCGTGGCAGACGGCGCTCACGATGGTCCAGGAGGCCGCGCCGCCCTTCGTCCCCGCCGGCGCGCACGCGATGACCGTGATCGTCGAGTACCCGCCCGGGGACCCCGGCGCGCCGCCCCACCGGCACTCCGGTCCCGCCTTCGGGTACGTACTCGAGGGGGAGATGCTTCTGGAGATCGAGGGGGAGCCGGAGCGGCCCGTACCCGCGGGCGAGGCGTTCTGGGAGCCGGGCGGCGACGTCGTCCACTACCAGGACGGCAACAACCGCGACGACCTGCCGCTCCGATTCGTCGTCACGATGCTCTGCGCACCGGGGGATCCGATGCTGACCCTGGTCGACGAGGCGGAACTCGCCCGGCGCGTGCACCTGCGAGCGCCCAGGCGTTCCTGACGACCGCACGGCTGACAACCGCACGGCAGACAACCGCACGGCAGACAACCGCACGAAGACCCGGTGGGCCCGGCGCGAACGCCGGTGCGGGCGACCGGACGGGGGGAGTTCACGATGATCGCATCGGCCATGGCCGCGGAGTTCGGCGACGTCGCCGGATGGACCGCCGACGCCGTCGAGCACCTCGGCGAGGGGTACGCGATCCCGGCGGCCTGCCGCGGCAGCGCGGACCCGGCCGGGCTGGCCTGGCTGGCGGAGGCGTGCGAGCTGGGGGCCGGGACCAGGCTGCTGGACGTGGGCGCGGGCGCCGGCGGTCCGGCGGCCTGGGCGGCCGAGAGGTTCGGGGTCCGGCCGATCCTGCTGGATCCGATGCCGGCCGCCTGCCGGGCCGCCGCCCGGCTGTTCGGACTGCCGGTCGTCACGGCGGACGGCGGCCGGATCCCGCTCCGCGGCGGGTCCGTCGACGCCGCCTGGTGCCTGGGGGTGCTGGACACCGTCCAGGACAAGGCCGCCGTGCTCCGGGAGATCCACAGGGTTTTGCGGCCCGGGGCGCCTCTGGGGCTCCTGGCCGTCGTGGCCCGGGATCCGCTGGACGCCTGGGACTCGCAGGACTTCCCGGCCCCGGAGGGCAACCTGTTCCCCACCTGCCGGGAGCTCGACGAACTGCTCGCCGGCGCCGGCTTCGACGTGATCGAGCGGATCGACCGGCCCGGCGGCGCGCCGCTGTCGTGGACGCGCCGCGCCGAACGGGCCGCCGCGCTGGTCGCCGCCGAGCACGGGGCCGACCGCGCGCACGCGCTGGCGGTCCGCCAGAGCCGGAGCCTCACCCGTCTGTTCGCCACCGGACAGATCTCGATGCAACTGATCCATGCGGACGGACGTCCGCTCGGGGCGCCGTCCGCCCCGGCCACGCGTGGAGGAGCCATGAACGGTCCGACCGGTGACAACGAGTTCGAGATCGAGTTCGAGGCGGAGGTCCGCGCCGAGCTGGACCTGGTGGCGTCGAGCGACGCCGAGCAGGTCGCGGCCCTGCCGGTCTCGGAGTGGCTGTTCGACCCGGCCGACGCGGGCCGCGAACAACTCGGGCTCCGCAACCTGCTCGGCGCGGCCGAGGAGCTGGAGACCGACGACCTCCGGGACGAGACGCCATGAACCGAGACACCATGAACCGTCCCCCGCAGGGGCGGCATCGCGCGGCGCCCGCCGGGTCCGCGAGGATCGCCACGCTCGACGAGCTGCGTGAGCATCTGCAGTGGGCGATCGAGCTGGAGCACGCGACCCTTCCGCCGTACCTGTGCGCGCTCTATTCGCTCGACGCCGAGCGCAACCCCGAGGCCGCCGAGGTGGTGGCCGGCGTCTTCGTCGAGGAGATGCTCCACCTGGCGCTGGCCGCGAACCTGCTCAACGCCGTCGGCGGCCGCCCGCGGCTGGACATGCCGCGGATGCTGCCGCCGCACCCCCGGCGGCTGCCCCACGCGGACCCCTCGCTGGAGCTGTCGCTGCTTCCGTTCGGTCCAGAGGCGCTCGACATGTTCCTGAGGCTCGAACGGCCGGCGCCGCCCGGGGCCCCGCCGGAGGGCGACGCCTACGAGACGATCGGGCAGTTCTACGACGCGGTCGAGGACGGGCTGCGCCACCTGTGCGACCGGCTCGGCGAGCGGGAGGTCTTCACCGGGGACCCGGCCCGCCAGGTCCACGCCGGGCATTTCCGGCACACCGCCGGCCGGCTGGTCGCGGTCGGCGACCTGGCCTCGGCGCTGACCGCGCTGCGGGAGATCGTCGAGGAGGGGGAGGGGTCGTCCCGCGGCGAGGTCTGGGACGGCGACCGGGACGTCCACCACCCCGAGCGGGACGAGGTCGCCCACTACTACCGCTTCCAGGAGCTCAGAGCCGGGCGGCGCTACCGGCGGGGCGACACCCCGCGGTCCGGGCCCACCGGCGAGGCGATCGCCGTGGACCCCGCGGGCGTCCTGCCGATGAGGCGCGACCCGCGACTCGCCGACCACGCTCCGGGCAGCGCGATCCGCACGGCCCAGGAGGAGTTCGACCACACCTACTGCGCCGTCCTGCACCTGCTGGAGCAGGCGTTCAACGGCAGCCCGAGGCTGCTCGCGGTGGCCACCGGCACCATGTACGGGCTCAGGGCGCAGGCGCAGGCCCTCATGCGGATGCCCGACGTGGAGGGCATGAGGGCCGGCCCCACGTTCACCTACGTCCCGCCCGAGCGCCGGCGCTGGAGCACCGACGACCGGCAGCGGATCGTCGTGCTCCCGGACGGCCCCTACCTCGTCTACGGCGGGGTGCCGCTCAGGCGCAAGCGCAAGATCGTCTCCGCCGAGGACGACGCGCTGACCTGGCAGACCGATGAGACCCTCGCCACCGAGGACACCTACGCGCTGTGCCGCTGCGGCCGGTCGGGCGCGAAGCCCTTCTGCGACGGGACCCACGCCCTGATCGGGTTCGACGGCACCGAGACGGCCGACGTCCGCCCGTACAAGGAGCTGCAGCACGTGCACGACGGGGTCGGCATCTCGGCCCAGCGCGTCGGCGAGCTGTGCATCCACGCCGCGTTCTGCATCGGACGCACCAGGCCGATCGCCGCGATGCTCGCCGACACCGAGGACAGCGACGTGCGCGCCGACATCATGGGGCGGATCGACCACTGCCCCTCCGGGTCCTACAGCTACGCCCTGCGGCGCGGCGGCGAGTCCATCGAGCCGGACCTCCCGCGGGCCGTCTCGGTCCTGGAGGAGGAGCACGGCCTGGCCAGCGCGCTGTGGGTCACCGGCGGCGTCCCGGTCGAGCGCGCGGACGGGCTCCCGCTGGAGACCCGCAACCGGATGACGCTGTGCCGCTGCGGCCATTCCGCGAACAAGCCGCTGTGCGACGGAACCCACCGAGAGATCGACTTCCGTGAGGACGGGACGGGCCCGGAGCCCCGACCGGCCGATGACGGGAGCACCACTGAGAAGGGGAGGCAAGGATGAGCGAGCACATCTTGGAACCGGCCGCGCAGGAGTTCGGCGAGGCGGCCGCCAAGCCGCCGCTGCTGTACGAGCGGGGTGTGGAGGGCGCCCGGAGGCTCCTGGACGAGGTCCAGGCCGGGCCGGTGGAGATGCCCGAGGTGGACGAGGAGTGGATCATGGCGCCGGCCGCGGCGGGCGACGTGCGGGTCCGTCTGGTGCGGCCGATCGGGGCGGCCGGTGCGCTGCCGGTCGTGCTGTACGTCCACGGCGGCGGATGGGTGCTGGGCAACGCCGGCACCCATGACCGCCTGGTGCGCGAACTGGCCGTCGGGGCGGGCGCCGCGGTGGCGTTCGTGGAGTACGACCGCTCGCCCGAGGCCCGCTACCCGGTCGCGATCGAGCAGGCGTACGCCGCCGCGCAGTGGATCGGCGCCAACGGCGCGGCCGAGGGCCTGGACCCCTCCCGCATGGCGGTGGCGGGGGACTCGGTCGGGGGGAACATGGCGGCCGCGCTGGCCATCCTGGCCAAGCGCCGCGGCGACGTGTCCTTCGTGCACCAGTCGCTGTACTACCCGGTCACCGACGCCGCGCAGGACACCGGCAGCTACCGCGAGTTCGCCGACGGCCCGCACCTGACCGCCAAGGCGATGGCGTGGTTCTGGGACGCCTACACCACCAGCCCGGAGGAGCGCGCCGAGATCACCGCCTCGCCGCTGCGCGCCACCCTGGAGGACCTGGCCGGGCTCCCGCCCGCCTTCGTGATCGTGGACGAGAACGACGTGCTGCGCGACGAGGGCGAGGCCTACGCCCGCCGCCTCACCCAGGCCGGCGTGCCCACCACCAGCGTCCGCTACAACGGCACGCTCCACGACTTCATGATGCTCAACCCCGTCCGCGACACCAACGCCGCACGGGCAGCGACCGCACAGGCCATCGCGACCCTCAAGGCCGCGCTGCAGCCCCGAAAGGAAGACTCATGAGCACCACTGAGAATCCCGTCGTCGTCCTCGTCCACGGGGCCTTCGCCGAGTCGGCCAGCTGGAACCGGGTGATCGAACGCCTGCACGGCCGCGGGCTGCGCGCCGTCGCCGCGGCGAACCCGCTGCGCGACCTGGCGGGCGACGCCGCCTACGTCCGGGACGTGATCCTGGGCCTCGACCGGCCGGTCGTCCTGGTCGGCCACTCCTACGCCGGCATGGTGATCAGCCAGGCGGCGGCCGGCGTCCCGGCCGTCCGCTCCCTGGTCTACGTAGGCGCCTTCACGCCCGACACCGGTGAGAGCGCCCTGCAGCTGTCGGGCAAGTTCGCGGGCAGCACCCTGGGCGACGCGCTGGTGGCCTATCCGGTCGCGTCCGGGGGCAACGAGTTCCGGATCGACGAGGAGAAGTACCACGGCCAGTTCTGCGCCGACCTGGACGCGGGGGAGGCCGCGCTGATGGCGGCGACCCAGCGCCCGGTGACCGAGCGTGCCCTGACCGACGGGCTGGGCGCGGCGGAGCCGGCCTGGCGCACCAAGCCGTCCTGGTTCGTCTTCGGCGGGAGCGACCGCAACATCCCCGCCGAGGCGATCCGGTTCATGGCCGACCGCGCCTCCTCCCGGGGGACCCGGGAGATCGCCGGCGCCTCGCACGCCGTCGCCGCCTCCCAGCCCGACGCCGTCGCCGCCTCCATCATCGAGGCCGTCGACGCCGGAGAGTGAGCGGAGCCGCGGACGCGCCGCGCGGTGCCGGACGGTCCACGGCACCGCGCGACGCCTCCACGGGCAGGAACCTGAGGGACGACGGCCGATCCGGACCACCGACGGCGTGATCGCGACCTGATCGAGGCGTCTTCCGCCCGGACCGGCCGCACCCGCGAGTGACATGCGTGCCCCGGTACCGGGAGCGGCCCGACCAGGCACGGGCCCGGGGGATGGATCCCCACCAGGGACCCGCACCAGGGCATGTCCCCGATGCGAGCGCGACACGGGCCCGACCACAGTTCTCTTGTCGGCAGCCTCTCCTGCCGGCAGCGGGGTGCCGGCGAGGCGCATTCGCGGCAGTGCGAACGGAGGAGTCATGACGGTCGAGGGGACGATGCCGAAGCGGGGCGACCTTCCGTTGCGCGGCCGCGAGGCCGAGGCGGGGCTGCTGGGGGAGCGGCTCGCCGCGCTGGCCGCAGGAGAGGGCGGGGTGGTCGTGGTCGAGGGGCCCGCGGGTTCGGGGAGGTCGCGGCTGCTCGCGGAGACCCGTGCCCTGGCCGTCGCCGCGGGCCTGCCCTGCCTGCACGGGGCCGGCGTGGCCGGCGGCCTCCCGGTCCCCTTCGGTCCGCTGCTGGAGGCCCTGTCCGCCGGTCCGGAGCCGCTGCCGGACCCTCTCGCGCTCTCCGCCGTCGGCGCGGCCGACCTGCGGTCATGGACGCTGCGGGAGGTCCGGGACAGGCTGGCGCGGAGCGCGGCTGAAGGGCCGCTGGCGGTCTGCCTCGACGACGTGCAGTGGTGCGATCCGGTGACCCTGGAGGCGCTGGCGGCGTTGCGGGTGAGCTTGGCGGGCCTCCCTCTCCTCTGGGTGCTCGCAGTGAGTCCGGGGGCGGGCGGCGCGGACGAGGCGTTCTCACTGCCGAGGCGTCCCGGAGAGGACTACCGGATCGTCCTCGGGCCGCTGGCCGACCACGATGTGAGGGCACTGGCGGCCGATCTGCTCCAAGCCGAGCCGGGCGACGACGTGATGCGCGTGGCGCGGCGTGCGCACGGCATACCGCAACTGGTCGCCGAACTGCTCCTCGGCATGCGGGAGGAGGGGCTCATCACGGTTCGGGCGGGTGTGGCCTCGACGGCCGCCGAGACGATCCCGCGCCGGTTCCTCGACCTCGTCCGGCGCCGGCTCGACCAGCTGTCGCCGCCCGCCCGGCACGGCCTGCAAGCGGCCTCGGTACTCGGCCGGGCCTTCACCGCGGACGAACTGGCCGGGCTCACGGGGGCCTCGACCGGCGAGACCGCAGCGGTGGCGGACGAGACGGTCGGCGCGGGACTCCTCACCCGAACGGGCACTCTCCTGGACTTCCGGCACGACCTGGTCCGGGAGGCGCTCTGCGAGGCCCTCCCTTCGGCGCTGCGCCGCTCCCTGAGGCGCCAGGCGGCGGAGGTTCGTCTCGCCCAGGGCGCCGGGGCGGCGGACACCGCCGCCCCGGCGCGGGCCGAACTCGTGCCCGGGACCCCGGAGGCCTGCGGGCGCGCGCTGCTCCTCGCCGCGTCGGGACAGGTCGGGGCGGCATTGCGGGAGGCCGATGAGGGCGTGCGCGCGGCCCGGCGGTTCGGGCACGCGGCCGCGGCCCTTCCGTGGTCGATGACCCGCGCGAGGGTCCTGCTCGACGCGGGCCGGCTCGCCGCCGCCCGCGCCGAGGCCGCCGCCGCCCTCGACTCCGCGGGAGACCCGGGGGTGGGCGACTTCGCCGACGCCACGGCCCGGTACGCGCTCGGCCGGGCGGCGGTGCACCTGGGGGACCGGGACGGCCTCCGCCGCTGCGCGGCCGACGGCGCGCGGATGATGGCCGCCGAGGTGCCGGCGGTGCGGTGCACCGGTGCCTGGCTGGCCGCGCTGGCAGCCGACGCCCTCGGTGACACCGCCCGCGTCGCCGAGCTGGTCGTGCTCGCCTGGCCGGGGGCGGACGCGGCGGGCCCGGCGCCCGGAGCTCCACCCGACCCGGCCGACCATGTCGTGCTCGCGCGCCTCGCGCTGGCCGCCGGGCTGCCCGGCCTCGCGGCCGCCGCCGCGGACCGCGCCGCCGGCCTCGACGCGGCAGGGCTCGACGCGGCAGGGCCCCTCCTGCGCGGCCTCGCCCTCCAGGCGCGCGGAATCGTCGACGACGACCCCGACCTGCTTCAGCACGCCGTCAAACTGCTCAAGGACGCCGAACGCCCGCTGGTCCACGCTTCGGCGGCCGAGGACGCGGGACGCGCCCTCGCCGCGGACGGCGACCCCGCCGCGCCGGACTACCTGGACGCCGCACTCGACCTGTACGAGGAGTCGGGCGCCGCCCGCGACGCGGCCCGCGTGCGGAGGCGGCTGCGCCTGCTCGGCGTGCGCCGTCCGCCGCGCCTCCGAGAGGTCGAGGACGAGGCCCGATGGGGCCTGACCGCGGCGGAGGCGCGCGTGGCCCGGCTGGTGGCGCAGGGCGCGACCAACCGCCAGGTCGCCGAGCAGCTGTTCCTGTCGCGTCACACGGTGAACACCCACCTGCGGAGCATCTTCGCCAAATGGGACATCCGCTCCCGTGTCGACCTCACCCGCCTCGTCCTGTCGCACGAGGCGGCCGGCCCCGCCCCCGCAAGGCCGCCCCAAAGGACCTCGTCGACCTGATCGCACGAGGTACTTGCACAGCCGCTGCCCGACGACGCTCGCGTACAGGCACGCGGTGCTCCCCCTGCTCGCCGGTCGCCGGTCGCAACTACCGGGTCGACCCGCTCGAGACCTTGCGTCGGCATGATGCAGCCGCAACGCACTCCCGCCGCGCCGCAGCGGTAGACGGCGCGGACGCGCAACCCGGGCGATGAGCGCCTTGGCGACCTCTATGTCCGCCACGCCTAGGGCCGCGTTCGCCGCAACCCCCGGGGTCACCGGTTGGGGCCGTGGCCCCGGTAGCAGGAGGCCGCGCGCCGACTCGGGGAGTGGGGCAGTCGTGCGAACAGGCTTTGTTCGAGGCGGCTCCCCGAGGCGTTCGCGCTGGTCAGCGCTAGTTCTTTGGTGATCGCCCTGTCTGGGCGCTTCTTGGTGCTGGGTGGCGGCCCGGGCTCCGGGGTCATGGCTCCCGGGTGTGGTCCGCGCGCACTCCCTGGGGCACCCCCGGGTGCCCCGGGGGTGCCCCAGGGGTTCGGGCAGGGGACTCTCCCCGATGCGACCGCGGGGCGCTCCCGGCCACAGTTGATCGTGCCGGTGGTGGGGTGCCGCCGGGATGGTCGAACGGAGGAGCCATGGCGGTCGAGCACGAGACGGGGCCGCTGCGGGGTCGCGAAGCCGAGGCCGCCGAACTGGCCGGATGGATCTCGCGGTCGCGCGACGGACGCGGAGGAGTCCTGCTGGTCGAGGGACACCCGGGAGCCGGTAAGAGCCGGCTCGCGGAGGAGGCCCGGACCTTTGCGGAGCACCTCGCGATCCGCGTTCTCAGGGGGACGGGGGAGCGGGGCCGGCAGAGCGTCCCGTTCAGCGCGCTGCTGGGGGCGCTGGCCTCCGATGGTCCCGCCCTTCCCGGCGCGGCCGACCTCCGGACGCTGGCCGAGTCGCCCGAGCACCGCTTCTGGCTGGTCCGGACGCTTCAGGACCGGTTGCGGCAGGCGGCGCTGGACGGGCCGCTCCTCGTCGTGATCGACGACCTTCAGTGGTGCGACGCCGGGACGCTCCTGGCGCTGCGCATCCTGCCGGCCCGGCTCCGCTCCCTCCCGATCCGCTGGCTGCTCGCCGTCCGCACCGGTTCCCCCGGCGCCGACGTGCGGGCGACGCTCGCAAGGCTCGCCGACGCGGGCGCCCGCACGATGCGTCTCGACCGGCTGCCGGAGGACGCGGTCGCCGAGATCGCCCGGGACCTGCTCCGCGCCGAACCGGGCCGCGATGTCCTCGACCTGCTCCGGCAGGCCGAGGGTTTGCCGGAGCTGGTGACCGGGACCGTCCGCGGACTCCTCCGCGAGGGCGCCGTGACCCGGACGGGCGCGGTCGCGCACCTGACCGGCCGGCGTTCCCCGGTCCCCGCCTACGGCTCCGCGGAACGCCTGCTGGGCCACCTGTCCCCGCCCGCCCAGGCCCTGATCCGGCTCGCGTCGTCGCTCGGCCGCGACCTGGAGGCCCGCCGGCTCGCCGACCTCGCCGGGCGCACCCTCGCCGAGGTCGTGGCGGCCCTCCAGGAAGCCGTCGACGCCGGTCTCGTCCGTCCTACGGACCCCCTCACGTTCCGGCACGACCTCGTCCTGGGCGCTCTCGGCGGGACGGCGCCGGAGGCGGTGCCCGCGGCGGCATCCGAGGCGGGCCGAGTGCAGGGATGGGACGCGCTCACGCCCGCCGAGCGCCGGGTCGCCGCGCTCGTGGCGACGGGGGCGACCAACCGCCAGGCCGCCGAACGGCTCTTCCTGTCGCCCGCCACGGTCGGCACTCACGTCATGCACACGTTCCGCAAACTCGGCGTGAACTCCCGCGTGGAATTGGCGCGCGCCTACCTGGAGCGCGACGCGGGCTGACCATTCTTGAAAGGAAGGCTGGAACCGCATCAGCGGTGCGGTTCCAGCCTTTCGGTGCTGCCTTGAAATTCTGCTGTGACAACTCCTGCTCATGCTCTTACCTGCGTCTACGCGATCTCATGCATTTGTGTCATGCCCCATTGGACCCCCAGACGAGATGGTGAGTGCATGAGGAGCGCAACCCACGGATACGGCCACTCGGAGAACGGCTTGACAGGCGGAATCGGACACCATCGTCGTGAGGTTGGAATGAGCATTGCTCTTGAGGAACGAGGCCGGGCGGACTCCCTCGACCAGGCCGCCGAGACGTTCACCGAGGTGCGTCCGCGCCTCTTCGGCATCGCCTACCGGGTGCTCGCCGACCCGGCTGAGGCCGAGGACATCGTCCAGGAGACCTGGCTGCGCTGGCAGGGCTCCGACCGCGCGGCGATCGTCAACCCGCCGGCGTTCCTGGCCTTGATCACGACCCGGCTGTCCATCAACACCGCGCGGTCCGCGCGGGTCCGCAGCGTGACCTCCCTGGGCTCCCTGCTGCCCGAGCCGGTCGACCCCGGCAACGATCCCGCCGTCGGGGCCGAGCGCGGCGAGGCGCTCGAACGCGCCCTGCTGGTGCTGCTGGAGAGGCTCACCCCGGCCCAGCGGGCGGCCTACGTCCTGCGCGAGGCCTTCGTCTACCCCTACGAGCGGATCGCGGAGATCATCCAGGTCAGCCCGGTCAACGTCCGCCAGTTGGTGAGCCGAGCGCGCAGGCACCTGAGCAGCGCCCGGCGGGAGCCGATCGACGTCGACGACTACCGGCGCTTCCTGGCGGTCTTCCTCGACGCCGCCCAGAGGGGCCGCATGGCGGCACTGGAGAACCTCCTCGCCGAGGACGTCGTCGGCTCCCCGGCGGACGACCGCGTCGGCGGCCGGGCGGCGTGATCGCCAGGGGACGCCCAGGCGTCGATCGCCGAGTGTGATCCTCTGGTTGCTGTTTGTGTCGCCGCCGGACGGGGATCTTCGTGCTGCGGAGCGAGTCCTCCGGCCGCGGCGGCGTGCGGCGCGTTCGAGGCCGGCGGGGAGACCGAGCAGACGAGTCCAGGGGGAGGCGCGGGTGCCGGCACTCCAGGACCTTCTGCAGCGGTTCCGTCCGGCGGGAGCGCCGGGCCCGGCGGCGGCCGCCCCGGCGGAGCGCCGGCCCGTGGAGGACGAGCTGGAACCGGTCTTCGCCCGGTTGGCGGAAGCCGAGGAGGACCGGAGGCGCGTCGTCGCGGCGGCGCACGACCGGGCGCGGGGCCTCACCGAGGCGGCCCGCGAGGAGGCGGCCGGCCTGGTGGAGCGGGCGCGCGCCGCGGCCGCCGGCGTCCGGGCGTCGGCCGCGGCCGAGGCGCTGCGGGCCGCCGAGGAGGAGGGAGAGGCGCTGCGGGCCGCCGCGGAGGACGAGGCCCGACGGGTCCGGGAGGCCGCGGCGACCCGGCTGGACGGCCTGGTGGCCCGCGCCATGGGGTTCGTCGGCGGCCTCCTGGACGAGACGAGGGCGGCGCCATGACCGCGGGCTTCGTCGCCGGCCAGGTCCGCGCCCGGGCGCTCGCGCGGAACGTGCTCGGCCCGGGCCGGGGCAGAGCGCTCGCGCAGGCGGGCTCTCTGGCCGAGGCGCTGGCGGGCCTGGCCGCGACGCCCTACGGGAGGCGGCTTCCGGCGGCGCCGGGGCTCGGCGCGGCGCAGCACGCGGTCGCCGGCTCGCTGCTCTGGCAACTGCGCGTCCTGGCGGGCTGGCTGCCGCCCCGGGCCGTGACCGCCATGCGGGCCATGGCCGGATGGTTCGAGGTCGCGAACGTCGACGGCCTGCTCCAGCGCCTGGAGGACCGGCCCGCCGAGGAGCCGTACGCGCTCGGGGCGCTCGCCACCGCGTGGCCGCTCCTGGCGGACGCGCCGGACGCGGGGGCGGTGCGCGAACGCCTCGCCGCCTCGCCGTGGGGCGATCCCGGGTCGGCCGACCCGTACGACGTCCGGCTGTTCCTCAGGCTGTCGTGGGCCTCGCGCGTCTCCGGCCTCGGGGCGCGCGCCGGCGCCTGGGCGGCGGGGGCGGCGGCCGTGCTCGTCGCCGGCGAGCGGTTCGGCGACGGCCGGGAACTCCCCGAGAACGCCTCCGGACGGGCGGCGCGGCTGCTCGGCCGGGCGGCGCTGGAGGCGCCCACCCTGCCCGCCATGGCCGACCGCCTGGGCCGGAACGCCCGCTGGCCTCTTGAGGGCGTCGACGACGCGGCGGACCTCTGGCGGGCCGAGACCCGATGCTGGCGGCGGCTGGAGCGGGACGGCGAGGCGATGCTGCGCGGCTCCGCGTTCGGCATGGAGCCCGTGGTCGGGGCGGTGGCCGTGCTGGCCGCCGACGTCCGTCGGGTCCGCGCCGCGCTGGAGGCGGCGGCGCTCGGCGGGGGATCGGTGGAGGCCTACGATGAGGTGGCCTGAGAGCCTGTGGCCGGTGCGGATGGCGCGCGTCGCGGTCGTGGCCCCCGCCGGGTCGCTGCGCGACGCCTTGGCGCGGGTGGCGGACGCCGGGGTGGTCGAGCCCGAGCCCGGTCCGCGCCCCCACGGCCGACCGGGCGGCGCCGCGCGGCCCCTGCCAGGGGCGGGAGGTCTGGAACCGGCGGTCCTCCCGTTCGCGCCCGATCCGCGCCGGCTGGCCGAGCGCAACCGCCCGGACCTGGTCGAAGGCGAGGCGCAGGTGCGGGAGCGCGCCGACGCCGCGGTCCGGAAGGGGCAGGTGGCCGCGGTCGTCGGATGGATGCCCCGCGCGGCCCACGCGGCGCTGGCCGCCCGGCTCGCCGAGGTCGGCGCCGCCCTGGTGCGGCTGCCGCACCCGCGCGGCGTGGAGGCGCCGACCCTGCTGGCGGGGGAGGACCGCCGGGACAGCCTGCGCGGGTCCCTCGTGCCGCTGGTGGCGACCTACGGCCCCGTCCCGTACGCCGACCTCGATCCGACCCCGCTCGCGTCGGCGGCCTACGTCCTGATGTTCGGGATCATGTTCGGCGACGCGGGCCACGGGCTGATGCTGGTGGCGGCCGCCGCGGCCCTGGCGGCCGGGTGGCCGCGCCCGCCGGCGCGTTGGCGGCGGGCGTGGCCGTTCGTGCTGGGCGCCGGTGCCGCCGCCACGGCGTTCGGGGTCCTGTACGGGGAGTTCTTCGGGCCGACCGGCGTCGTCCCCCGGCTGTGGCTCTCGCCGCTCGACAGCCCGGTCGAGCTGATGGTGTTCGCGGTCGGCCTCGGGACGGCGCTGCTGGCCGGCGCCTACGCGCTGGGCATCGTCAACCGGTGGAGGGAGGGCGGCTGGTCCGCGGCGCTGTACGAGCCCTCCGGCATATCCGGCGCTTCAGTGCTCCTCGGGCTGGGCGCTCTCGCGGCGGGCTTCTATTTCCACCGCCCCATCGTGACGGTCGCCGGTGGCGGCCTCGCGGTCCTCGGCCTGGTGCTGGCCTTCACCGGCTTCCTCGCGCGGGCGGGCGGCGGCGGCACGGGCGCGGTCGAAGCCGTCGTGGAGCTGTTCGACCTGGTCGTGCGGCTGGGCGCCAACGTGGTGTCGTTCGCGCGGCTGGCCGCGTTCGGGCTGACGCACGCGGCGCTGGCCGCGGTCGTCTGGACGCGTACCGCCGCGCTGTGGCGCCATGGCGGCGTCATGCCGGTCCTCGCCGTGGTCCTCTTCGTTCTGGGGACGGCGGTGACGTTCGCCCTGGAGGCGCTCGTCGCGGGCGTGCAGGCGCTCCGGCTGGAGTACTACGAGCTGTTCTCCCGGCTCTTCAACGCGCAGGGCCGGCCGTTCCGGCCCTGGCACATCCGCATGACGGCAGAGGAGGTGGACGCCGCATGTCCACAGGCGTGATGGCGGCCGGGCAGGTGGCGGCCGCGAACTGGGCCCCGTACGTGGGCGCCGGGATAGCGGTCGCCGGGGCCTCGATCGCCGCCGGCGTCGCGGTCGCCTACACCGGCGCCGCGGCGCTCGCCGCGCTGAGCGAGCGCCCCGAGCTGTTCGGGCGCGCGATGGTCATCGTCGGGCTCGCCGAGGGCATCGCCATCTACGGGTTGATCATCGGCATCATCCTGATCGGGAAGGCATGAGCTCCGCGAACGGCACCGGAGGAAGCGCCGCCGGCCGTGTCGCCGTGCTGGGGGAGCGCGCCCGAGTGGAGGGCTACGGTCTCGCCGGGGCGCTGGTCAGCCCGGCGGACGGCGCCGGGGAGGTACGGTGCGCCTGGGAGGCGCTGGACGACGCGGTGGCCGTCGTGGTGCTGACGCCCGCCGCCGCCGAAGTCCTGGAGGACGCGCGCCGCCGGCGTCCAGGGGTCCTGACCGTGGTGATGCCGCCGTGACCGGTGACCGTCACATCGAGAACGCGCTCGCTCCGGTGCGCGCGGCCTTGGCGGACGGCGCCCGCGCCGAGGCCGCCCGCCTGGTCGCCGGCGCCGAACGCGACGCCGCCGCGATCGTGGGCCGGGCCCGCGCGGAGGCGGCCCGGATCCTGGACGACGCGCGGGCGGCGGGACGCGCCGACGGGGCACTCGCCGCCGCGGCGGAGCGCTCCCGGGCGCGCGCGGCCTCGCGCGCGATCGTCCTGCGGGCGCGCAGGGAGGCCTACGAGGAGCTGCGCCGCCGGATCGACGGCGAGGTCCGGGCCCTGTTCGACGGCCCGGACGCCCCGGCGAACGAGCGGGCGCTGACGGCGAGGGCCCGCGGGCTGCTCGGGTCCGGCGCGCTCGTCGGGCGGGTGAGCGGCGGCGGCCTGGTCGCCCGCGGTCCCGGCGCGGAGGTGGACCTGTCCGCCCGCGCCCTCACCGACCGGGCGGTGGCGGCTCTCGGGACGGAGGTGGCGGAGCTGTGGGCGCCGAGGTGACCCGCGTCAACGGCCCCCTCGTGGAGACGTCCGGCATGCGCGGCACGGCGATGAACGACGTGGTCGAGCTCGGCCCGGCCCGCCTCCCCGGCGAGATCGTCGCGCTGGAGGGCGACGCGGCCACCGTCCAGGCCTACGAGTACACCGGCGGGCTCGCGCCCGGCGCGCCCGCCGCCACGACCGGCCGCGCCCTGTCCGCGCCGCTGGGCCCGCACCTGCTCGGCGGCGTCTTCGACGGGCTGCTGCGCCCGCTGAGCGATGCGGGGGTCTGGCTCGACCCGTCCACCCGCGCCGCGCAGGCGGACGCGCGCCGGACCGAGTACTGGCCGGTCCGGCGGCCCCGCCCCTATGCCGAGCGGCTCGACGCCGACACGCCGCTGCACACCGGGCAGCGCGTCATCGACCTGCTCTTCCCCGTGCCGTTCGGCGGGACCGTCGCCGTTCCCGGCGGCTTCGGGACGGGCAAGACGATGCTGCTCCAGCAGGTCGCCAAGTGGTGCGACGCCGACGTGATCGTCTACGTCGGGTGCGGCGAGCGCGGGAACGAGATGGCCGACGTGCTCGAGGAACTCGCGGAGCTGGACGACCCCCGGACGGGCGGCAGGCTCGCCGACCGCACCGTCGTCATCGCCAACACCTCCAACATGCCGATGATGGCCCGCGAGGCGGGCGTGCACAGCGGCGTCACCGTGGCCGAGTACTTCCGCGACCAGGGCAGGGACGCCGTCGTCATCGCCGACTCGACCTCGCGGTGGGCGGAGGCGCTGCGCGAGTTCGCCTCCCGCGCGGGCGAGCTGCCCGGCGAGGAGGGCTATCCGGCCGCGCTGCCGTCCGCGCTCGCCGCCTTCTACGAGCGCGCCGGACGGGTACGGACGCGGGACGGCGCCGAGGGCTCGGTCACCGTCATCGGTGCGGTGTCCCCGCCGGGCGGCGACATGACCGAGCCCGTCACCGCCTACACCGAACGGTTCGTGCGGGCGCGCTGGAGCCTGGACAAGGACCTGGCCTACTCGCGGCACTACCCGGCGGTCTCCTGGTCGGGGTCCTTCGCCCGGGACGTCCCGGTCCTGGCGCGCAGCCACGCCGCCGCCGGAGACCCGGAGTGGGCGCACCGGCGCGCGCGCACGGCGGGCCTGCTGGCCGAGGCCGACCGCCTGACCGCCCTCGCCGAACTCGTCGGCACCGCGACGCTGCCGGCCGCCGAACGCGTGACGCTCGTGGCAGGGCGCCTGCTGCGGGAAGGCGTCCTGCAGCAGAGCGCCCTCAGCCCGAACGACGCGTCCTGCACGCCCGAGCGCACCGCCGCGCTCACCGATGCCGTCCTCGCCGTGGTGGACCGGTGCCAGGACCTGGCCGGCCGAGGAGTCGCCGCCTCCGCGATCGAGGACCTGGACTACTCGCCTCTCGTGCGGGCCCGCGAGGACGCCCGGACCGCGGCGGACGTCCGCGAGCGCCGCGACACGATTCTGAGCAGGCTGGACGGCCTGCCGTGACCGGGGACGCCGACCCGCGGCAGGCGGCGGGGCGCGGCGGCTGGCCGAGGCCCTCCTACACCGGGATCGCGCGGGTCCGGGGACCGCTCGTGGTCGTGACGGGCGCCGGGAGCGTCGGATGGGACGAGTTCGCCGACATCCAGGTCGGCCCGGACGACAACCTCCCAGAAGACGACCGTGCGGAGACCGAACGCGCAGGCGGCGACGCCTCGGACGAGAGGGGCTCGGACGCCGACCGCCACGGGCTCGTGCTGGACACCGCGCGCGACCGCGTGCTCGTGCAGGTGCTGGAGGGCACCGGCGGACTGCGCACGGAGGGCATGCGCGTCACCTTCAGCGGCGCGCCGCTGCGCGTCCCGGTCGGAACGGCCTGGCTCGGACGCGTCTGCGACGGTATGGGGCAGCCGCTCGACGGCGGCCCGCCGGTGCTCGGCGGCGCCGACGCCCCGGTGGTCGGCGTCCCCCTGAACCCCGTGCACCGCGAACCGCCCGCCGAGCCGGTGCTGACCGGGATCTCCGCCATCGACGCCCTCACCATGCCGGCCCGGGGCCAGAAGCTGCCGATCTTCTCCCGGGCCGGGCTCCCGCACCTGGAGCTGGCGGCCCAGATCGCCGCGCAGGCGTCGGCGGGCGACGAGCCCTTCTGCGTCGTCTTCGCCGCGATGGGCCTGACCCACGCCGACGCCGCCGCCGTCCGGGAGACGCTGGAGGGCCGCTCCGCCTCCGGCGAGCTGGTGCTGCTGCTCAACCTCGCCGACGCCCCCGTGATCGAGCGGACCCTCACCCCCCGCATCGCGCTGACCGTGGCCGAGCACCTCGCCTTCGCGGAGGGACGGCACGTCCTGGTCGTCATGGGCGACATGACGTCCTACTGCGAGGCCCTGCGCGAGGTGTCCGCCGCGCGCGGCGAGATCCCCGCGCGCCGCGCCTACCCCGGCTACCTCTACAGCGACCTGGCCTCCCTCTACGAGCGGTGCGGGCGCGTCCGCGGACGCCCCGGATCGGTCACGCTCGTCCCCGTCCTGACGATGCCCGGCGGCGACATCACGCACCCCGTGCCCGACCTGACGGGCTACATCACCGAGGGCCAGATCGTCCTGTCCGAGGAACTGCACGCGCTCGGCGTGTACCCGCCCGTCGACGCGCTGGAGTCGCTGTCACGGCTCATGCGCAAGGCCGCCGGACCCGGCCGCACACGCGCCGACCACCTCGACGTCGCCGCGCAGACGACGGCCGCCCTCGCCGGGGCCCGCCGCGCCCGCGAGCTCGGCGAGCTCATCGGAGCGGGCGCCCTCAGCGACACCGACCGCCACTACCTCGACTTCGAGCGCGCCTGCCGCGAGACCCTCATCTCCCAGGGCAGGACGGAGGCCCGCGCGCTCGACCGGACGCTGGACAGGGCGTGGCAGGCGCTCGCCGCACTGCCGCGCCGCGAACTCACGATGCTGCCGCGCGAGATGATCGACGACCACCTCGGGCGGGAGCGGTGAACACCGGCCCGCGGGGGCGCGCGGGGCGGCTCTGGCTCCGGCAGCGCATCGCGGCCGCCGAAGCCGCCCTCGACCTGCTGGAACGCAAGCTCGCCATCCTGCGGGACGAGCAGGCCGGGCTCCACCGGCTCGCCGAGGGAACCGGCGCGGAATGGGAGCGCCGCTGCCGGGAGGCCGACCGGCTGCTGGCGCGCGCCGCCCTGCTGGGCGGACGCCGCGTGCTGCCCCTGGCCACGACCGGAGAGCCCGCCGACCTGACCGTGGAGCACACCTCCCTCATGGGCGTGGCCTATCCCCGGCGCATCCGCTTCGAGGCGCCCGTCGGGCCCGCGCCGTCGCCGTCCGGCGTCGCCCTGGCCCCGGCGCGCCGGGCCTGCCGGGCCGCGCTCGAAGCCGCCTGCGCCCACGCCGCCGCGACGGCCGCCGCGGCCGCCGTCGACGCCGAGGCCGCCGCCACGCGGCAGCGCATCCGCGCGGTCGAACGCCGCCGCCTTCCCCGGCTGCGCTCCGCACTGGAACAGATCGAGGTCGCCCTGGAGGAGCGCGAACGCGAGGACGGCGCCCGCCTGCGCCTGCTCACGGTCCACGACGACCGGTCCTGAGCACGGCGGACGCATGCCCGATCGCGCCTCTTCGCAATCCCGGTCGTCCTCTACATGGTCGGCCTCGCCGAATTGGTGGCCGTGCCCGATGGCGAAGCGGCCGCGCAGCGGTCATGGTGGAAGCACGGGTCACCAGGTGAAGGCCCGGCCCGCGGGCCGGAACGCCAGGGGAGGACGCATGAACAGGGACCTCCTGAGAGGCGGTCCGACGGCCGCTGCCCCGCCTCCTCGGGACGAGTTGCCGCCCGGCTTCCTCACATGGACGTCGCTCGCCGTCCTGGCCCTGCTCGTGCTGATCACGATGCTGGTCATCGCGTCACTGCGAGTCGTGCCCGAAGGGGAGCGCCTGGTGGTCTCCCGGCTTGGCCGCCCTCCCACGGTGCGGGGGCCGGGCCGTGCGCTGGTGGTGCCGGGCGTCGACCGGTGGGTCCGCGTGCCCCTGCGCTGGAATCCGATGGACGTATGGCTCGAAGCGTCCACTCGGGACGGGGTGCTCCTGCGGCTGAAGGCGATGGTCCTCGTGGCGGTGTCCGACCCCGCCCGCCATGCGCTGCGGCCGGTTCCGCAGACGGCGGCGGTCAGCTTCACCGTGGAGGGCCGGCTGCGCCGCCACATCGCGGACCGGGACCTGAGTGAACTGGGCGGGCTGACCTCCGACCAGATGAGACTCCTGACCAGCGACCTGGATGAGGCCGTCGGCGAATGGGGGCTGACGGTCACGCTGCTGGAAGTCGTCCGAGCCGACGTCCCCCTCGCAGGCCTGAACCGATGGCTCGCCGACCGCGCCCCCGCTCCGCCGCAGTGAGCCTCGGGACGGCCGACCAATGAGCACTCAAGCGAGAGGCCGCCAGCGACCCTCGTAGGCGGGGCCTTCAAGGCGGTAGCGTTTCGGGGCGCCGTTTCCGCGCCACTCGACTCGCATCACTCCGGCGTTCTTCGGCACGGCGCGATGGGGCACGAGCAGTTCTTCGAGCGCGTCATAGCGGGCATCGACTCCTCCCTGCACCGGATGATCCTCCTCAGGGTTCGTGCCCGCCTCGAACCGGTCGTGCCAGGCAATGAAGATCGCCCACTGCTCCCGTTCCATGGCCAGTACTTCGGTGCTCAGGGGCCAGACGCGGTGTTCCGCGCCACCGCCCCTTCCGGGTAGCGCCCAGAAGTAGTGCGGAACGCCGTCGATATCCGCGATGCCTCCCCTCGGACCGTCGTACCACTCGAATTCGACGTGCACCCGTTCGAATCCCGTGGACGACGGCGTTTCCTCCGCGCTCCGCTCCATGGCGCCCATGGTAATTATCCCGCGTTCAGCGACGATGGGGCTGTTCGGTCGCGGCTGTGCGGTTCTCGCTGATCCAGCGGGCGGCGAGCAGGCCGGAGCCGGCGGTGAGGACGGCGGCGGCGATGACGGTGGCGTTGAGGCCGAGGGCGTCGGCGAGGACGCCGGCGACCAGGGCGCCGGCGGCGTAGCCGATGTCGCGCCAGAAGCGGTAGGTGCCGAGCGCGTTGGCGCGCCAGGCGGGGTGGGCGTGGTCGGACACCGAGGCGATCAGGGCCGGGTAGACCATCGCGGTGCCGATGCCCAGGACGGCGGCGGACACGACGCCCGCCAGCAGCGGCCGGGCCAGCAGCGCGAGGGCGAGCACGAAGGCGGCGGACTGGACGAGCATGCCCGCCACGATGAGCGGCTTGCGGCCGACGCGGTCGGCCAGATGGCCGGTGGGGATCTGCCCGAGCCCCCACAGCAGCGGGTACAACCCCTTGATCAGCCCGACGGCGGCCAGGCCGAGGCCGTGGTCGGTGAACAGCAGGGGGAAGACGCCCCAGGTCAGGCCGTCGTTGAGGTTGTTGACCAGCCCGGCCTGGCTGGCGCCGCGCAGCGAGCGGTCCCGCCAGGACGTCCGGGCGAACACGGTGCCCGGCCCGGTCCGCTCCCCGGCGGGGACGGGCCTGGGATGTTGGGCCAGTTCGAGGGCGACGTGCGCCGCGGTGTCCCGTACGACCAGCGACAGCCCCAGTCCCGCGGCGGCGAACACCACGCCGATGAGCTCGGGCGCGGGCCGCAGCCCGTAGGCGGTGGCCAGGTATCCGGTGAGCAGCGAGGTGGCGCCCACGGCGACGTACCCGGCGGCCTCGTTGAGGCCGGTGGCCAGCCCGCGCCGTGCGGGGCCGACGAGGTCGATCTTCATGTTGACGGTCATCGACCAGGTGAGCCCCTGGTTGACGCCCAGCAGGACGTTGGCGGCCACGATCCAGCCCCAGGACGGCGCCCACGCGAGGGCGAACGGCACCGGGAGGCCGACCAGCCAGCCGGCGAGCAGCAGCGTCCTGCGGTGGAACCGGGCGGTCAGCGCGCCCGCGGCGAGGTTGGTCAGCGCCTTGGTGACGCCGAAGGCGATGATGAAGGAGAACACCGCCAGGTCGCTGGTCAGCCCGAACACCGTGGTGCCGATCAGCGGGACGGTCGTGCGCTCCAGGCCGACCAGGGCGCCGACGCAGACGTTCACGACGACCAGCAGCGCGAACTGCGGCCAGTTCTCCCGAAGCCCCAGCCGGACCGGTCGCGCGGACGGGCGATCGGCGGAAACGTTCCTCACGCCCGCGCCCCCGCCTCATCGGGCAGCGGTGGCGGGCGCCTCTCGGCGAAGCCCAAGAGAAGTCCTCCAAGGTCAGGTCGTTGTGGGGATGCGGGACGCATCCGTGGACTACAATATTCCATGGATTTATGGAGGATTGATGGCGAAACAGGTTCCCGCGGGTTCGAAGGCGTCGAAGACGCGGCTGTACGAGGCGTTCGCGGCCGGCGGCAAGGCCCTGGCCAACGGCAAGCGGCTCGAACTACTGGACCTGCTGGCCCAGGGCGAGCGGACGGTCGACGCGCTGGCCGGCGCGGCCGGGCTGAACCTGACGACGGCCTCGGCCCACCTCCAGATCCTCAAGCAGGCCGGGTTCGTCGCCACCCGCCGCGAAGGCGTGCGCATCCACTACCGGCTGGCCGGGGACGACGTCGCGCAGCTGCTCGCGCTGCTGCGCAAGGTCGCCGACACCCACCAGGCCGCCGTCCCGGCCGCCCGCGACGCCTACCTCGGGGACGACGGCGCGGCGGAGATCACGCGCGACGAGCTGCGCGCCAGGGCGGCGGCCGGTGCGGCCACGGTGCTGGACGTCCGGCCGTTCGAGGAGTACCTGGCCGGGCACATCCCCGGCGCTATCTCCATTCCCGTCGAGAACCTGGCCGCGCGGATCGGTGAGCTGCCCGACGGCGGGGAGATCGTCGTGTACTGCCGGGGCGAGTACTGCGTGCTGGCCTACGACGCGGTCCGGCTGCTGGCCGAACACGGCCGCCGCGCGGTCCGGCTCAGCGACGGCATGCTCGAGTGGCGCCTCGCCGACCTGCCCGTCCATGCGGGGGAGTCGGCGTGACTGACGCCGCTGGCCGACGACATCGTGTCCGGCCGTTCCTCGCCCGAGGCGGTCGCGGCGGAGTGAGGGCGCCGGGGACGGGCCGCGCGGGCCGGCGAGGCAGGCGGTCGACTCTGTACCTATTGGTATGTACACTGGCCGGGTGAGTACACGGGAACGGCTGGTGGAGAGCGCGCGCGAACTGCTGTGGGAGCGCGGCTACGTGGGAACGAGCCCGAAGACCATCCAGCAGCGGGCCGACGCCGGCCAGGGCAGCATGTACCACCATTTCGCGAGCAAGGAGGACCTCGCTCGCGCCGCCATCGACCGCACCGCCGAGGAGATGCGCGCGGCCATCGACGCGCAGCTGTCCGGCCCGGGTCCGGCCGTCGAGCGCCTCGCCGCGTACCTGCACCGGGAGCGGGACGTCCTGCGGGGCTGCGCCATCGGCCGGCTCACCCAGGACCCCGACGTCATGGCCGCGCCCGCGCTCCGCGGCCCCGTCGAGGAGACCTTCGCCTGGCTTCGCGCGCGGCTCGCGGCGGTGGTGCGCGAGGGAGTGGACCGGGGAGAGCTGGAGCCCTCGGTGGACCCCGCGTCCACCGCGGCCGCGATCGTCGCCACGCTCCAGGGCGGATACGTGCTCGCCCGCGCGGCGGGAGCCTCCGAGCCCTTCGACCAAGCGATCACCGGAATCCTCGCGCTGCTCGACGCGCGCACCGTCCGCTGACCCCCGAGGAACGCCATGCAGATGACCCATGGAACCGCCGACCGCGCCGCCGCCCCGCCCGAATGGTTCACCGGCGACGCCTGGATCGCGCCGGTGGCCGACTCCGGGGAAGGCGCGCGGACGCAGATCGACAGCGTCCGCTTCGCCCCCGGGGCCCGCACCGTGTGGCACCGGCACCCGCTCGGGCAGGTGCTCGTCGTCACCGAGGGCATCGGGCGCGTGCAACGGCGCGGCGGGCCGGTCGAGACGGTCCGCGCCGGCGACACCGTGCGCATCGCGCCTGGCGAATGGCACTGGCACGGCGCCGCCCCCGACCGCCCGATGACGCATCTGGCCATCGAGCCGATCCCGGACGACGGCGCCTCGGCCGAGGCGGGAGAGCCGGTCGGTGACGGTGAGTACCGGGGCGGCGACGCGGAGGACGTCCCGCCGATCACTCGCACGGTGCTGCTCGACCAGGTCCTGGCGCCGCCCCGGAGCACGCACCGGGTCGAGGTCCGCCGCATCACCATCGCGCCCCGCCGGGCGGCCGGGCTGCATGTGCACAACGGGCCGGTGTTCGGCAGCATCGAGACCGGCTCGGTCGTCTACCAGATCGAGGGCGAGGAGGCGGTGGTCCTCGGTCCCGGTGACGTCTTCCACGAGCCCGAAGGGGCCCGCATCGCGCGCTTCGACGCCGAGGAGGACGGCGTGACGTTCCTCGGGTACTTCCTGCTGGCCGCCGGTCAGGAGGCCGAGATCGAGTTCCCCGGCCTCTGAGCGCGGCGGGCGGCGTCGGGCGCGGCTCGGGCGGGCTCCATCGCGCGGCTCAGGAGTCCAGCCGCCTCAACGCCGAGGCAAGCCGCCGCGTCGCCTCGTCGGCGACCGGCCCCAGGTCGGGACGGTCGCTGACCGACACCATGACCTGCGGGTCCAGCGCCTCCACGACGGTGTCGTCGCCGTCGACGCGGACCACGACGTTGCAGGGCAGCAGCAGGCCGATCTGCCGGTCGATGCCGAGCGCCTGGTGCGCGAGCGCCGGATTGCAGGCGCCCAGGATGAGGTAGGCCTCCATCGACTCGCCGAGCTTCTCGTGCAGGGTGGCCCGCACGTCGATCTCCGTCAGCACGCCGAAGCCCTGGTCCGTCAGCAGCCTGCGCACCTGGTCGACGGTCTCGCCGAACGGCCGCCGCAGTCGGACGCTGATCGAGTAACCCATGATGCTCCCCCCTTGAGGGATGCCTTCCCCAACGGGCCCGCATCAACGCGGGTTCCCGCCGCGCCGCTCGCATCGGTCCCGGAATAAGGGGGTTCCGGTGCCGGTTCCTATACCCGTAGGGGTATCCAGCGAAGGAACGGAGACCGTGATGGCCACGACGGAACTGACGCGCGAGAACTTCGACGAGGTCCTCGACGGCAACGACACGATCCTGATCGACTTCTGGGCGAGCTGGTGCGGGCCGTGCCGCTTCTTCGGGCCGGTGTACGAGCGGGTCTCCGGGCGGCACGACGACATCGTCTTCGGCAAGGTCGACACCGAGGCCCAGCCGGAGCTGGCCGGGGCGTTCGGCATCACCTCGATCCCCACCCTGATGATCATCCGGGAGAACGTGGTGCTGTACGCGCAGCCGGGCGCCCTGCCCGAGCAGGAACTGGAGAAGCTGATCGACGGCGCCCGCGCGGTCGACATGGACGACGTTCGGCGCCGGGCCGCCGAGCAGAAGCGCAGCGCCTGAGGAGGAGCGGGATGGAACTGGAGAGGGATGCGCTCGACGACGTCGTGCTGCGGCTGAAGCGGGCCCAGGGGCAGATCGGCGGCGTCATCAACATGATCGAGGAGGGGCGGGACTGCGCCGACCTGGTCACGCAGCTGGCCGCCGTCTCGCGGGCGCTGCACCGCGCCGGCTTCAAGATCATCGCTACCGGGCTGGAGCGCTGCGCCATGCCGGAGAACGCGGGCACCGAGCAGGCCGCCGTCGACCGCGCGCAACTGGAGAAGCTCTTTCTCACGCTCGCCTAGGTTCAGTCCTCGACGGTGATGCCGAGTTCCGCGGCGAGCGCGTCCAGAAGCCCCATCGCGTCGGCGCTCGACACGATCGCGCCCTGGAATGAACTCAGGCCGGCGACCCCGCGCAGGTCGCAGCCGCGGAACCGGACCGCCTTCATCGTCGCCCCCGAGAACTGGGCGCCGCTGAGCCGGCAGTTCTCGAACCGGACTTCGGTCATGCCGGCGGACTGGAACGTCGCCTCGGCAAGGTTGCAGTCGCGGAACACCACGTCCCGCAGGTGCGCGAACCTGAAACCGGCGAGGTCGGCGCGGCATCCCTCGACCAGCACGTCCCGCAGCCCGCTCTCGGGGAGCTGCATCCCCGTCATCCGCGCGTTCGCGATCCGCACGCCGAACATCCGCGAGTTGAACGCCCGCAGGTTCGCCAGGTCGGTGTCGCCGAACGCGCAGTCGGCGAACCCGGCCCGGTGCAGTACCACCCCGGTGAAGGCGGTCTGCGTGAACCGGCAGCGCTCGAACCCGACGTCCTCGACCCCGTCCGGATCGTCCATGGACAGGGTTTCCGCCCCGTACTCCAGCGACAGGTACTTCCCGTCATGCCGGAGATGCCGCTCGACCTTCCCGGCAGGCGTGAGCGTGCGGGGGATCTGGGGCGGCCTGGGCTCTCTCACCGGGGACGAGGAGGCGGCACGAGCGGGCATGCGCCGACCCTACTAGCCGGCACCACCCGGCTTCCCGCTACCGTGCCTGCGGCGAAGAGGACGAGGCGGCGCCCCGAAGAGCGCGGGCGCCCGTCGGAGAGCGCATGCTTCGCGGTTCGGGGCGTTTCAGACCGAACCGGCGGGTAGTCGCAGGGCGGCGTGCCGGATGGTGCGCCGCTCCGCGTGCCGGACCCGGTACCGCGTGGCGGTCGTGGACGGAAGGGAGAGCCGTGCAGGGAGCGTTGCAGGCCGGAGGATGGGGTTTGCTGGCCGGGTCGGCGCTGGTGATGGGCGCCCTGGTCGGCTTCCTGGCTCCGGTCCCGGCCCGGGTGGTGGCGAGCGTGATGGCGTTCGGCAGCGGCGTCCTGCTGTCGGCGGTGTCCTTCGACCTGATCGCCGAGGCGCACGACCGGGGTGGGCTGGCCCCGACGGCGATCGGCGCGGTGGCCGGCGCGGTCCTCTACGCCGGCGCCAACGCCGCCCTGGCCTGGCGGGGCGCGCGGCACCGCAAGCGCTCGGGAGGGCAGCAGCCCTCGGAGGAGGAGCAGCCCGGATCGGGGAGCGCGATCGCGCTGGGGGCGCTGCTGGACGGCGTGCCCGAGTCGATCGTGATCGGCACGAGCCTGCTGGGCGGCGGCGCGGTCAGCCTGGTCACCGTGGTCGCGGTGTTCATCAGCAACGTGCCCGAGGGCCTGTCGAGCGCCTCGGGGATGCGCCGTGCGGGACGCGGCCGCGGGTACGTCTTCGGGCTGTGGAGCGGCATCGCCGTGATCAGCGCCCTGGCGGCGGTCCTCGGCTACACGGCGCTCGGGGACGCTCCCGCCGACCTCCTCGCCGGCATCACCGCGCTGGCCGGCGGCGCCATCCTCACCATGATCGCCGACACGATGATCCCCGAGGCCTACGAGGACACCCACCTGTTCACCGGCCTGATCATCGTCGTGGGGTTCCTGGCGGCGTTCGCCCTGTCCCACGCCTGAGCCGCGCGGGTGCGGCCCCTCCGGATCGCTTCGGCGGCAGCTCCGGCGGGTCAGGCCGCCGCGAGGGGACCTCCGGACGCCTCCTCGTGCGGCTCGGCGGCCGCGGCCTGGTCGCGGACGACGACCTCGACTCCCGGGGCGAGGACCGCGGGCCGCCCGGCGGCCAGGGCGCGGGCCGCGCGATGGGAGGAGACGACGTTCAGCCCCGCGCCGTGGAGGCGGACCATCAGCGCGGCGACCCGGACCTCCTCGGCGCTGTAGTCGCGGGCGTGACCGGCGCCTTCGCCCGCCTGCGTCGCCCGCAGGTAGCCGGTGCTGGTCCATCTGTCGAGCTGCCGATACGTCAGTCCGGGGATCTGGCTGAGCAGTTGACCTGCGTTCACGTGCACCTCCTGCGAGGAGGGTGTTCCCGCTCGGCGGAGTTCATGCGCGGAGGGCGGCCGCGCGGTTCTCAGCGCGCGGTGACGCCGTGCGCTTCGAACCTCGCCCGGATCCGCTCGACGGCGTCGGCGGTGGGCGGCTCCACCTCGGCCAGCGGGAAGCGGATGCCGAGGCGCCGGTACTTGGCCGCGCCCAGGCGGTGGAAGGGCAGCACGTCCACATGCTCGACGTTGGGCAGCGCGGAGACGAAGGACGCGACGCCGTCCGCCTCGGCCGGGGCGTCGGTGATGCCGGGGACGAGGACGTAGCGCACCCACACCGGCTTGCGGAGTGCCGCGAGCCGTTCGGCGAAGCGCAGCGTCGGCGCGAGGTCGCGCCCGGTGAGCCGGCGGTAGACGGCGGGAGTCCACGCCTTGATGTCGAGCAGCACCAGGTCGGTGCCGGCCAGCAGCCGGTCGTCGGCGCGGTCGCCGAGGTGGCCGGAGGTGTCCAGCGCCGTGTGCAGGCCGAGGCCGCGGGAGCGGTGCAGCACCTCGGCGGTGAAGGCCGGCTGGAGCAGGGGCTCCCCGCCGCTGATCGTGACGCCGCCGCCGGCCACCGAGATGAACCGGCGGTACTCGGCGATCTCCGCGACGAGCTCGTCGACGGTGGTGCGGGGGCTGTCGCGCATCCGCCACGTCTCCGGGTTCTCGCAGTACAGGCAGCGGAGCGGGCACCCTCCGGTGAACACCACGAACCGCGTCCCGGGGCCGTCGACGCCCGTCGAAAGGTCCCAGGAGCTCACCGCGCCGGCGAGCCCGCCGGGTTCGGGCGGGGCGAGCAGTTCGGCGTCGGCCTCGCGCAGGACGCGTTCCCGGGCGTTCACAGCGCACCGTGGAACGTGCGGCCGACGACGTCCCGCTGCTGCTCGCGGGTGAGCCGCACGAAGTTCACGGCGTACCCGGACACCCGGATGGTCAGCTGCGGGTACCGCTCCGGGTGCTCCATCGCGTCCAGCAGGGTGGCGCGGTCGAGGACGTTGACGTTCATGTGGAACCCGCCCGCGTCGGTGTACCCGTCGAGGATGCCGGTGAGGTTGCCGATCCGCTCCTCCGGCGTGCGGCCGAGGCCGAGCGGGGTCACGGTCTCGGTCAGCGAGATCCCGTCCTGGGCCGTCTCGTAGGGGAGCTTCGCCACCGACAGCGCGGCGGCGACCATGCCGCGGCGGTCGCGCCCGTTCATCGGGTTCGCCCCGGGCGCGAACGGCTCCCCGGCCCGGCGGCCGTCCGGGGTGTTGCCGGTGTGCCGGCCGTACACCACGTTGGAGGTGATGGTCAGCACCGACAGGGTGTGCTCGGCGTTCCGGTACGCCGGGCGGCGGCGGACCTTGTCCATGAACGACTCGACCAGCTCGACGGCGATCCGGTCGGCGCGGTCGTCGTTGTTGCCGTAGGCGGGGTAGTCGCCTTCGACGCGGTAGTCGACGGCGAGGCCCGTCTCGTCGCGGATCACCGCGACCTTCGCGTGCCTGATGGCCGACAGGCTGTCGGCCGCGACCGACAGGCCGGCGATCCCGCACGCCAGCGAACGCGTGACCGGGTGGTCGTGCAACGCCATCTCGACGCGCTCGTAGGCGTACTTGTCGTGCATGTAGTGGATGACGTTGAGCGCGTCGACGTAGGTGGCGGCCAGCCAGTCCAGCATGGCGTCGTAGGCGGCCCGCACCTCCGCGTAGTCGAGGAGGTCGCCGGTGATGGGCGGACGCGGCGGTGCGACCTGCACGCCGGTGACCTCGTCCCGGCCCCCGTTGATCGCGTAGAGCAGCGCCTTGGCGAGGTTGACGCGGGCTCCGAAGAACTGCATCCGCTTGCCGACCTCCATGGCCGACACGCAGCAGGCGATCGCGGTGTCGTCGCCGAACCGGGGGCGGATCAGGTCGTCGTTCTCGTACTGGAGCGAGCTGGTCTCGATCGACACCTGGGCGCAGAACCGCTTGAACGGCTCGGGCAGCCGCGGCGACCACAGGACCGTGAGGTTCGGCTCCGGGGCGGGCCCGAGGTTGTACAGGGTCTGCAGGTAGCGGAACGACGTCCGGGTCACCAGCGTCCGGCCGTCCTCGCCCATCCCGCCGATGGCCTCGGTCACCCAGGTCGGGTCGCCGGAGAACAGCTCGTCGTACTCGGGGGTGCGGAGGAAGCGGACGATCCGCAGCTTGATGACCAGGTCGTCGACGAGTTCCTGGGCCCGCTCCTCGTCGATGCGGCCCTCGTCCAGGTCGCGGCTCAGGTAGACGTCGAGGAACGTGGACGTGCGCCCCAGCGACATGGCCGCGCCGTTCTGCTCCTTCACGGCGGCCAGGTAGCCGAAGTACAGCCACTGGACGGCCTCCTGCGCGGTGCGGGCCGGTCCCGAGACGTCGAACCCGTACGAGGCGGCCATCCGCTTCAGCTCGCCGAGGGCGCGGACCTGCTCGGCCAGTTCTTCGCGGTCGCGGACGACGTCCTCCGTCGAGGGGAGGTCGTCGAGGCGCGCCCGCTCGGCGCGCTTGGCCTCGATGAGCCGGTCGACGCCGTACAGCGCGACGCGCCGGTAGTCGCCGATGATGCGGCCGCGCCCGTAGGCGTCGGGCAGGCCGGTGATGACGCCCGCCTTGCGCGCCCGGAGGATCTCGGGCGTGTAGGCGTCGAAGACCCCGTCGTTGTGGGTCTTGCGGTACTCGGTGAAGACCTTCCGGACGGCCGGGTCGAGCTCGTACCCGTAGGCGGCGAGCCCGGCCTCCACCATCCGCAGGCCGCCCGCCGGCATGATCGCCCGCTTGAGCGGCGCGTCGGTCTGCAGCCCCACGACCAGCTCGCGGTCGCGGTCGATGTAGCCGGGCGCGTGCGAGGTGATCGAGGACGGCGTCGACGCGTCCACGTCGAGGATCCCGCGGCGGCGCTCCTCGGGGAACAGGGCGCTGACCTTCGCCCACACCGCGGACGTGCGCTCGGTGGGCCCGGTCAGGAAGGACGCGTCCCCCTCGTAGGGGGAGTGGTTCCGCTGGACGAAGTCGCGCACGTCGACGCGGTCGCGCCACGCGCCGCCCCGGAAGCCGCGCCACGCGGCCGGCGCGGTGTCCCGCCCGGTCTCCAGTACCGTCATCGTCCCTCCAACGGGTCCCGCGCCCCGACGGCCCGGTGCGCCACCCCCACTCTTCGCCAGTGGGGAGGTCCAGGGGATGGACGGAGGTCCGCGGCACGGGGACGAAGGTCCCAAATGATCAGGAGGCCGCGGGGAGGGACCGGCGCGGTACGCCGCCGGTGAGCGGGCCCCGCCTCGTGACCGGCGGTGTCGAAAGGCGGGGCCCGCGTCGGCAGGCCACGCGGGTGGCCGCCGACATCTCCTTCAGCGCCACGGGCCCTCGTTGTGTCACCCGGCCCGCGAGAGAGGTCCGCGCTACCGGTCGGCGGTCAGGACGCGGCCGGACGCCAGGGAGCGCGTGCTGCGGACGGGCATGGCGAGCGCCTTGGCCAGGGTGAGCAGGTCCGTGTCGCCGGACACCGTGTAGCCGTGCTCGGCCAGCAGGTCGCGCATGGCGGCCGGTGTCCAGGCGGAGCGCCATGGCTCGTGCGCCATCGGGTCGGGCTGCCGGGACAGCCGCCTCATCGCCCGGGCCAGGGGCCGCCCGACCGAGGCCACCAGCGACGGTGACTGGTAGTTCACGACGAGCCGGCTCCCCGGGGCGGAGGCCTCGGCGACGGCCCGCACCGTGGCGGCCACCTCGGCGCGGGTCAGGTAGGGGACCACGCCCTCCCAGATCCAGGTGGTGGGCCGGTCGGTCCGGTACCCGGCCGCCGCGAGGGAAACGCCGAGATCATCGTCGGCGGTGAAGTCGACGGGCACGAAGGCGACCTTCCCGGCGGGCGGGGGCAGGGCCGCGGCGCGCTCCCGCTTGTCCCGCTGGGAACGGGGATGGTCGACTTCGAACACGGCGGTCCCGGCCAGCTCGGGCATCCGCCAGGCCCGCCCGTCCAGGCCGGCGCCGAGGATCACGAGCTGCGGCCGGGCCCGCTCCCTGACGGCGTCGTCGATGGCGACCGTCCGCGGCACCAGTCCTTCGGCCGTGGCCCGCAGGAACTCGTACTCGAGCCGGGGGCCCATGCCCTGGGGAGGCACGCCCGAACGGACCTGCTCGACCGCCTCCAGCTCGTCGGGACGGAGCAGCGCCGACGCGGTGGCATCGTCGAACCGGTCGGGGGCCAGGCGGCCGTGCGCCACCGCCCGGCCCTGGCAGACGAGCACGGCGGTCCGGCTGCCCTCGGTCCTGTCCATGCCGGCTCTCCCATCCCTTCGGCGTGCACCCGGGGGCTTCCGAGCGCGCGGCGGCCGCACTGATCGTACGCTCGCGGAGTGCGACTCGACCTGATCACGATCGTCGTGGACGACTACGACGACGCCATCGCGTTCTTCACCGGTGCCCTCGGTTTCGACCTGGTCGAGGACTCGCCCTCGCGCACCGACGACGGGCGCCCCAAGCGGTGGGTGGTCGTCCGGCCGCCGGATGGTCGGACGGGCGTCCTGCTGGCCCGCGCGGACGGCCCGCGCCAGGCGTCCGCCGTCGGGAACCAGGTCGCCGGACGCGTGGGCTTCTTCCTGCGTGTGGAGGACTTCGGCGCCGCCCACGACCGCATGACGGCCGCGGGCGTGGAGTTCGTCACCGCGCCCCGCACCGAGCCCTACGGCCGCGTCGCCGTCTTCCTCGACATCGCCGGCAACCGCTGGGACCTGCTCGGTCCGGCCTAGGACGGGCGCCCGCGCCTAGCGTCCGGAGTCGCGGGTGCGGAGAGCCGACAGCTCGTCGTTCATCGCGCGGAGGAAGCGGAGGATGAGGCGGAGGTCCTCCTCGCCGAACCCGCTCCGCGCCGCCTCGGTGCTCTCCGACAGCGGGCGGAAGTAGTCGCGCGCCATAGTCATCGCGGACGGCTCGTACCGCAGGTGGACCACCCGCCGGTCGGCCGGGTCGCGCACCCGGGTGATGTGGCCTAGGCGTTCGAGGCGGTCGAGGCAGGCGGTCACCGCGCCGGAGGTGACGTTCAGCTCCTCCCGCAGCCGCCCGGGGGTCATCGGCCGGTCGAGGGTGCGCTGCGGGGCGTCCATGATCGCGACCAGGGCCTGGACGTCGGTGGGGTGCAGCCCGCTGGCGTGGGCGAACTCGTGGGCGATCCGGTTGAACTCGGCGTTCATCCGGCGCAGCTCGACGGCGAACGACCGGAGATCGGCGGGGCCTTGTGGCTCTTCATCCGCCTTGTCCGCTCCTTCGGCCATGCGGATCAGATTACATTAACTCAATCGTTGAGATAATCAATGATTGAGGTATTTGTGGGTATGGAGCGGCTGGTCGAACTCGCTGGGGGAGGAACCGATGGCCGGACCGCGCCGAACACCGCCGCGCTCGATCCGCTGGCTGGTGCCGGCGGTGCTGCTCCTGGTCTGGCTGGCCATCGGCGGCGCCTTCGGTCCCTACGCCGGGAAGCTCGGCGAGGTCGCCACCAACGACCAGGCGGCCTTCCTGCCGCGCAGCGCCGAGTCCACCAAGGTGCTGCAGGCCCAGCGGGCCTTCGACGAGCAGGAGACCATCCCCGCCATCGTCGTGTGGACGGCGAACGGCCAGGTCACGGCCGCCCAGCGGGACGCCGCGACCCGCGCGCTCGCCGGGCTGCGGGGCGCGCCCGGCACCCTCGGAACGCCGTCCCCGGCGCTGCGCTCGGACGACGGCCTGGCACTGGAGGGCGTGGTCCCGCTCAGACCCGACCTCGGTGACGAACTGCCGACCGTGCTGGACGGGGTCCGTTCGGCGGCGGAGACCGTGCCGGGGACGAAGACGCAGATCAGCGGGCCGGCCGCCACCCAGGCCGACCTGTCGGACGCCTTCGCCGGGATCGACGGGCTGCTGCTGGGCGTCGCGCTGGTCGCCGTCCTGGTCATCCTGCTGCTGGTCTACCGCAGCCTGCTGCTCCCGCTGGTCATCATCCTCGGTGCGGTGTTCGCGCTGAGCCTCGCGTGCGCGGTGGTCTACGCGCTGGCCAAGAACGACATCGTCCGGGTCGACGGCCAGGTCCAGGGCATCCTGTCGATCCTGGTCATCGGCGCCGCCACGGACTACGCGCTGCTGCTCGCGTCCCGCTTCCGGGAGGAGCTCGCGGCGGGCCGGGACCGCTTCGCCGCCGGATGGCTGGCGGTGCGCGAATCGTTCGGCGCGATCGTCGCCAGCGCGGCGACCGTCGCACTCGGCCTGCTCGCGCTGCTGCTCAGCAACCTCACCAACAACCGGGCGCTCGGGCCGGTCGGGGCGATCGGCATCGCCTGCGCCGTCCTCAGCGCGCTGACGTTCCTCCCGGCCGTGCTCGTCGTGTTCGGACGGGTCGGGTTCTGGCCCGCGAGGCCCAAGCCGGTGGCGGAAGGGGCCGACGCGGGAAGTGGCCTGTGGTCCCGCGTCGCCCGCCTGGTCGACGTGCATCCGCGCCGCGTCGTCGCGGGAACGGCCATCGCCCTCGTCGCGTGCGCCGCGTTCGCCCCGGGGCTGCGCGCCCACGGCGTCCCCCTGGACGAGATCTTCATCAACGACGCGCCCTCGGTCGCCGCGCAGCGGACGCTCTCCAAGCACTTCCCGGGCGGTTCGGGCCAGCCGGCGGTCATCATCGCCGACGCGGCGCAGGGCAGGGCCGTGCTCGACGCCGCCGCCCGCACCGAGGGCGTCGCGAGCGCCGCGCCGGTCGGCGCGTCCGGCCGCCCCGGCGGCCCGCCGAAGGTCGTGGACGGGCGGGTCCGGATCGACGCGACGCTGAAGGCCGCCGCCGACAGCGACGCCGCGAAGAGCACCCTCAAGCGGCTGCGCACCGCCGTGCACGCAGTCCCCGGCGCGAACGCGCTGGTCGGCGGCTACACCGCCCAGCAGTACGACACCCAGCAGACCGCCGCCCACGACCGGACCCTCATCGTCCCGGTCGTCCTGGTGATCATCCTGGTCATCCTGGTGCTGCTGCTGCGCTCGATACCGCTGCCGGTCCTGCTGATCGCGACCGTCGCGCTGAACTACGCCGCCACGCTCGGCGTCGCGGCGCTCGTGTTCCGGTACCTGTTCGGTTTCACCGGCCTGGACGCCTCGGTGCCGCTCTACGGGTTCGTCTTCCTGGTCGCCCTCGGCGTGGACTACAACATCTTCCTGATGTCGCGGGTCCGCGAGGAGACGCGGCGCCGGGGCGTCCGCGAGGGCGTGCTCCGGGGGCTGACGGCCACCGGCGGCGTCATCACGTCGGCGGGCGTCGTGCTGGCCGCGACGTTCGCCGCGCTGGTCGTCATCCCGCTGTCGTTCCTGGCGCAGATCGCGTTCATCGTCGCGTTCGGCGTGCTGCTGGACACGCTCGTGGTCCGGTCGCTGCTGGTCCCGGCGCTCGTCCGGATGATCGGGCCCAGGGTCTGGTGGCCCACCCGTTTCGAGGGGCACCCGCGGGACGCAGGTGCGGGCGAGGCCGCCCCGTCCGCCGCGAGGGACAGGTGAGCCCGCCCATCGGGCCGGGATCGTAGGGTGTCGTCGGCGTCCCGCCGGGACGCCGACGAGGGATGGGAAACCGTGGGCAACTCCTTCCTGGCCCTGGGCACGTCCGGCGAAGAGCTGTACCTGACCAACGGCGGGACCGACGTCTTCTTCGACGTGCTCACCCTGGCCGGGTGCGCCCTCGCCGAGTCCGCCTGGGAGAGCAACCTCGTGCTGCTCTTCGCGGACGGGCACCGCATCGGCCGCGGCACGGCCGGGTTCGACCTGAACGAGCTGCCCTGGACGGCGGACTGGCCGTCCGAGAAGGCGTTCCTGCTGCGAGTGCTCGACCTGGCGATGACGCGTCACGGCTGGGGGCTTCTCACCTACGACCCGCCTTTCGCCCTCGGGTACCTGCGGCGATACCGCGCGATGGTGGAGGGCTGGCCCGCCCCCGCCCCCGTGTGGAGGCCGGCGGCGTGGCCCGACTGGCGCGTCCCGCCGCCCCCCGAAGACCTGGAACCGTGCCCGGAGCACGGCATCTGCAAGGGAAACCTGGGCTGCCGCCTCTGCGACGCGTCCATCCAGCCCTTGCCCATGTGACGCGCCGGGCGGGTCCGCCGGACGCGGCGGCGGTCACTCCACGCCGAGGGCGCTGGAGAGGGACCGGGTGTCGGAGATCACCCAGTACTCCGCGAACCGGCCGTCCTCAGCGCGCAGGATGTCGTGGCCGCTGAACGAGACCTCCGTGCCCTCGGCGGCGGTCGCCCCCGGCATGCCGCCCCGGTACCGTCCGCTGAACGTCCACCGCGCGGCGACCCGGTCGCCGTCCACGATCGGGCCCACGTCCATCGTCACCGCGACGTCCTCGAAGGGCGCGTGCCCCTGCCGGAGCATGTCGACCAGCTCGTCGGCCCCGTGCACGTCCTGCCCCGGCCAATGGCCGACGAACCCCGGCGCGATCAGTTCGCGGGCGAGTTCGAAGTCCCCGGCCCACATCTCCAGCAGCCACCGCTCGTACAGCTTGCCGAGCACGCGGATCCCCCCTGTCTCTCGGCCCTACCGCCGTTCACCGCCGCCGGGTCCGCTGAGCCTGCCCCAGTGCCTTGGCCTTCACGGGGTCGGGGGACCGCGCGGGAGCCGGCGACCTGGACCTCGTTCTCGAACGAGCCCGCGACGACATGGTCCTTTCCGGCCACGAGGGCCTCGAATCCTTCGCGGGCGACTTGTACGGGATAGTCCTTTTCCATTCGGCCGAACTCGTTGAACCGGCGGCGGTCGGCGCGCTTCGCACCGCCCGCCGGCCGCGTTCGGCCTCCGGGCTTCGAGGCCGCCTCAGGACCCGGAGAAGTCGTCCCGCGACAGCCCCTTCTCCGACATCTTGTCCTCGAGTTCGGCGCCCAGTTCGGTGCGCACGTCGGGCCGCCGCTCGGGCTCCCGGCCGGACTTCCTGCCCGACTTGCCGCCCGGCTTCCTCGCGGCCTGGTCGGTGTCGTCGGTCTTCGGAGCGTTCTCCTCAGGCGTGGTCAACTCCGCCCCCCTCGGTGTCGATCGAGTCGCCGGCTCCTCCGGCCTTCGCATACGGCTACCCGGCCATGCCCGGCTCTAACGACGACGAGGGGCCGGTCTCTCGGAAACGTCCAGGTCGGAGGTCCCGCCGGCCGCGGCACCCTGGGCGCCGGGGCGGGATGCCACAATGCGCTGTGACCAAGCCGACCTTGATCGTCGTGAGCGGACCGCCCGGCGCCGGGAAGACGACGCTCGCCCGCCGGCTCGCGCAGGGGCTCGGGTGCCCCGCCGTCGTCCGGGACGAGATCAAGCAGGGCATGGTCCTGGCCGCCCGGTCCGGTCCGGCGGCGAACGACCGCCTCAACCTGCCGACGCTCTCCGCCTTCTTCGACGTGCTGGCCGTGCTGGCGCGGGCGGGGGTGACCGCGGTCGCGGAGGCCGCCTTCCAGGACCATGTCTGGCGCCCGCGGCTCGAACCTCTCGGCGGCATCGCCGACCTCCGCGTCGTCCGCTGCACCGCCCCGCCGGCGGTCGCGCACGCGCGGATCGCCCGCCGCGCGACCGACGACGCCCACCGGGCCGCCCACGGGGACCGGGACCTCCTGGAGGCGATCGCCGACGGACGGCACTCCCTCGACTCCTTCGGGTGGATCTCCCTCGACGTCCCGACCATGACCGTGGACACCGGCGACGGTTACGACCCGGCCCTTCCGCAGATCATCGCCTTCGGCCGGGGCGAGGGCCCCTCGCGCGCAGCGCGGTGATCCAGGGCGGGTGCCGAGCGGAATGTCACGGTCGACCGCCACTATTGGGACGTTGACGGGACCCGGCGGCCTCGGCCATGGAAGGGCCGGCGGCGACGGGGACGAATGACGAGGAGGCGGGCATGTCATATCCCAAGGAGCTCTTCCACGGTGACAAGGGCGAGGTCAGCGGCAGGCTGTGGAAGGGCGACTCCGAGCCCGACCTGCTGATCGGCACGCGCTCGAAGGTGCACTACCTGGCCACGGGCGAATCGACCGGCGGTCAGTACGGGCTCTACCGGTGGGACATGGGGGCCGAGCCCGGCCGCGGCTCGGGCGCGCACTTCCACAAGACGATGTCGGAGTCGTTCTTCGTCCTGGACGGCACCGTCGCCCTCTATGACGGCGACCGCTGGATCGACGCCGCGCCCGGCGACTTCCTGTTCGTCCCGCCGGGCGGGATCCACGCGTTCGACAACCCGCACGGGCCCGCGTCGATGCTGGTCCTGTTCGCCCCCGGCGCCCCGCGCGAGGCCTACTTCGAGGAGCTGGCCGAGATCGTGGGGAGCGGCCGGCAGCTCAGCGAGCAGGAATGGGCGGACCTCTACCACCGCCACGACCAGTACATGGTCTGATCAAGGGGGAGCGGCGGCTGCGTCTGCCGGGGGAGCGGCGGTGAAGGCGGCGGCGAAGCCGCGGGCCCTGGGAGGGACGACTCCCCCCGCCACTCTCAACGTATAGCGCACCGGGGGGCTTGCGGCAAGACCCGGGTCGTGCCGCAGAATCGTCGGCCGAGGCCGGAACCTGCGGAAACCGGGGGCGCAGTGCGGGTGGCCGACGCCGCCGTGCGAGTCGCGCGGCGACGGCGGTCCGCGGGCTCCCCGGCGGTCGCGGGAACCCGCCGGCACACGAGCAGCGACCACGAGCCGGAGCCGATACGTGAACCCCTTGACCGCCAGCGTGTTCGACCTCCCCGAGCGCCTGTCCGCGAAGGCCGACCCGGCGCTGACCGAGGCCGACGAGCGGCATTTCGCGGCGATCGCCGAGAGCCTCGACCAGGCGATCCGCGACCTGTCCGACCGCCTCGAGGCCGAGCGCAAGGCGCCCGGCGGCATAGGGCAGCGGGCGATGGACCGGGACATGGAGATCCACCGCCTCACCGCCCGGCTGCGCACGCTCCGCCGCTTCGGCCTGGACCTCTGCCTCGGGCACATGGTCGGCGCGGACGGCTCCGAGCCCGTCTACGTCGGCCGGCTCGGCCTCACCGACACCACGGGCCGCCGGCTGCTCCTCGACTGGCGCTCGCCCGCGGCCGAACCCTTCTTCGGCGCGACCCACGCCAATCCGATGGGGCTGGCGAGCCGCCGCCGGTACCGCTGGACCGCCGGCCGGATCAGCGACTATTGGGACGAGGTGTTCACCGCGGACGAGTTCGCCGGGCACGCCGCGCTGGACGACCAGTCCGCGTTCATCGCGAGCCTGGGCGGCGACCGGTCCGACCGGATGCGCGACGTGCTCGGCACCATCCAGGCCGACCAGGACGCGATCATCCGTGCGGGGTCGCGCGGCGCCCTCGTCGTCGACGGCGGCCCCGGCACGGGCAAGACGGTCGTCGCCCTGCACCGCTCCGCCTACCTCCTCTACTCCGATCCGCGCCTCGGCCACCACCGGGGCGGCGTGCTGTTCGTCGGCCCGCACCAGCCCTACCTGGCCTATGTGTCCGACGTGCTTCCCAGCCTCGGAGAGGAGGGCGTGCAGACCTGCACCCTGCGGGATCTCGTCGCCGAGGGCGCGGGTGCGGCGGTCGAGGCCGACCCGGTCGCGGCCCGGCTGAAGTCGTCCGCGGACATGGTCAAGGCGATCGAGAAGGCCGTCGGGTTCTACGAGAACCCGCCCGCCGAGGGGATGGAGGTCACCACCCACTGGTCCGATGTCTGGCTGAGCCCCGCCGACTGGGCCGAGGCGTTCCAGGCGCCGGAACCCGGAACGCCGCACAACGAGGCGCGCGACCAGATCTGGGAGGAGCTGCTCACGATCCTGGCGGACAAGCACGAGGGCGACGCGTCGCCCGACCTGGTCCGCAGGTCGCTCCGGCAGGACCCGGAGCTGCGCAGCGCCTTCAACCGCGCCTGGCCGCTGATCGAGGCGGCCGACCTCGTCGGGGATCTGTGGTCGGTGCCCGCCTACCTGCGGTTGTGCGCGCCCTGGCTCGGCGCCGACGAGATCCGCCGGTTGCAGCGTGAGGACGCCCAGGCGTGGACGGTGTCCGACCTGCCGCTCCTGGACGCCGCGCGGCAGCGGCTCGGCGACCCGAAGGCGCCGCTGCGCAGGCGCCGCCGCGAGGCCGCCGTCGCCGCCGAGCGCGAGCGCATGGCCAGGGTCGTGGACGACCTGATCGAGGTGGCCGACGACGAGTACGGGACGGGGCTGGTGACGATGCTGCGCGGCGAGGACTTCCATGACGTCCTCGTCGACGAGAGCGCCCTGGGCGGCGCCGACCCGGACCTGCTCGCCGGCCCGTTCGCGCACGTCGTCGTGGACGAGGCGCAGGAGCTGACCGACGCGGAGTGGCGGATGCTGCTGCTGCGCTGCCCGTCCCGCAGCTTCACCATCGTCGGGGACCGCGCCCAGGCCAGGCACGGGTTCACCGAGTCGTGGCGGGAACGGCTCGAACGGGTCGGGTTCGACCGGATCGAACTGGCGTCCCTGAGCATCAACTACCGGACGCCGGAGGAGATCATGACGGAGGCCGAGCCGGTCATCCGTGCCGCGCTCCCGGACGCCAACGTGCCGACGTCGATCCGCGGGACCGGCGTCCCCGTCGTCCACGGCTCGGCCGCGGACCTGGACGCGGTCATCGGCGCCTGGCTGGCCGCGCACGACGACGGCATCGCCTGCGTCATCGGCGATCCGGCGTTCCCGGGGACGCCCCGCGTCCGGTCGCTGACCCCGGAGCTGGCCAAGGGGCTGGAGTTCGACCTGGTCGTGCTCGTAGACCCGGAGGGGTTCGGCGACGGCATCGAGGGAGCGGTCGACCGCTACGTCGCGATGACCCGGGCGACCCGGGAGCTCGTCATCCTGACGAGCCCCTGACCCGCCGGGCCGGCTCAGTCCCCGACCTGGCCCCGCGGGCTCGGGCCGCCGAGCCCGGCGAGCAGCTCGCGCAGCAGGCCGGCGAGCTGCTCGCGGCGGTCGGGCGCCAGGTGGCCGATGAGGCGGTCCTCGGCCCCGAGCAGGTCGGCGACGACGCGGTCGAGCAGGGCCCTGCCGTCCCCGGTGAGGGTGACCGCCCGCGTGTGGTAGCCGGATCCGGCGGTGGTCCGTTCGACGAGCCCGGCCTCCGCCGCCCGCTCCACCCGCTGGGTGATCGCCCCGCGCGTCACCATGCAGGCGTCGGCCAGCTCGCCCGGGCTCATCCGGTACGGCGGGCCGGCGCGGCGCAGCGTGGACAGCAGGTCCAGCGTCGCGACGTCCACTCCCAGCCTCGCCAGGAGGCGGCGGCGCTCGTCGCCGAAGACCTTGGCGGCCCACCAGATCCTGGTCACGACCCCGATCGACTCCACCGGGACGCCCGGCAGCTCGCGCCGCCAGGCGTCCTGGATGGCGTCGGCGCCGTCGCGCAGCGGCTCGGCGGCCACGCGCGGCGGCTCAGCGGCCACGCTCGGCCCCGCCGTTCACCTGGATGATCTGCGCGGTGACGTGCCCCGCGCCGGGCGAGGCGAGCCAGTGCACGGTCTCGGCGACGTCCCCGGGCGTCCCGGCCCGTCCGGTGCGGGTCTGCGCGACCAGCGCCGCGCGGCGCTCGTCGTTCATGGAGCCGCCGAAGAACTCGGTGTCCTCGATGAACCCCGGGGCGACCACGTTGACCGTGATACCGCGCGGCCCGAGGGCGGCGGCGAGATCGAACGCGTACGGGTGCAAGGCGGCCTTCATCGGGCCGTAGGACGTGCCGCGCGAGCCGCGCAGCGCCGCGACCGACGAGACGAACACGACCCTCCCGGCCGGGTTCAGCAGATCGCGGAACGCCTCGGTCGGCAGCACCGCGGTCAGGACGTTGGCGCGGAAGTTGCTCGTCCACCGCTCCGCGACGCCGTCCGGGCCGCCGTGGTACTCGGCGTTGCCCCCCGCGCAGTTGACCAGCACGTCGATCGAGCCGAAGCGCCCGGCCAGCTCGGCGCGGACGCGCTCGACCTCGGCCGGATCGCCCAGGTCGGCCGGCAGCGCCGTGCCACCGATCTTCCCGGCCGCCTCCTCCAGCACGCCGGCGCGGCGGCCGATGACGACGGTCCGGTCCCCGTCGGCCGCGAAGCGGGCCGCCACCGCCCTTCCGATGCCGGTGCCGCCGCCGCCGACCACGATCGTGCGTGCCATCTCGAACCCCTCCCCGTGTCCAGGTCCCACCGTGTTCCGGCCTGAGTTTAGACCTAAAGTCAGCCGGTCCGCGACCCGGCCGTCCGGGACGCCGTTTCTTCCCGGTCCTGGCCGGACTCGGCCGATTCCACGGCTCGAAGTCCTTTCCTGGTGGAGGCCTTAGGAGGGCCCCTAGCAGAAAGGGGAGGTGTTCACCAGAACCTCCGGCACCGTTCTTCCCGGACCGTGAACGGTTCCCCGGGCACTATCCGGTATTCGCCGGAATCCGGGATCTTTCTTCCAGCCGCGACCGTCCCGTGGTCGCGGCCCGGAGAAAGGCCAGAGATGGTCCGTCGAATCGTCCGAGTCCTCGCGGCACTGGTGGTCGCCGTCGCCGTCGCCGCGGCCGTGGTGGTCGCGCAGAGCCCCGCGTGGGCGTCCGGTCCGGCCCGCGGCAACGGCAAGTCGGAGCCCGTCTATTTCATCCACGGAATCGACTGGAACCACGCCACGGCGGGAAATGCCAAGGTGGACTGCAAGAGTGCGTGGAGTTCCGCGCAGACCGCTCTGCGTAACGGCGGGTGGACCGGCAAGTTCATCACGTGGGGTTACTACAAGAAAGACGTGAACTGCACACGGAAAGTGAACGGGAACCTGGACAGCAGGATCCAGGAACTCGGCCGCAGGCTCGCCTGGGACATCTACAACAACTACTCCAGGCACGGGAAGTCGGTCGACGTCGTCGCCCACTCCATGGGCGGCCTGGTCGTCCGGGCGGCCATCACCGGGGTGAAGAAGTACCACCAGAACGCCGACTGGCCGAACTACATCTACATCGAGGACGTCGCCACGTTCAGCACCCCGTTCAGCGGCACGAACTGGGCCACGACCTGCACGCTGGCGCGCGGGTGGAAGCAGTGCAGCGACATGCGTCCCGGCAGCGGCTTCCTCAGCTGGGCGGGCCAGAACCCGCAGTCCAACCAGGGCACCGACTGGACGCTGATGGGCGCGAGCGACGATGACGTCGTCACCAGCGGCGCCGCGATCAGCATGAAGGCCAAGCACAAGGCCGTCTACGCCGCCGGCCAGGGCCTGGAGCACTCCTCGATCAAGAACAAGGGGCCCGGCCCCCACTGGAAGATGAAGTACTCGCACGACAACGGGAGCCACTGGACCAGCACGAGCAACGGACCGGGGCCGCTCAAGCTGATGATGAACGCCCTCTACTACTGGTCCCGCTCCTAGCGGACCAGCCGAAGCGGCCCCGGGCCTCCACCGGCCCGGGGCCTCCGGCCGTCCCGGCGGTCCTCAGCCCGCGGCCTTCTCCACGAGCGCGGCGATCCGCGCCTCGCCCTCGGCGGTCAGCTCCGTCAGCGCGTAGGCGGTCGGCCACATGGCGCCGTCGTCGAGCGCCGCCACGTCGCTGAAACCGAGGGTCGCGTACCTCGTCTTGAACTTCGCCTTGGCCTGGAAGAAGCAGAGCACCTTGCCGTCCTTGGAGTAGGCGGGCTGGCCGTACCAGAGCCTCGGCACGAGGTCCGGCGCCGCGGCCTTGACGATCTCGTGCACCCGCTCGGCGATGACCCGGTCCGCCTCGTCCATCTCGGCGATCTTGGCGAGGACGTCGGCCTCCCCGTCGGCCTTCGCCTTGCCCGGGCTGCGGCGCGCGGCCTTCTTCAGCTCCTGGGCGTGCTCCTTCATCGCGGCCCGCTCCTCGTCGGTGAAGCCGTCGTACTGCGCGCCGGCCGCGGCGGTGCCCTTGGTGGTCTTCTTCGTGTCGCTCATGGCTGGATTCTCCTGGTTCGTGAGTGAGTCGTGCCCGGGACGGGACGCGCTCAGCCCCACGCGCCGGCGATCTGCCGGGTCGTGGCGTTGAGGCGGTTGAACAGGTTGGTGACGCCGATCATCAGGACGATCGCGGCCAGCTGCCTCTCGTCGAAGTAGGTGGCGGCGCTGTCCCAGACGTCGTCGTCCACGGCGTCGGCGCGGTCGGCGAGCCGGGTCGCCGCCTCGGCCAGGGCCAGCGCCGCCCGCTCCTCTTCGGTGAAGTAGGGGGCCTCCCTCCAGGCGACGACGGTGGCCAGCCGCTCGTCGCCCACCCCGGCCTTGCGCGCCGTCTTGGCGCCGGCGTCCACGCAGGCGCTGCAGCCGTTGATCTGGCTGACCCGCAGGTGCACCAGTTCGAGGATCTCGTCCGACACCCCGCCGGAGTGCGCGGCCTTGAAGATCTCCTGGATGGGCTGCATCGCGCCGGACAGGACCATGGCGGGGTTCTTCATACGGGACTGCATCTGCGTTTCTCCTCTGCGTGGCGCCCCCTTCCCTCGAGGGCATGTCACCATCACAGCCGCCGGGGCCTACGATGACGACGTCGGTGGGACACCGTGGGACAGCTGAAACGGCTCTGAGCTGCGGATACGCGCCTCGGGCGAGTTCGGCCGCGGTGGGACGGAGAGGCGGGGATCGGTGGTCGCGCAACAACACCGGGCGGCGAAGGCCGACCCGCAGGACGAGCTGGCGGCCCGGCTGCGCATGCTCCAGGAGGTGTCCGGACGCGGCGTCCGCGCCCTCGCGCGCGACGCCGGGCTCAGCTCCTCGTCGCTGTCGCGCTACCTCAGCGGCCAGACCGTGCCGCCCTGGACGGCGGTCATCGCGCTCTGCCGCCTGCTCAAGCGCGACCCCCGCCCGCTGCGCCCGCTGTGGGAGCGGGCGTCCAACCCGCTGCCGGCGCCCCCGAAGACCAGCCGCCAGGTCCAGCCCCCGTCGCCGCCGGCCGGCGCGCCGCGCCCGCCCCGCAACGACCTGCCGCGCGACGTCCCCGACTTCACCGGGCGCGAGGCCGAGCTGAACGCCGTGCTCGCCGCGGTGGAGACCGACCGGGTGGTGGCCGTCGACGGCATGGCGGGCGTCGGGAAGACCTGCCTCGCCGTGCACGCCGCGCACCGGCTCGCCGCCGACTACCCCGACGCCCAGCTCTACGTGGACCTCCACGGGTTCACCGCCGGGCGGGAACCGCTCGACCCCGACGCCGCCCTGCGGACCCTGCTCGCCGCCCTGGACGTGCCGTCGGAGAAGATCCCGCAGGAGGGCGGCATCGAGCCGCTGGCCGCCTGCTGGCGGTCGGAACTGGCGCACCGGCGGGCCGTCGTCGTCCTCGACAACGCCGCGGACGCCGACCAGGTCCGCCCGCTGCTGCCCGGCGCGGGCCCGTCCGTCGCCCTGATCACCAGCCGCAACCGGCTGCTGGGCCTGGAGGAGGTGCCCCCGGTGTCGCTGGACGTGCTGACACCGCGGGAGAGCGCCGAACTGCTCGCCCGCGCCAGCGGGGACCCGGGCGGACCGGACGGCCGGCTGGCGCGCGAACCCGAGGCCGCCGCCGAGGTCCTGCGGCTGTGCGGCCGGCTGCCGCTGGCCCTGCGGCTGGCCGCGGCGCGGCTGCGGCACCGGCCGGGCTGGACCGTGGGCATCCTCGTCGAGCGGATGGCCGAGGGCGCCACGGAGTTCGACACCGCGTTCGCCATGTCGGTGCGGCAGCTGGACCGTGCGCAGCACCGCTTCTTCCGGCTGCTGGGGCTGCTGCCCGGGGCGACCTTCGACGAGTACGTGGCGGCGGCAGTGGCGGGCGTCCCGGTGCGCGCCGCCCGGGCGACGCTGGAGAACCTTCTCGACGCGCACCTCGTCCAGCAGCCGGCGGCCGGCCGCTACCGGCTGCACGACCTGGTGCGCCTGCACGCGCGCCGCGCCGGCGCCGAGCACGACCCGCCCGCCGAACGAGAGAAGGCGCTCGGCAGGGTGCTCGACTACTACGTGCACGCGGCGGCCGCCGCCGACGCCGCGGTGTCGTACCTGCCTCCCGTCCTGGAGGTCTCGGCGGGCCGGCCCCCGGCCGAACTGCCGGCGTTCACCGGCAAGCACGCGGCGCTGGGCTGGTTCGGCGTGGAGTACGCCAACCTGATGGCCGTCTTCGAGGCGGCGGTCGCGGCCGGAGCCGACGCCCACGTGTGCGAGCTGCCCCGCCACATGCGGGCCTTCTTCGCGCGGCGCTGCGGCACGACGCACCTGAACGTCCTCTTCGAGCACTCGCTGGCCGCCGCGCGGCGCCTGGACGACCCGCTGCAACTGGCCGAGGCGCACAGCGACCTCGGCTTCGCCCGCTACAACGCGGGCCGGATGGCGGAGGCGGACGCCGCGTACCAGGCGGCGGAGCCGCTGGTGTCCCGGGCCGGGGACGCCAGAGCCGAGGCCGAACTGACCATGCGCCGGGGCTACCTGCGGTGGGACGAGGGCCGCGTCGAGGAGCCGCTCGACCTCTTCCGGCGGGCGGGAAGGCTCTACGCGGACGCCGGCTGCCCCACGGGAACGGCCCATGCGATCGCCTACGAGGCCTGGGCCAAGCTCCAGCTCGGGCACCGCGAGGAGGCGGCGCGGCTGGCCCGCACCGTGCTGGACCTCCCGCACACCGACCCCGCCTGGCCCCCGGTCCTGACCGCCCGCATCACCCTCGGGGTGGCCATCGCCCAGGAGGAGCCCGACGAGGCGATGGGCCACCTGGAGAGGGCGCTCGCGCTGGCGCGCGAGGACGGGCACAGGCACAACGAGGCGTGGTGCCTCAACTGCCTCGGCGTCGCCCTGCGGCAGGCGGGCCGGTACGAGGAGGCGCTCGCCGCCCATCGCCGGGCGTTCGCCCTGCTGGACGAGCTGTTCGAGGAGCACTGGAAGATCCACTTCCTCTACGGCCATGCCGAGACCTGCCGGCTCGCGGGCCTCCCGGAGGAGGCGCTGCGGCTGCACCGGGAGGCCCTGGAACTGGCCCCGCGACTGGGGTACCGGTACGCGGAGGCGCTGGCCCGCGAGGGGATCGCCGCCGTCCTCGACGGCACGGACCCGGCCGCGGCCGCCGAGCACCGCGCGGCGGGGCAGGCCATCCGCCGGGAACTCGAACCGGACGCCCGGCCGGCCTGACGCTCCGCCGGCCGCGCCCACGGCTCCGGATCAAGCGTTCGCGCTATTGCGGTGGCCGCATCCGGGGCATGAGCATGGTGTTCCGGCTGGAAGGGGGCCCCTGGTGGAACGACAGTCCTGGCCGCGGCTGCGCGTCGCCGACTGGACGCGGACGCGCGACACGCTGCACATGTGGACGCAGATCGTCGGCAAGGTCCGGCTGGCCCACGCGCCGCTGCTGAACCACTGGTGGAACGTGACGCTGTACGTCAGCCCGCGCGGGCTGACCACGTCCGCGATCCCGTACGACGGCGGCGTGTTCGACATCGAGTTCGACTTCGTCGACCACCGGCTGCGGATCCGCTCCTCGGACGGCAGTCTCCGGGAGTTCGAGCTCGCGCCCATGCCGGTGTCGCGGTTCTACGCCCGGACGATGGAGGCGCTGCACGAACTGGGGATCGAGACGCACATCCAGGCGCACCCGAACGAGGTCGAACCGGCGATCCCGTTCGCGGAGGACGACCAGCACGCCTCCTACGACCCCGAGGCGGCGCACCTCTTCTGGCAGCAGCTGCTCCAGGCCGCGCGGGTGCTGGGCGAGTTCCGCTCCCGCTATATCGGCAAGGTCAGCCCCGTGCACTTCTTCTGGGGCGCCATGGACCTCGCCTGCACGCGCTTCTCCGGGCGGGAGGCGCCCGAGCATCCGGGCGGGGCCCCGAACTGCGGGGACTGGGTGATGGTCGAGGGGTACTCGCGGGAGCTCAGCAGCTGCGGCTTCTGGCCGGGCGGGGGCGAGGAGGGCGCCTTCTACGCCTACGCCTACCCCGAGCCCGCCGGGTTCGCCGACCGTACGGTGGGCCCGTCCGGCGCCTTCTACAGCCGGGAGAACGGCCAGTTCCTGCTGCCGTACGAGGCGGTGCGGGAGCACCCCGACCCCGACGGGGCCCTCCTGGAGTTCCTTCAGGGCACCTACGAGGCGGCGGCCGACCTGGGCGGCTGGGACCGCGCCTCTCTGGAGGCCGACCCGGCGCGATGGGCCCACAAGACCCGGCAGGGGGACTGAGCGAGGGCACCGCCAGGGGCCGAGCCCACCGCGGCCGGTCGGCGCCGGATCAGGATGTCGGCCGCCGCCGCTAGTTTGCGGTGCCATGGTCGAGACGGTGGAGATCCCGGTCGAGTGGCGTGAGCACATCCATCCGAGGCGCGGCGGGGTTCCCGTTCCGCCGTCCGTCCCGGACGAGGGCGCGGCGCGGAGGGCGCGCGAGCGGTTGCGGGAGGCCCGTCCGATCGCCGCGGAGATGCTGGAGCACGAGCGCACCGACCCGGAGCTCGGCCGGGCCGCGCGGGCGTGGCTGGACGGGGAGGTCGAACCGGCGGGCGCGGCGGCCGTCGCCGCCGTCGCGGTGAAGTACCTCGAAGGCACCGGCGGTGCGGCGTTCCTCGACGCGTGGGTGCTGGACCACGGGCTCCCCTTCGCCGCCTGCGCGGTCACCGAGCTCTTCTCGATCGGACTCGGCCCGGTGCCGGTAGTCGCGACGCCCGGCCCCGACGGCGTCATCCGGCTCGTCGCCTACAACTACGTCGACCCGCCCAGGGCATGGCGCGGTGAGATTCGGCGCGTCACCACCGAAGACCACTTCCCGACGAACCGGTGGATCGCCGAGAAGGGGTTGCTCAAGCGGCTCCGCACGCTGCTGGCCGCCGCGCCCGAGGACGAGTACCGCGACGCCGTCGCACGAGTGTCGTGCCATCGCGGTGACGCCTGGAGGCGGCGGGTGGCCGCCTATCTCCTCCCGTCCGAGACGGCCTGGCTGGACGAGACCTTCGACGACTCCTTCGGGCGGATGCACCGGGCACTCGAACACGAGTACCTGGTGTGCTCGCTGTCCAGCGCGGCGCAGATCGACAGGGTGGGCTGGGTGCCGGTCACTCCCGGCGTCATCGGAACGCTTCTCGACGCCCTGGGCGCGGAGGCGCTCCCGCTGCTCGACAGGGCGCTCCAGGGCGGATACAACGCCGACGAGACGCGGCCGACCGTGCTGCGGGGCCTCGTGGGGATCGCGGACGAGGGGGTCTTCCCGCTCCTGCTCGACCACATGGGGCTGGAAGGCGTGCCGGCCGCTCTGCAGGAGGCGGCCGAACGGCACCCGGAACACGCGCTCCGAGCCCTGGCGCCGCTCGTCGGCGACGACACGGTGAGGGGCCTGCAGGCGGCGGGAACGGTGCGCGGGCTGCTGCACGCCAGGCCGGCCCTTGCCGAGTCGCTGCCCTCGGGGAGCGCCGAGGCGCTCCTGCCGCGACCGGCCGTTCCGGACAGCGACGACGTGCCCGCCATCCTCACCGGCAAGCCGGGCCGGGGTGCGAAGTCGGAGTGGGCCGACCCCGCGCTGCTGCCACGGATCCTCACGCGCGGCGGTGACCGGGCGCTGCCCGCGAGCGCGACCGCGCGCCTGCTGACCCTGCTCGCCAAGAAGGCGCCCGAGGCGGCGGAGGTCCGCGCGTACTGCGACCGGCACTCGCTGGCCGAGTTCTCCTGGGCGGTGTTCCAGCGCTGGCACGCGCTCGGCGCGCCGACGCGGCACAACTGGGCGCTGGCGCAGCTGGGGCTCATCGGCGACGACACGACGGTGCGGCGGCTCAGCCCGCTGATCAAGGCGTGGCCGGGCCAGGGCCTCGCCGGCCGGGCCGCGGCCGCGCTGGACGTCCTCGCCGCGATCGGCTCCGACGTGGCCCTGACCCACCTGTTCGAGCTGACCCGCCGCGGCAGGTACAAGGGGCTGAAGGGCAGGGCGGACCGCACGATCGACGCGATCGCCGCGGCGCGCGGGATGACGCGGGACGCGCTGGCCGACCGCGCCGTCCCCGACTTCGGGCTGGACGAGCGGGGCACCCTCGTCCTGGACTACGGCGCGCGCCGGTTCACCGTGACGTTCGACGAGCAGCTCGTCCCGCTGGTCGTGGAGCCCGGCGGCAAGCGGCGCAAGAGCGCCCCGAAGCCCGGCCCCAAGGACGATCCGGCGCTGGCCCCCGCCGCCCACGCCCTGTTCACCGGCCTCCGGAAGGATCTGCGGACGATCGCCGACCAGGAGATCAGGCGCCTGGAACTGGCCATGATCAACCGGCGGAGCTGGACGCCGGAGGAGTTCCGCGCCCTGTTCGTCGACCACCCCCTGCTGGGGCACATCGTCCGCCGGCTGGTGTGGACCACCGATTCCGGAACCGCGTTCCGCGTCGACGAGGGCCGCGCCTACGCGGGGGTCGGCGACGACCCGTTCACTCCCGCGCCGGACGCCCGCATCAGCATCGCCCATCCCGTGCTGCTGGGCGACGACCTCGACGCCTGGGCCGAGCTGTTCGCCGACTACGAGATCCTCCAGCCGTTCGAGCAGCTCGGGCGCCCCGTCCACCGCCTCACGGACGACGAGCGCGCCGCGCACCGGCTCGCCCGGGTGGAGGGGCTCGTCCTGCCCTACGGCAAGGCGAAGGGCCACTCCCAGGGGCGGTGGGAGTCCCTCGACGCCGACGGAGGTTTCGCGGGCGGGTGGCTCGCCCGGCGCGACCCCGCCGGCCTGTACGTCGTGGCGGACCTGAGCCCGGGCCTGGGGTACTACATGTACGGGGAGGGCGAGGACCAGAAGATCAACGCCCTGTGGGCGGGGCCGGCCCCCGCCGGCTCACCCCGGGACACGGTGCCGCTCGGCGAGGTCGACCCGGTCACCATGAGCGAGGCCGTCCACGACCTCGTCCGCAGCGCGTCCTAGCCGGACGGGACGGCTCCGCCCTACCGCGCGTCGGAGACGGAGTCGACCATGACCGTCCGGTGGGTGACCGTCGTGTCGTAGGCCAGGACGGCGGCCTGCGCCTCCGGCTCCACGACGGCCGTCGAGATGTCGTCTCCCGCGAACGCCCGGACGGCGTCGAGGGAGTCCCACAGCGTCATGACCTCCAGCTCCACCCGGTCGCCCGCGTCCCGGCGGAACAGGTACGCGCCTCGATGACCGTCCACGGAGGCCAAAGCCGGGAGCACCGAGCCCGTGAAGTGGTCGCGGTAGGCTTCCGCGCCCTCGGCGGTGGCGGTCGCGCGCCACACTCTGGCGATCATCGGAGCTCCCCTCGTCGACGGCCTCAACGCTGGACCGCCGACTGTACCGCTCGCGGGCGGGAGGCGCGGCGGATCGCGCCGGGCTCGGAACCTCCTCGGTTCAGAGCCCGGCGTCGACGTCGAGCGTCTCCGGGGGAGCGGGAGCCGGGTCGAGGCCCCGGTCCGTGGCGGCCCGGGTCAGTAGTGCGGGTTGTTGGTCTGCGGGATCTCGATGCTGATCGGCAGCTTGAACCCGGACAGGTAGAGCAGGGCGCCCTGGCGGAGGATCTCGTCGAAGGCCCAGTAGAGCTGCCGCAGCTCCTTGGGCGCCTTCGTGAGGTCGAGGACGCCCTCGCGGACGGCGACGAAGGGCGGCCAGAGGGTCTCGATGAGCGGGTCCCACAGCGGGTCCGGGGAGATCTTCAGCCATCCGGCGATCTCGTCGCCGAGCAGGTAGCGGGTGAGCGAGCCGAGGATGGGCTTGGTGAGGATCCCGCCGTCGATCGTGGAGCCGAGGTTGAGCAGGATGTCGGCCAGCTTGACGCCCTCGGGCGTCGGGGCGAGCACCGGGTCCAGCACCTGCTTCGCCTGGGAGTTCGCCTCGTCCCACGACTTGGGGATGTACTCGTCCTGGATGCCGAGCATGTGCCCGGCGAGCTGCCAGGAGTGCAGGAACGCCTCGGACTCGGCGGCCGGGATCGGCACCTTCCACTTGACCAGGTTCTGCATGACGGTCGTGGGAAGGCTGTGCCAGGTGACCATCATGTCCGCCTGGCTGATCGGGATCTTCTCGTCGGCCGTCTTGGACCAGTACGGGGACTTCGGCAGCAGGTGGCGCACGGCGGCGTGCACGAGGCGGGTCTTGACGCAGGTCACGACCATCTCGCCTTCGGGCTCGAAGGCCTTCTCGGTGCCGATGTCGTAGCCGAGTTTGGCGGTCTTGGTGATGCGGTCCTTCATGTCCGCGCCGCCCTTGGAGTAGTAGACCGCGCGCGCCTCGTGCGGGATCGCCGTGCTCATCATCCCGCTGGCGAAGCCGTAGGTGACGCCGAGGTAGAGGCCCCGCTTCTCGTTGAACTCGAACGCGGTGGCCAGCTTGCCCCGGTCGGCCCAGTCCGGCAGCCGGCGGGCGCGCTCCATGAAGTCGCGCAGATCCGCCGGAAGCCCGTCCGGCAGCGGCTGCCCGTTCTTCGTCCACTGCCGCAGCAGCTCGTTGACCTTGGGGACGTCGCCCCGGTCGAGCAGCGAGGCGACCAGTTCGTCCGCCTCGGGGTCCCAGACCCATCGCGGGTCGGCGCCCTTGCCCGCGCCCGCCACCGAGCCCTTGGGCGACCACGTCCACAGTGAGGACGCCTGCGCGGGCGAGGCGACGCTCAGCGCGCCGAGAGCGCCGAGCGCCCCGCCCGTCATCAACACGTTGCGTCTGGTGGGTCTGTCCATGCCTTCGCTCCTCCTCGGGCCGGGAGCGCCCTCCCCGAACGCGATGTCGGACACTCCCGGGTTTCCTGAGCTAATCCGGAACCCTAGACCGTTATTGGCGCTCTGCCAATAGGCGGCGGGAGCTTCGCCGACGCGGCCGGATGGCGCCACCCGATCCGCTTCGCCCGGGGAGTCGGCGGGCATGCGGCCGTCCTGGACACCGCCGAGGTCCCGCCCTACGGGGGGTGGGGCGTCGAAGGCCGCACCTACCGTCCCTGGCGGGTCGGACCGGGAAGACGCCGCCGTCTCGAAGGAAGGCGGGCGTGCGAGCGCGGGCCGCCGCGCCGGGGGGAGAGTCAGCGCAGCGGGAAGCCGAGATCCCGGCCCTGCTCGCGCAGCTCGTCGCGAGCGGACGGGTGGGCGACGTTGTCGATGATCTGCTGCGCCTGGGAGGCGGCGTCCTTGCCCCAGACGGTGGCGGTGCCCTGCTCGCTGACGATGTAGCTGTGCTGGAACGAGGTGACCGGGCCGGTGACGCGCGGGATGACGGTCGAGACGTCCGCGCGCGGATGCCAGGACGGCAGGGCGATGACGGCGTGCCCGCCGGGGGAGTGCAGAGCCCCGACGACGAAGTCGGTCTGCCCGCCGAAGCCGGAGTAGATCGCCCCGCGGACGCGGCTGGCGTTGGCCTGGGCGAACAGGTCGACCTGGAGCGCGGAGTTCACCGAGACCATGCGGGGCTGGCGGGCGATGAGGCTCGGGTCGTTGGTCTTCTCGGTGCGCAGCATCCGGATCCGCTCGTTGCGGTCGGCCCAGGCGTAGAGCTCCGGGCCGCCGAACGCGAACGAGGCGGTGATCGGGCTGCCGGCGTCGAGCGCCCCCGCCTTCTCCAGCGCCAGCACGCCGTCGCTGAACATCTCCGACCAGACGCGCAGCCCCCGCCGCTCGAGGAGCGAGGAGAGCACGGCGTCCGGGATGGCGCCGATGCCGAGCTGGAGGGTGGCGTCCTCCGGGACGAGCCGGGCGACCCGCCCGCCGATCTCGTGGGCGACCTCCCCGGGCGGCCGGGGGACCGGGGTGGCGAGCGGCTCGTCGTCCTCGATCGCCAGGTCGATCTCGTCGGTGGCCAGGACGGCGTCCCCGAACGTGTAGGGCATGCCGGGGTTGATCTGCGCGATGACCAGGCCGCCGCGCGCCCGGACGGCCTCGATGGCCGCGGGGAGGATGTTGACCTCGATCCCGAGCGAGACGGTCCCGCCGACCGGCGGGGAGGTCTGCACGATCACCACGTCCGGCGGCAGCGAGCCCTTCAGCAGGTTCGGCACCAGCGACAGCCGCGACGGGAAGTAGCGCAGGTTCGCGCGGCCGCGCATCCCGGCGCCGACGAAGGGCGTCTCCAGGTCCACGCCCTCGCGGTCGGGCAGGCCCGCCTGGGCGTTGAGCATGAACAGCCGGTACTCGCCGACCGCGGCGTCCACGATCCCGAGTGCCCAACGCGGGGCGGCGAAGTTGCCGCCGGCCACGATCCGAGGCCGTCCCGGCAGCCCTGCGAGCACCCGTGCCAGATGCTCCTCCGAGACAACGCGCATCGAGATCCCTTTCCGAGAGGCGGACACTTCGCGACCGGGCCGAGGGGGCCGCGTGGCCAGTCTGCCCGACCGTCCGGGATGCCGCCGACCCGCCCGCCCGATCATGCGGACGGACCGGCCGCCCGCCGGCGCGATGAATTCGCGGCGCCACCGTGGTCGTATCCACGACGCATCGACGACGAGCGAGGAAAGACATGTCACTCGATCTGTTCGCAGGCATCCCCGTCACCGACTACGCGGCGGCGCGGCCGTGGTACGAGCGCTTCTTCGGCGGCGAGCCGTCCTTCCTGCCCAACGACGTCGAGGCCGTGTGGGAGGTGGCCGAGCACCGGTACGTCTACATCGTCCAGGACCCGGAGCGGGCGGGGAACGCCCTGGTGTTCTCGTTCGTGGACGATCTCGGAGACCGGGTGGCGGCGCTCGCCGAGCGGGGCATCACCCCGGCGGGGCGCGAGGAGTACGGCAACGGGGTGACCAAGGTGGTCTTCCGGGACGCGGAGGGCAACGAGATCGGCTTCGGCGGCTCCGGGTGACCCGCTCCCGCGCCGGGCCGCCGGGCCTCTTCGACGCCATTCCATAATCGCCGTTGCTTCGGCATTAACCCGGCGGCCATGGAAAAGGCGCCGGGTGATCAGCCCGGCCGGTGTTTCTAACACAGCCGCTTCGAAACGGCAAGCTACCCAGAACCCCGGGAGCCCGGTAATCTGCGGGCCACGCGACGGCGCCGTTGCGCCGATGCGCGGTAGACGAGGGAGCTGGACGTGTCGGGCGCACCGGGGAAGTCGCGAAAGGACCGCGCCCGCGCGATCGAGGGCTTCGCCGCCGAGCTGCGGGCACTGCGCGCCTCGGCGGGCACGCCGTCGTTCCGCGAGATGGCGGGCCGCTCGCGGGCGATCTCCCACACCACCCTGCATGAGGCGGCCCAGGGCAACCGGCTTCCCAGCTGGGCGACGACGGTCGAGTTCGTCAAGACCTGCGGCGCCGACCCGGAGGCCTACCGCGAGCGCTGGGAGGCGGCGAACCGGCTGGTCCGCACGGCGGGCGCCGCCGGGCAGCAGCCGCTCGCCGCCCCGGCACCGGCCGAACGGGGCGAGGCGGGCCCGGCCGGCGCGGAGCCCGCGCGGACCGACGCGGCGGCGGACCTCGCCACGGCCGGTCCGCGCGCGCGTGACCTGGGCGTGCAGGGCCAGGACCCGCCGGATCCGCGTACGCGCGACGACGGGCCGCGCCAGAGCGGCGAGATCGTGCGTCTCACCGGCCCCGCGGTCCCGTACGTGGTCGAGCACGGGCCCGCTCGGCGGCTCGCGCGGTCGCGCGGCCGGTACGTCGCCCTGGGGGCCCTGGCCGCGGCCATCGCCGCGGCCGCCGTGATCGGGGACTCCCTCCTGCCCGACGCCACCGGCAACACCGCCGCCCGCCGGCCGGTCTCCTCCGCCGGCCCGGTGATCACATCCTCCGACTGCCCCGTGAAGCAGCAGAACCCGCCGCCCAGCGCGCCCGCGCACGAGGGCGACCGCGCCGTGTTCGTCGCCGACGTCACCCTGCCCGACTGCACCCGCGTCCGCCGCGGCGCGAAGGCCGAGAAGGTGTGGCGCTTCAGGAACACCGGCACCGTCGCCTGGCGCGGCTACTCCCTGCACCGCATCGACCTGCCGCAGCGCCGCGACCAGTGCCAGACGATCGTGGACGTCCCGATCCCGGACACACCGCCCGGCGGGGTCGTCGACATCCGGACCCAGGTGACGGCCCCGCCCGGGCCGGCCTTCTGTTTCGTGCGCTTTAAAATGCTCGACGGCAATGGCGAAGTGGCATTCCCGGGCAACCGGCCGGTGAACTTCCAGCTGATCGTGGGATAGCCGCCGGCGGCAGTTCCGCATTTCCCGGCCGCCGGAGCCGCCGCGGGTCGCGTCCGGGCATTTTCCGCCCGGGTCATGCCCGGCCGTGCGGGTCCACCGCCGGGAGGCGGCGCCAGACCTCGTCGACGGCCAGGTGCAGGGCGCCCCCTCACCGAGGTGAGCGTCTACGGCACCCCGGTCGCGTGACGGGCGTCAGGCCTTGTGCCCGACGCCCCCGACGCTCCAGATCGGCCTGGACGTCTCGATGGTCTCGTGCTCGGGACGCCACAGGGGGAGGTAGACGACACCGGGCTCGACCAGGTCCCAGCCGGAGAAGAGCCGCTCGACTTCGGCCCTGGTGCGGATGTTCGACCGGGGCGTGCCGCGGATCGCGTGGGTCTGCTGCTGGTAGAGGAAGGCGAGCCGCGCGGTGACCTCCGGGCACAGGTCGCTGACCGGGTGCGAGATCGCCATGTAGCTGCCCGGGGCCATCAGGTCGCCCAGCCGCCCGACGCTCCGCGCCACCTCCTCGTCGTCGGGGATGGTGTAGAGGACGTGGAAGAACAGCAGCGCCGTCGGCTGGTCGAGGTCGATCAGGCGGCGCAGGGCGGGGTCGCCCGCGATCCGTTCGGCATCGCGCATGTCGGCCTCGACGACCGCGGTGCGGGGGTCCTTCCCCAGCAGGGCCTGGGCGTGGACGCGCACCACGGGGTCGTTGTCCACGTACACGACCCGGCAGTCGGGCGCCACCGCCTGGGCGATCTGGTGGACGCTTCCCTGCGTGGGCAGACCGGTCCCGATGTCCAGGAACTGGCGGATTCCCGCGGCCGCGAGGAACCGCACGACGCGGTTCAGGAACTTGCGGCCCTCCCGCGCCAGGACGGGCAGCTCCGGTGCCAGCTCGATCGCCTGGAGCGCCGCCTCCCGGTCGGCGGCGTAGTTGTCCTTGCCGCCGAGGTAGTAGTCGTGCATGCGGCTCTCGTTGGGCGCGGTCGGGTCGAACGCCTGAGGCTCGTGCCCTGCGGGGAAGGGCATGACTTCTCCATTCAGCTGACATCCGGCGGAGGACGCGCGGCCGCCGGAGGTAACCGCCACCGAAGCACTCAAGGTAGGGGCCTTCGCGGCGCTTGTCGATCGTCAGGGCCGCGCGGCGGCGCGGAGGGCCGCCAGGCCCCGCGCGATGGGCGGCTGCGCCTCGCTGCCCCGGCGGACGATCGCGATGATGCGCCGGGACGGCACCGCCGCGCCCCGCAGTGGCACCCGGACGACGTCGTCGTCCGGCGGCAGCGGCGCCAGCCGGGGCACCAGGCGACGCCGAACCCGCGGGCGACGAGGGCCGAGACGGCGAACCACTCGTTGGCCTCGTGGGCGACGCGCGGCGTGAATCCGGCGGCGGCGCAGGCGGCGAGCATGAGCTGGTGCTGGTCGAACCGGTCCGGTGAGCCGATCCAGGGCTCGGCCGCCGCGTCGGCGAGCCGGGCCGCCCCGCCCGCGGCGAGCGGATGCCCGGCCGGGACGAGCAGGTCCTGCGGCTCGTCGAGCACCGGCCACTGCGCGAACCGCGCGTCGTCCGGGGCCGGGGTCTGCTCGCTGGGGACGACCACGGCGATGTCGCAGTGCCGGGCGAGGAGCAGGTGGGCGGCGTCCTCGCTCTCCTTCTCGCTCATGTGCACGGCGAGCGCCGGATGCTCCTCGCGGAGCCGCGCGGCGGCCGGCGCCACGAGCGCGGCGAGGGCGCTGGAGACGGCGCAGAACCGCACCTGCCCGGCCGTCCCGGCGCGGTGGCCGGCGAGGTCGGCGCGGGTCCGCTCCCACTGCGCGGCCAGGACGTCGGCGTGCCGCAGCACCGTGTGCGCCGCGGCGGTGAGCCGCACCCGCCGCCCCTGCGCCTCCAGCAGGTCGACGCCGAGGTCGCGGGCGAGCTGCCGGAGCTGCTGCGACACCGTCGAGGGCGTCAGGTGCAGCGCGTCGGCGGTCGCGGTGACCGTGCCCCGCTCCCGCAGCACGCGCAGGGTCTCCAGGCGATGGTCGATCATGCGGCCATCCAACACGATGATGTGCGGAATCTTTCGATGGACGCGAAAGATCGTCTCTTCCGAGACTGGCCGCATGGTGATCGGAACGACGGGCCGCCGGGTCCCCGCGCCGCTGCTGGTCCTGGGCAGCGTGGCCTCGGTCCAGGCCGGTCAGGCCTGCGGCAAGGCGATGTTCGCGATGACCGGGACCGCCGGGGTGGTCGCGCTGCGGCTGGCGTTCGCGGCCCTCGTCCTGCTGCTCGTCCACCGCCCCGGCCCGCCGCCCCGGGAGTCGGCGGCCCTCGTCGCGGCGCTCGGAGCGGCGATCGCCGGGATGAACCTCATCTATCCGGCGATGGCGCTGCTGCCGGTCGGGGTCGCCTCCACCCTGCAGTTCCTCGGGCCGCTCACGCTGGCCCTCGTGAAGGCGCGCGGCCCGGCCGACCTGCTGTGGGCCGCCCTCGCGGGCACCGGGGTGTTCCTGCTCTACAGCCCCTCCGGCTCGGCCATGCCGGCCGCCGGTGTCCTGCTCGCGCTGGCCTCGGGCGCCTGCATGGCCGCCTACCTCGTCCTGAACGAACGCGCCGGGGCGCTGGACGGCGCCCCGCTGGCCTGGGCCGTGGCGTTCGCGGCGCTGCTCGCCATGCCCCTCGCGGCGCCGGAGGGCGGGACGCCGCCGCGACCGGAGGTGCTGCTCGCGGGCCTCGGCCTCGCCCTGCTGTCCGCCGTCATCCCGTGGTCGCTGGACATGGCGGCACTGCGCAGGCTGCCAGCGCGCACGGTCGCCGTGATGGTCAGCCTCGAACCGGCCGCCGGGGCGCTCGCCGGGCTCCTGCTCCTGCACGAGCGCCTCACCTGGTGCGCCTGGCTCGCCGTCGCCTGCGTCTCCGCGGCGGCGGCCGGCGCGTCCGCCGCCGGAGAAAAAGAATGATCTTGGTTTCGGATCGTCCGTAAGGTCGTTCGTGATCAAGGAGAACCCCGCGGCTTCAACGCCGACGTCACGGTGAAGCTCTGCATCTACCGCAACTGGGGCGGCTCGCACCCCCAAGCTCTGATCCGCGGCGGCGGGAGGCCCCGGCCGGACCGCCCGGCCGGGGCCTCCCGCCGTCCGACCGAATCGTGATCGGTTGTTCGTGTGGACCGGTCCGATGGAGCGATTGCAGACCATAGAGTGGCGTGTGAAGATCAGCATGGGGCTGTCCGCGAGGGAGGCACGGTGGCAGGCGAGGGGTTTGGGCCAGGCGGATTCGACCCGAGCGTGCCGAACATCGCTCGCATGTACGACTACTACCTCGGCGGCAAGGACCACTACGAGGCCGACCGCCTCCGCGCCGAGGAGGCCAAGGCCGCCGACCCCACCCTGACCACCCTGATCAAGGAGAACCGGGCGTTCATGGGCCGCGCCGTCCGGTACATGGCCGAGCAGGGCATCGACCAGTTCCTCGACATCGGCACCGGGCTGCCCACCCAGCAGAACGTCCACCAGATCGCGCAGGCGGTGAACCCCGCTGCCCGCGTCGCCTACGTCGACTACGACGGCCAGGTGGTCGCGCACGGCCGGGCCATCCTCGCCGACTCGCCCGGAACCCGGATGGTCCAGGCCGACATCCGCCGCCCCCGCGAGATCCTGGAGCACCCCGAGATCACCCGGCTGCTGGACCTGCGGAAGCCGGTCGCGCTGCTGACGATCGCGACCCTGCACTTCATCCCCGACGAGGACGACCCGCCCGGCATCATGGCCGAGCTGCGCGACGCCCTCGCTCCCGGCAGCCACATGGCGATCACCCACGCCTCCGCCGACGGCGTGCCCGAGATCGTGGCGAAGGTCGTGGAGGTCTACAAGAGGACGAACGCGCCCGGCACGCCGCGGACCCGCGAGCAGGTGACGGGGCTGTTCGGCGACTTCGACCTGGTCGACCCCGGCCTGGTGTGGGCGCCGCTGTGGCGGCCCGAGCGTCCGGTCACGCTCGAGGAGGCCCTGCCGATCTGGTTCTACGCCGGAGTCGGCCGCAAGCTCTGAGGTGTGTGCACGACCGCTCCCTGATGAGATGCCACCGGGACGAGGGAAGGCGACATGCGTGCAGTGACGGTCGGAGGGGCGCTGGAGGCCGCGGCGACGCGGGACGAGGCGTTCCTCCACGACGGCGACCACACCATCACGTTCACCGGGTTCGACGAGCTGACCGACCGGGTCGCGGCCGGGCTGCTGGCCCGCGGCGTCGGCCGGGGCGACCGCGTCGGCCTGCTCGGCCCCAACACCGCGCAGTGGCTGGCGGCGTTCTTCGGCGCGGCCCGGATCGGCGCCGTCGTCGTCCCGCTCAACGTCCGCTACCGGGAGCGGGAGCTGTCCCACATGCTCGGCCAGAGCGGCGCCCGGCTGGTCATCAGCGTCGACGCCGTGCCCGACTTCGACTTCGCCGCCTACTTCGAGTCGTCCGGGATCCCCGCCGTGTACTTCGGTGCGGGCTTCGACGCCCTGGCCTCCGCGCCGGCGCCCGAGTCCCTCCCCGCGGCCCGCGCCGCGGTGGCTCCGGACGACCCGCTGATGATCCTCTACACGTCCGGGACCACGGGACGCCCTAAGGGCGCGGTCATCACCCACCGCAGCATCCTGGCCTCCGCCTCGGCCCAGGCCGAGCACTTCGGGATGGCGGACGACGACGTCCTGCTCGGGCACCTCCCGTTCAACCACGTCGGCGGCATCACCTGCACGATCATGGCGGCGCTGGTCAGCGGGGGGTCGGTCGCGCTCCTGCCCGCGTTCTCGCCGGACGCCGCCCTGCGCGCGATCGAGCGGCACCGGGTGACGTTCCTCGGCGCCGTCCCGACGATGTACGTGCTGATGCTCGGCCGCCCCGACTTCGCCGAGCACGACGTCTCCTCCGTGCGGCTGTGCATGGCGGGCGGCTCCAACGTGGAGCCCGCGCTCGCCGACGCGATCCGGCGCGGGTTCCCCGGCGCGCCGCTCTACGGCCTGTACGGCCTGTCGGAGTCGTCGGGCGCCTGCGTGCTGTCACCGATGGACGACGACCCGGAGACGGTCTCCCGGACCCTCGGGGCGATCATCGGCGACTTCGAGGCCCGCGTGACGGCGCCCGACGGCACCGTCCTCCCGCCGGGCGAGACCGGCGAGCTCCAGATCCGCGGCGCCTGCGTCGCCGCCGGATACTGGGACATGCCGGACGAGACCGCCGAGGTGTTCCTCCCGGACGGCTGGCTCGCCACCGGGGACATGGTCGAGATGGAGCCCGACGGGCACCTGGTCCTGCGCGGGCGGAAGAAGGAGATGTACATCCAGGGCGGCTTCAACGTCTACCCGGTCGAGATCGAGAACGTCCTGACCGCCCACCCGAAGGTCGCGATGGCCGCCGGCATCGGGGTCCCCGACGCGGTCCTGGGCGAGGTCGGGCGCTTCTACGTCGTCCCACGCCCCGACGCCGAGCCGCCCACCGCCGAGGAACTGACCGCCTACTGCCGCGACCGCCTGGCCGACTACAAGGTCCCGCGCCAGTTCGTCATCACCCGGGACGTCCCCCTGACACCCGTAGGCAAGATCCATAAGGCCCTCCTCAAGGACGGCGACCAGCCCGCCCCGAAGTGAGCCCGGGCGCCGGGGAGGGAACGGCCTCCCCGGCCGCCCGGAGGGCTACGGGAGCGCGTGGGCGGCGATCGTCTCGGCGAGGGCCTCCGAAGCGGGCGCGTTGACGAGCCTCCACCGCGCGGCGCCGGGGATGAGGGCCCACCACTCCTTGGTGTGGGCCCCCCACCAGCAGACGACCCCGAAGCGCGCGTGGAGGTCGGCGATCGTTCTCGTGCGGGACGGGTCGGGGTCGGGCGGCGGGGCCGGGAGCGCGACGCCGCTCCGCACCGGGCGGCGCGCCCGGCGGGCGAGCGCGGCCGTCACGAAAGGCGTGAGGATCCGGGTGACCTGCCCGGCCGCGCCGGCCGGGTCCGTGTGCGGGCCCAGCTCCTCTCCGGTGCTGGACCGGTAGCACCAGAGGTCCGGCGCCGCCCCGGGGACGAGCGCGATGCTCTCGCCGAACCCCGGGACGGCCGGGTCGAAGACGCGCAGGAACGGGCGCGTCCCCTCGTAGCGCGGCACGGCCTCCCAGCCCTCCCGTACCACTTCCCGTGCGAGCCGGTCGAGATGGTCCGTGATGGAGGACGCCGAGGCGCCGGTAGGGAGATGCTTCGGTTCGATCCATCCCATTACCGGCGCCCCCGGCTGCCGCGTACGGGCGTCGGCCGGCAGGCTGCGCGGCTGAGCTCGTTGGTGAGCACCTTGCGGAGTTCGTCCGCGGTGGTGCATATAACGGTCGGGTCAATGCCGGCCTTCGGGTCGTGCAGCGTGGCGACCCAGTCGCCGAGCTTTCCGTCGTAGCGCGTCGCGCGCCAGATCCGGTGGCCTTGGAAGTCCTCGCGGAGACGGGCTAACGCCTGGTCAGCGGGGTTGACGGGCGTGTCCATGATCAGTTTTGGCTTCCGTTGGTGGTTGCTCTGCGTTACCGATCCTAATCTTCCCGTGACCGGGTCGACTTTTGGAAGAGCGGGGAGCCCGGCAGATGGAAAGCTCTCGGCGGCGTTAGAAAACACTTCGCTTCCGGACCGCCCGGGTTCTCCGTGCCCGCCGCCCCGCAATCCCGGGGTTCCGCCGCCTCTCGACTGCTTTGGCGGGTAACGCCTGCTTGCCGGACGGGCCGCATCTCGTCTCCTTCCGTTCCGTGCAATCCGGAGTAACTGGACAATTCTCGCTCGGGCTCGGCGGTCCGGGGGCCGGCCGAGCGGGACCGGACTCGGGCGGTCCGCGGCGGACGCGTCCTCCACTCGTGCCGCCGGCCGTCGTCAGTGCCATGAACCAGGGAACGCGAGGCCGCGCGGAATGGAAAATCATCGGCCACAAGCGGCCATTCATCGATGGCGGATCGCCATATTACGGTCATTCCCATTCCGGGTCGTGCAACTTACGCGGTAATTGCCGGTGCCATGGTCACTGATAATCAAGCCGCCGCGTCGCCCCCGCATCTCGGAAGGGCGAATGTGTGACGAATAGAGCATTGTGCATTCAAGTTCAAAGCGGTGCGGTTCGGTACTACTCGGCGTCCCGCATTCCGACCGCCCTCCTGGCCGGTCGTGAAGTCCCGGGCGCCGAATGCCGCGAGCGCGGGACCCGGGGCGGCGCCCGCGGCGCGCGGTCGCACGGCGCCTTCGCGGCGGAGCCGATGGGACCGGGCCGCGCGGGCGGTGAACGACTTCCCCGTCCCGGACCTGCGGAAGCGCGGCAGCGTTGCATGTTCATGCAGGAGCGTGCATACTTGTGCTCATGTCCAAAGTGCTGACCTCCCTGCCCGTCGGTGAGCGCGTCGGGATCGCCTTCTCCGGCGGCCTCGACACTTCGGTGGCCGTCGCGTGGATGCGCGACAAGGGCGCGGTCCCGTGCGCCTACACCGCCGACATCGGGCAGTACGACGAGCCCGACATCGCCTCGGTGTCCGGCCGCGCCGCCAAGTACGGGGCGGAGGTCGCGCGCCTGGTCGACTGCCGGGCCGCCCTCGTGGAGGAGGGGCTCGCCGCGCTGGCGTGCGGCGCCTTCCACATCCGGTCCGGCGGCCGCAGCTACTTCAACACCACGCCGCTCGGGCGGGCCGTGACGGGCACGCTCCTGGTCCGCGCGATGCTGGAGGACGACGTCCAGATCTGGGGCGACGGCTCGACGTTCAAGGGCAACGACATCGAGCGGTTCTACCGGTACGGGCTGCTGGCCAACCCGTCCCTGCTGGTCTACAAGCCCTGGCTGGACGGCGACTTCGTCAGCGAGCTCGGCGGCCGTACGGAGATGTCGGAATGGCTGCTCGAGCGCGGCCTGCCCTACCGGGACAGCGCGGAGAAGGCCTACTCCACCGACGCCAACATCTGGGGCGCCACCCACGAGGCCAAGGCGCTGGAGCACCTCGACGCCGGCATCGAGACCGTCGAGCCGATCATGGGCGTCCGGTTCTGGGACCCCGCCGTGGAGATCCCCGCCGAGGACGTCACGATCGGCTTCGAGCAGGGCCGCCCGGTCACGATCAACGGCAAGGAGTTCGGGTCCGCCGTCGACCTGGTGCTGGAGGCCAACGCCATCGGCGGGCGGCACGGCCTCGGCATGTCCGACCAGATCGAGAACCGCGTCATCGAGGCCAAGAGCCGCGGCATCTACGAGGCGCCCGGCATGGCGCTGCTGCACGCGGCCTACGAGCGGCTCGTCAACGCGATCCACAACGAGGACACCCTCGCCACCTACCACAGCGAGGGGCGGCGGCTCGGCCGGCTCATGTACGAGGGGCGCTGGCTCGACCCGCAGGCCCTGATGCTGCGCGAGTCCCTGCAGCGCTGGGTCGGGACGGCCGTCACCGGCGAGGTCACCCTGCGGCTGCGGCGCGGCGAGGACTACTCCATCCTCGACACGTCCGGGCCGGCGTTCAGCTACCACCCCGACAAGCTGTCCATGGAGCGCACCGAGGACTCCGCCTTCGGCCCCGTGGACCGCATCGGGCAGCTGACCATGCGCAACCTCGACATCGCCGACTCGCGCGCCAAGCTGGAGCAGTACGCCGGGCTCGGCATGGTCGGCAGCTCGCACCCGCGCCTGATCGGCGCGGCGCAGGCGGCCTCCACCGGGCTGATCGGCGCGATGCCGGCGGGCGGCGCCGAGATGATCGCCTCCCGCGGCAAGGACTCCGGGGACGCCGAGGTCCTGGACCGCGCCGCCATGGAGTCCGGCACCGACTGAGCCGCGCCCCGCTCTGCCTGTTGAACCGCTGCCGCCGGGCTAGGGGGTCTCCTCCTCGACGGGCGGGAGCGGGGTCTCCTTCTCCGGCGGACCGACGAAGCTGTGCAGCGCCGCGGCCACCACGGACCCCACCAGGGGCGCGACGATGAACAGCCACACCTGCGACAGGGCCGTCCCGCCCAGGACGACGGCGGGGCCGAGGCTGCGGGCCGGGTTGACCGAGGTCCCCGTGATCGGGATGCCGATGAGGTGGACGGTCGTGAGGGCGAGCCCGATGCCGACTCCGGCGACGGACGGGATGGCCGCCGTGCTCGTCATGGACAGCACGATGAACACGAAAAGGGCGGTCAGCACGACCTCCGTGAGGAACGCGCCGCCCATGTCGATGCGGATGAGGCTTGCGGCACCCCACCCGTCCGCGCCGAGACCGGTCACGGAGCGCTCGTAGAGCGGCGAGCCGGAGAAGGTCGCCCAGAGGAGCAGCGCGCCCAGGATGCCGCCGACGAACTGGGCGATCCAGTAGCCGACGGCGTCGACCGGCGGGATCCGGCGGGCGAGCAGCACGCCCAGCGTGACGGCCGGGTTGATGTGGCACCCCGAGATCGGCCCGATCGCGTAGACCAGGACCAGCAGCACCAGGCCGAAGGCCAGCGCCGTCGCGACGACGCCCGCCGCGAGGCTCCGGCCGGCGACGCCGAAGCCGAACGACAGCGTCGCCACGCCCACCGCGAAGTAGACCAGGAGCAGCGTGCCCACGAGCTCCGCCGCGATCCTCCTGAACACGGCCTCCCCTTTCCCCCGAGGTCAGATGCCCTCGGCCTACCCCCGGGAGCGGCGAAGATCGTCTCGGAGCGCTCGCCGTGACCCGGAAATGGGGGCCGCTTGGGGAACGGATCAGGCGTGCTGGGCCAGGCTCGTCCAGCTCTCGTCCCAGAGGGCGTCGCGGCGGCGGTCGCAGCGGCGGCGGACGAGGAGGTAGCCGGCCAGCAGGGGGACCCCCGTGGCGGCGGCCGCCGCGGCCGCGGCCACGGCGGTGGTGGCGACGGTGGCGGCGCGGGTCTGTGGTTGCCGGACCGGGTTGCCCGCGGCGTCCACCCAGATCCGCTGCCCCATGCCCGGCCTGACGGACTTGTCGGCCGGGACGACGGTGGTCCGCGTCCGGCCGTCGACGGACGTCCAGGCCAGCTCGGCGTAGGTGTGGCGCACGCCGGCGCCGCCCTCGGACTCGGTGTGGGTGATCTGTGCCGTGATGCGGTGGACGTTCCGGTGCTCGGCCCGGACGCCGCTGCGGTAGGCGTCGGCGGCCAGGAGCACGGATGCGGGCGGGGCGAGCACCGTGAACAGCAGCACGGCGGCGACCCCGGCCGCCCGCTGGCGGCGGTCGACCCCGCGTCGCAGATCGTTGCGGTCGAACCCGAAACGGCGACGAACCCGTCCAAGCCTTGTCATTGCCTCCTCCTTCGCCCGTGACAGTAATCGCTTCCGAAAGCGGACGGGAACGCGCCTCTTCTTGTGCGCGCGGCGAGCGCGCAGACTGGCAGGAGGAGGGCAGGCACATGGAGGGCGTGGAAAGGGACGGGCGAGCGCACGTCCTGTTCGGTTACGACGGGACGGCGGAGAACGACACGGCGCTGCGCTGGGCGATCGAGGAGGCCCGGCTGCGCGGCGTCGACCTGGTGCTGTGCCACTGCTGGCACTGGCCCTACCCGGCGGAGCACCGGGACCCGCGCGCCGAGGCGGTCATGATGCGGGCGGGGCGGAACCTCCTGGAGCGCGGCAGGCGCCGGGCCCGGGAGCTGGGGGCGACCGGCACGGTGCGCGGTCGCCTCGTCCGCGGCCCGGCCCGCGAGGCGCTGCTGCACGAGTCCCGCGACGCGGAGCTGATGGTGGTCGGGGCGCCCGAGCGGCTGGAGGAGGGCGCGGCGGCGCTGGAGCTCGCGGCGGGGGCGTCCCGCCCGCTGGTCGTCGTCAAGGACGGCGCGGGCCCGCGCCGGGTCGTGGCGGGCGCCGACGGGTCGGCGTGGTGCGACCCGGCGCTCGGCTTCGCAGCCGAGGAGGCGGCGCTGCGCCGCTGGGAGCTGCGCGTGCTGTACGCCTGCTGGGAGCCCGCCGCCGTCGACGCGGCCGAGCTGGCGCTGTTCCACGACCGGGAGCTGCTGGAGAAGACGCGCGCCGCCGAGCTGGAGGCGGCCGTCGCGCCGTGGCGCGAGCGGTACCCGGAGCTCGACATCCGGGTCTCGCTGCGGCTGGAGCGCCCCCTGCAGGCGCTGTTCGACGCCGCGGACGACGCCGGCCTGCTGGTGCTCGGCGACCGGGGCGCCGGGATCGCCCCGCTCGGCACGACCAGCACGGCGATCCTCCGGGAGGCCCGCCGGGCCGTCGCGATCGTCCCCGCGCGGCACGGCTGAGCGGCGGTCAGCGGTCGGCGACCAGGGCCTCGGTCGCGTGCAGGGCCGGATCGGCCGGCAGGTCGGGATCGATGATCAGCTGGAGCAGCAGGCCGTCCAGCACGGCGGTGAAGAGCATGGCGGTGCCCTCGCGGCGCTCGGCGGGCCAGCCGGGGCGCAGGTGCTCCAGCCGCGCGGCGACGCGGGCCCGCACGTCCCGGGCCCAGTCCCGCCGCTCGGCGCCCATCCGCGGGTCGCGCAGCGCGCGGACCAGCAGTTCGGCGGTGAGCCTGAGGTTGCGCTCGCCGGCGAGCATGGCCAGGACGCGCTCGCGCAGCACCCGCAGCGCGGCCGCCGCGTCCGGCGCGGCGACCAGCGCGTCCACCACCGGGTCGACGATCGTCTCGCTGGCCCGCTGCGCGACGGCGACGTGCAGGCCCGGCAGCCCGTTGAAGTAGTGGTGGAGCAGTCCCGGCCGGATCCGGGCCCGGTCCGCGACCGCCCGGGCCGTCAGCGCGGCCCAGCCGCCCTCGGCGAGCAGGTCGAGCCCGATCCCCACGAGCTGCTCCCGGCGTGCCAGGCCGCGGGGTGTGGACGCGCGAGGCTCCTCGTGGGTCATCACGCCACGCTATCCCAACGCTTGCACCGTGCAACCGATCGAGATCGGCGCGGGCCCCGATTCCCCGGGGGCGCACGGGGTAGGGGCCGCTGCATGATCGATGCGGTGCTCTTCGACGTCGACGGCACGCTGGTCGACACCAACTACCTGCACGCCGCCACCTGGTGGCAGGCGTTCCTCCAGCACGGGCACACCGTCCCCATGGCGGACGTGCACCGGGCGATCGGCATGGGCTCGGACAAGCTGCTCGACCACCTGCTCCCGGAGGACCGGGACCCGGACGCCGACGACGCCATCCGCACCGCGCACACGGCCCTGTACGCGCAGTACTGGTCGCGGCTGCGGGCGTTCGACGGCGCCGCCGACCTGCTGCGGGCCTGCGCCGGGCGGGGAAGCCGCGTCGTGCTGGCCAGCTCCGCGGCCGCGCCCGAGCTGAAGGCGCTGCGGGCGGCGCTGGACGCCGACGACGCGATCGACGAGGCCACCTCCGGCTCGGAGGTGGAGGCGACCAAGCCGGCGCCCGACCTCGTCCAGCTCGCCCTGGAGCGCGCCGGGGTGCCCGCCGCGAAGGCCGTGTTCGTCGGCGACACCCGCTGGGACGTCGAGGCGGCCCGGCGCGCGGGCATGCCGTGCGTGTGCGTGCTCACCGGCGGCTGGAGCCGCGCCGAGCTGGAGGAGGCGGGCGCGGCGGCCGTCTACGACGACCCCCGCGCCCTGCTGGACGACCTTGACCGCAGCCCCCTCGCGGTATGACCCGCGCTAGGCCTTGCGGTCCCGCTCGGCGGCGAGCTGGAGCGCCACGTCGATGATCATGTCCTCCTGGCCGCCCACGTAGCCGGCCTCGCCGACCTTCTGCAGGATCTCGTGCGCCGGGACGCCGTAGCGCTCGGCGGCCCGCTCGGCGTGCAGCAGGAAGCTGGAGTACACGCCCGCGTACCCCTGCGTGATCGCGCCCCGGTCGGCGAACGGCAGCCGGTGCAGGAACGGCTTCACCACGTCGTCCGCAGCCGCCATCGCGCCCTGCACGTCCACGCCGGTCGGGACGCCGAGCCGCTCGAACGTCGCGACCAGCACCTCGGTGGGGGAGTTGCCCGCGCCCGCACCGAGCGCGCACAGCGCCCCGTCGATCTGCCGCGCGCCGTTCTGCTGCGCCAGGACGGAGTTGGCGACGCCGAGCGAGAGGTTCTGGTGGCCGTGGAAGCCGACCTGCGCCTCGTGCCCGATCTCCTTGACCAGCGCGCTGATCCGCTCCTGCGCCTCGCCGAGGACGAGGGCGCCGGCGGAGTCGACGACGTAGACGCACTGCGCGCCGCCGTCCACCATGATCCGGGCCTGCCGCGCCAGCTCCTGCGGGCCCACCCGGTGCGACAGCATGAGGAACCCGACGGTCTCCATGCCGAGGTCGCGGGCGGCGGCGAAGTGCTGCAGCGACACGTCGGCCTCGGTGCAGTGCGTGGCGACCCGGGCGACGGACGCGCCCGCGTCGTGCGCCATCTTCAGGTCGTTGACCGTGCCGAGCCCCGGCAGCAGCAGGACGGCGATCTTGGCCCGGGTCGCCTCGTCCACGGCGGCGGCGACGAGCTTGACGTCGTCCTCCAGCGAGAAGCCGTAGTTGAAGGACGACCCGCCGAGGCCGTCGCCGTGGGTGACCTCGATGACCTCGACGCCCGCGGCGTCCAGGGCGTGCACGACGCCGCGGACCTGCTCCTCGGTGAAGCGGTGCGCCATCGCGTGGCTGCCGTCCCGCAGCGTCGAGTCGGTGATCCGGATCTTCTCGCTGACGTCGCTCACCTGGTTCACATCGCTCATGAGGAGGCCTTCCTGCGCGCGAGCTGCTCGCCGACCCTGGCGGCGGCCGCGGTCATGATGTCGAGGTTGCCGGCCCACGGCGGCAGGTAGTCGCCGTTGCCGCGGACCTCCAGGAACACCGCGACGCGGGCCATCCCGTTCCAGATGTCGCGGGGCTCGTCGAACTGCGGCTCGGCCCGCAGCGTGTAGCCGGGGACGTAGGTGGCGACCTCCGCGACCATCTTCTCGATCGACTCCGCGATCGCCTTGGTGTCGGCGTCGGAGGGGATCGCGCAGAACACCGTGTCCCGCATGATCATCGGCGGGTCCACCGGGTTCAGGATGATGATCGCCTTGCCCCGCCCGGCGCCGCCGACCTGCTCGATCGCGCGGGCCGTGGTCTCGGTGAACTCGTCGATGTTCGCGCGGGTGCCGGGACCGGCCGACCGGGACGCGATCGACGCGACGATCTCCGCGTACGGCACCGGCACCACCGACGACACCGCGTGCACGATCGGGATCGTCGCCTGCCCGCCGCAGGTGATCATGTTGAGGTTGGGGGCGTCCGAGAGCGAGTCCAGGTTCACCGGCGGGCACACGAGGGGGCCCGTCGCGGCCGGCGTGAGGTCGATCGCCGTGATCCCCGCCTCCTCGTAGCGGGGCGCGTTGGCCAGGTGCGCCTTCGCCGACGTCGCCTCGAACACGATGTCGGGCAGCGTGGGCTGCTTCAGCAGCCAGTCCACGCCCTCCGCCGACGCCGGGACGCCCATCTTGCGGGCGCGCTCCAGGCCGTCGGACTCCGGCACCACCCCGACCATCGAGTGGACGTCGATCAGCTCGCTGCGCTGGAGCTTGACCAGCAGGTCGGTGCCGATGTTCCCCGGCCCGACGATCGCCGCCGTCAACTTGCTCCCTGTTCCCTGCGAGGGGGCGACCCCCCGCGCCCCCCGGGACGCTTCGCTCATTTCAGCCCCTCCCTTCCAAACCGGGCGGTAACGGAACCGATCCCGGCGAACGTCGCCGTCAATGTCTCTCCGGGTGCGACCGGCACGGCCGCGGTGATCGAGCCGGGCAGCACCACGTGCCCGGCCTCCAGGCTCACGCCGCGCTCGCCGAGGACGTTGGCCAGCCAGACCAGCGCGTTGATCGGCGACCCGAGGACCGCGCCGCCCGCGCCGGTGTCGATGAGGTCGCCGTCGCGCCGCAGCAGGCAGCCCATCAGCGAGAGGTCCTGGTCGTCCAGCCGGACCGGGCGGGTGCCGAGCACGACGCCGCCGCTGGAGGCGTTGTCCGCGATCGTGTCCGGGAGAGTGATCTTCCAGTCCGCGATGCGGGAGTCGATGACCTCCAGCGCGGGCAGCACGTACTCGACGGCCGCGACCGCGTCGGCCGCGGTGGCGCCGGGCCCCGCCAGCGGGCGGCCCAGCACGAACGCGATCTCCGGCTCGATCCGGGGCTGCAGGAAGCGGCCGGTGTCGATGGGGGCGCTCTCCGGCAGGAACATCGTGTCCAGCAGGACGCCGAAGTCCGGCTGGTCCACGCCCATCTGGCGCTGCATCGCGGCCGAGGTCAGCCCGACCTTGTGGCCCTTGATCCGCGCGCCGGCGGCCTTCCACGCCTCGACCTGGGCGAGCTGGACCGCGTAGGCGTCGGCCACCGACATGTCCGGATGGTCCTTCGTCAGCGGCGAGATGGGAGTGCCGGTGGCGTACGCGTCGAGCAGCGCGGCCGCGGCCTTCTCCACGGAACCCGGGTCCATGGGGCCGTCCTTTCGTCGTATGGGCAGGCCGAGCCTCTCCCGCCGGGGGCACCGCGGGCAACGCGCCCGTCCCGCGTGGTGGGACACTTCTTCCATGCCGCCCGTCCCGTCCGAGGAGAGCTTCCTGCGCCGCGTCGTCGCGGTGCTGTCGGCGTTCCGGCCGGAGGACGACGGCCTCGGCGCCGCCGAGCTCGCCCGCCGCAGCGGCCTGCCGAAGTCGACCGCGCACCGCATCGCCCTCGACCTGGTGGACGCCGGGCTGCTGGAGCGCCGCGGCACGCGGGTGCGGCTCGGGCTGCGGCTGTTCGAGATCGGGCAGCGGGTGCCGCGCCAGCGGGTGCTGCGGGACGCCGCCGTCCCGTACATGTCGGACCTGCGGGAGGCGACCCGCCAGACCGTCCACCTCGCGGTGCTGGAAGGCCGCGAGGTCGTCTACGTGGAGATCCTCGGCTCCTCCGGCGGGCCGCGGCTGCCGTCGCAGGTGGGCGGGCGGCTGCCCGCGCACGTGACCGGGGTGGGCAAGGCGATCCTCGCGTTCTCTCCGCCGGACGTGGTGAAGCGCGTGCTGGAGTCCGATCTCGCCAAGGCGAGCGAGCGCAGCGTGACCGCGCCGGGGCTGCTCGCCCGGGAGCTGGAGACGATCCGGCGCGAGGGCGTCGCCTACGACCGGGAGGAGTCGGGCCGCGGGATCGTCTGCGCCGCCAGCCCCGTCCTCGGCCCTGAGGGCCTGGTCCTCGGCGCCCTGTCGGTGTCGGGCTGGGCGACCCGGATGCGGCTCGCCGCGGTCGCCCCGGCCGTCCACACCGCCGCCCTGACCCTGTCGCGCACCCTGGGCGGTTAGGCCGACCGGACGGCCGGGCGCGCCGGGCGGTCAGCGCTCCGGCAGGCGGCGGGCCAGGAGCTGGGCGAGGTGCTCGCCGTCGCGGTGCGCCAGCTCGCGCAGCTGCGTGCGGCAGCTGAACCCGTCGGCCAGGACCACGCCGTCGTCCCCGGTCCTGCGGACGGCCGGGAGCAGCTGCTGCTCGGCGACGGCGACCGACACCTCGTGGTGCCCCTGCTCGACGCCGAAGTTGCCGGCCAGCCCGCAGCAGTTGCCGAGGCGTTCGACGTCGGCGCCCGCCTCCCTCAGCAGGTCGGCGTCCTTCGCCCAGCCCATGACGGCGTGGTGGTGGCAGTGCGGCTGCGCGATCCCGGTGACGCCGGACAGGTCGGGCGGCGTCCAGTCCGGGGTCTCGGCGAGCAGCTCGGCCAGGGTGCGGGTCGCGGCGGCCACCTCGCGCGCGGCGGCCGCGTCCACCCCTCTCAGCAGCTCCTCGGCGTCGGACCGCAGCACCCCGGTGCAGGACGGCTCCATGCCGACGACCCTGGCGCCGCGCCGGACGTGGGGGAGCAGCGCCCGCACGGTGCGCCGCGCCTGCGCCCGCGCGCCGTCCAGCTGCCCGGTCGAGATCCACGTGATCCCGCAGCACACGGGGCGCTCGGTCACCGTGACGCGGTACCCGGCGTGCTCCAGCACCCGCACGGTCGCCCGGCCGACCTCCGGGGAGAAGGCGTCGGTGAAGCTGTCCACGAACAGGACGACGTCGCCGTTGCGCCCCTCGGGGCTGCGGTGGGAGGCGAACCAGCGCCGGAACGTCACGGGCGCGAGCGCGGGGAGCGTCCGCCGCCGGTCGATGCCGGCGCCCCAGGCGAGCAGCGGCCTCAGCGCCCGCGACCGCAGCGCCGCGTTCACCGCCTTGATCGTCGCGGGCGCCCGGGCGGCGAGCCGCGTCCACCGGGGGAGCAGGCCGAGCGCGTAGTGGGAGCGCGGCCGGATCCGCCCCCGGTACCGCCGGTGCAGCGCCTCCGCCTTGTAGGAGGCCATGTCGACGCCGGTCGGGCAGTCGGAGGCGCAGCCCTTGCACGCCAGGCACAGGTCGAGGACGTCGTGCAGGGCCTCGGAGCGCCAGCCGTCCGGTCCGAGCTTGCCGCTGACGACCTCCTGCAGGACCCGGGCCCGCCCGCGCGTGGAGTCCTTCTCCTCGCGGGTCGCGAGGTAGGACGGGCACATCACGCCGCCCGCGCCGGTGTTGTCGGCGCGGCACTTGCCCACGCCGGTGCAGCGGTGCACCGCCCGGGACAGGTCGCCGCGGTCGTCCCGGTAGGCGAGAGCGAGGCCCCGGTCCAGCGGGATCGTCCGCACGGCGCGCAGATCGGCGTCCACGGCCGCCGGACGGACGATGATGCCGGGGTTGAGCAGGTCGTCGGGGTCGAAGACGTCCTTGACGGCCGAGCACAGCGCCAGCGCCTCGGCCGAGTACATGTGCGGCAGCAGTTCGCTGCGCGCCCGCCCGTCGCCGTGCTCGCCGGACATGGTGCCGCCGTGCCGGGCCGCCAGCGAGGCCGCGTCGTTCAGGAAGTCGCGGAAGACGCGCGTCCCGTCGGCCCGCCCGAACGGGAAGTCGATCCGGACGTGGATGCACCCGTCGCCGAAGTGCCCGTACGGGACGCCGAACAGGTCGTAGCCGGCCAGGAGCGCCTCGAACTCCCGCAGGTAGGCGCCGAGACGCTCGGGCAGGACGGCCGCGTCCTCCCACCCGGCGTGGGCCTGCTCGCCGGCGGGCGTGCGCGCGACGAGCCCGGAGCCGTCCTCGCGGATCCGCCACAGCGCGTCGGCCAGCGCCATGTCCTCGACGAGCGCCGAGTCGGCGCAGCCGGACGCGGCGACGATCTCGCGGGCCGTGGAGCGCAGCGCCCCGGCCTCGGGCCCGGCCAGCTCCACCAGCAGCCAGCCGGAGCCGGACGGCAGCGGCGGGACCGCGCCCGCGCCCCGCCGCTCCCGCACGACGTTCACGATCCGCGAGTCCAGGCCCTCGCACGCGACCGGGCCGTGCGGCAGGATCGCCGGGACGGCGTCGGCCGCCTCGGCCATCGACCCGTACCCGAGCACCACCAGCGCCCGGTGCGCGGGCTCCCGGACCATCCGCACCCGCGCCGCGAGCGTCAGCGCGAGCGTCCCCTCGCTGCCCACCAGCGCCCGGGCGACGTCGAACCCCCTCTCCGGCAGGAGGTGCTCCAGGGAGTATCCGGAGACCTGCCGCCCGAACCGCCCGAACTCCGTCCGGACGAGGGCCAGGTTCTCGCCCACCAGGCCGCGCAGCCGCTCCAGCAGCACGCTGTCCGCGCGCGCCCCCGGCACGTCGCCCAGCCGGAGCCGCTCCCCGGATCCGGTGACGACGTCGAGGCCGAGCACGTTGTCGCTCGTCCGCCCGTAGCCGAGCGCCCGCGACCCGCACGCGTTGTTGCCGATCATCCCGCCGAGCGTGGCCCGCGTCCGGGTCGAGGGATCGGGCCCGAACCGGAGCCCGTGCCCGGCCGCTTCCCGGTGCAGGTCCGCCTGCACGATGCCGGGCTCGACCAGCGCCGTGCCCGCCTCGGGGTCGATCTCCAGCACCCGGTTCAGGTGCCGGCTCACGTCGACGACGACCCCCGGCCCGACCGCGTTCCCCGCGATGGACGTCCCGGCGCCCCGCATCGTGAGCGGTACCCCGGCGTCCCGGCAGACCGCCAGCACGGCCGGCAGTTCGCCGGCCTCACGGGGCGTCACCACGACCTTCGGGGGCACCCGGTACAGCGAGGCGTCCGAGGAGTACATGGAGCGCGCGAGCGCCGAGTCGTCCACCCCGCCGACCCCGGCCGCCCGCAGCGCCTCCACCAGTTCGCCGTGCTCACGATGGTCGGTCACGGTGACAACGGTAGGTCATCGCGCGCGCCGCCGGTCGCCGGGCTCCCGCGTCCTCGCGGGGCCTTCGTCGGGACCAAGGTCCCTACCGCGCGTCACCGCGCTCCACGAGGGTGAAGCGGCGGAAACCGATCACGGTTATCCGCGTGACGTATGGGGAAGGCCCCCCGAAATCGGGCTGACGGAGGCAGGGGACACGGTGAGTGGGACACGGCGGGCGGCGGAGGCCGGCCCCGCGGAGACCGGGGCGGGCGGTGACGGCGGACGCCCCATGGTCATGCTGGTCATGGCCACGATCGGGTTCGCGGTCAACTTCTGGGCGTGGGCGCTGCTGAGCCCCCTCGGCCCGCGGTTCAAGGATTCGTTGGACCTGTCGTCGTTCGAGCAGTCGCTGCTCGTGGCGGTGCCCGTGGTCGTGGGCTCCCTGGGGCGGATCCCGGTCGGCGCGCTGACCGACCGGTTCGGCGGGCGGGTGATGTTCCCGGCGGTCTCGCTGTTCACCATCGTGCCCGTCCTCTACCTGGGCCTGGCCGGGACCTCGTCGCTGGCGTCGCTGCTGGTGGGCGGGTTCTTCCTCGGCATCGCCGGCACGACGTTCGCGGTCGGCGTACCGTTCGTGAACGCCTGGTTCCCGCCGCAGCGGCGCGGGCTGGCGGTCGGGATCTTCGGCGCCGGGATGGGCGGTACCGCGATCAGCGCGCTGACGACCGTCAAGGAGGTCGACCGGTACGGGATGGAGTTCCCGTTCGTGGTGATGGCCGTGCTGCTCGCCGTGTACGCGGCGGCCGCGTGGCTCGTCCTGCGGGAGGCCCCGGGGCGCACCGCGCCGACCGAGCCGCTCGCCAAGCGGCTGGTCGCGACGGCCCGGATGGGCGTGACCTGGCAGATGTCGGCCCTGTACGCGGTGGCCTTCGGGGGCTATGTTGCGTTTTCGGTGTATCTGCCCACATATCTGAAGACCGAGTACGGGCTGTCGCAGGCGGACGCCGCGAACCGGATGGCGGGCTTCGTCCTGCTCGCCGTCGTGATGCGCCCGATCGGCGGATGGCTGTCGGACCGGATCGGCGCGGCCCGGGTGATGACCGCGGCCCTCGCCGTGACGGTGGCGGGCGCGGCGGCGCAGGCGTCCGCGCCCCCGCTGATGCCGCTCGGGACGATCGCGTTCCTCGCCATGGCCGCCGCGCTCGGCGCCGGCAGCGGCGCGACGTTCGCGCTGGTCGCGCAGCTCACCCCGGTGAGCAAGGTCGGCGCGGTCACCGGCGTCGTCGGCGCCGCGGGCGGCCTGGGCGGGTTCGTCCCGCCGCTGGTGATGGGCTTCGTCTACGGAAGCTACGGCTCGTACGCCGCAGGACTCGTGGCGCTCGCGCTCGTGGCCGCGGCCGCGGCGGTGTTCACCGCCACGGTCGTGCGCCGCGCGGTGCAGAGCCGCCAAGCCGCATAGGGAAGGGAAGCAGAGTTGAGCTCGACCGATGGCCGGCCCGGACTGGACGGCCCGCTGGAAGACGCACTGGTGAGCACGCGGCGGTACTTCACCCGCGCGCAGGTCTCACCGGATCTGCGGACCATGACCAAGAAGGGCGGGCGGCAGGCGGACGCGTTCTACCGGGACCGCTGGTCGCACGACAAGGTCGTGCGCTCCACGCACGGGGTGAACTGCACCGGGTCCTGCTCCTGGAAGGTGTACGTCAAGGACGGCATCATCACCTGGGAGGCGCAGCAGACCGACTACCCGTCGGTGGGCCCGGACCGCCCCGAGTACGAGCCGCGCGGCTGCCCGCGGGGCGCGTCGTTCTCCTGGTACACCTACTCGCCGACGCGCGTGCGCTACCCGTACGTGCGCGGGGTCCTGCTGGAGATGTACCGGGAGGCCAGGGCGCGGACGGGCGATCCGGTGGAGGCGTGGCGCGAGATCGTGTCCGATCCGGAGAAGAGCCGGGTCTACAAGGGCGCGCGGGGCCGCGGCGGGCTGGTGCGGGCGTCGTGGGACGAGGCGACCGAGATGATCGCCGCCGCGCACGTCCACACGATCGCCGAGTACGGCCCGGACCGGGTCGCCGGGTTCTCCCCGATCCCGGCGATGTCGATGGTGTCGCACGCGTCGGGCGCCCGGTTCGTGTCGCTGATCGGCGGGACGATGCTGTCGTTCTACGACTGGTACGCCGACCTCCCGGTGGCGTCCCCGCAGGTGTTCGGCGACCAGACCGACGTGCCCGAGTCGGGCGACTGGTGGGACGCCGGTTACCTGATCATGTGGGGCTCCAACGTGCCGGTGACGCGGACGCCGGACGCGCACTGGATGACCGAGGCCCGCTACCGGGGCCAGAAGGTCGTGGCGGTCTCCCCGGACTACGCCGACAACGTCAAGTTCGCCGACGAGTGGCTGGCGGCCCAGCCCGGCACCGACGGCGCCCTTGCGATGGCCATGGGGCACGTCATCCTCAAGGAGTTCTTCGTCGACCGGCAGGCGCCGTACTTCGCCGACTACGTCAAGCGCTACAGCGACCTGCCGTTCCTCGTGCGGCTGGAGGAGCGCGACGGCGTCTGCGTCCCGGGCAAGTTCCTCACCGCGGCCGACCTGCCGGGCGCCGAGGCCGAGTCAGAGCACGCCGCGTTCAAGACCGTGATCCTGGACGCGAACACCGGCCATCCGCTGGTGCCGAACGGGTCGCTCGGCTTCCGGTACGGCGACGCCGGCGTGGGCAAGTGGAACCTGGACCTGGGCGACGCCGACCCGCTGCTGTCGGTCGAGGGCGGCGAGGCCGTCGAGATCGAGCTCGCCCGGTTCGACGGCATCGACGGCGCGCCGGGGACGCTCCGCAGGGGCGTGCCGGTCCGGGACGTCGGCGGCCACCTCGTCACCACCGTCTACGACCTGCTCCTCGCCCAGTACGGGGTCGGGCGGGGCGGCCTGCCCGGCTCCTGGCCGTCCGGGTACGACGACGCGTCCGAGCCGGGCACGCCGGCCTGGCAGGAGACCATCACCGGCGTCCCCGCGCAGGCGGCCGAGCGGATCGGGCGCGAGTACGCGGCGAACGCCGAGGAGTCCCGCGGCCGGTCGATGATCATCATGGGCGCGGGCACCAACCACTGGTTCCACTCCGACACCATCTACCGGACGTTCCTCGCGCTGACCACGCTGACCGGCGGGCAGGGCGTGAACGGCGGCGGCTGGGCGCACTACGTCGGCCAGGAGAAGTGCCGCCCGGTGACCGGGTGGGCGCAGCTGGCGTTCGGGCTGGACTGGTCCCGCCCGCCCCGCCAGATGATCGGCACCGCCTTCTGGTACCTGCATTCCGACCAGTTCCGCTACGACCAGTTCGACGCGGGCACGCTCTCGGCGGCGACGGGCGGCGGGCAGCTCGCCGGACGGTCCACGGCCGACGTGATCGCGAAGGCGGCGCGGCTGGGCTGGATGCCGTCCTACCCGACCTTCGACCGCAACCCGCTCACCCTCGCCGACGAGGCGGAGGCCGCGGGGAGGCAGGCCGGCGAGCACATCGTGGACGAGCTGAAGGCCGGCCGGCTGAAGTTCGCCTGCCAGGACCCCGACGCCCCCGAGAACTTCCCCCGCGTCCTGACCGTGTGGCGGTCCAACCTGCTGGGCTCGTCCGCCAAGGGCAACGAGTACTTCCTCAAGCACCTGCTCGGCGCCGCCGACGCCGTACGGGCGGAGGAGACGCCGCCGGACGAGCGCCCCAAGGAGGTCGTCTGGCGGGACGAGGCCCCGGCCGGGAAGCTGGACCTGCTGCTGTCGCTGGACTTCCGGATGACCAGCACCACGGTCTACTCCGACATCGTGCTGCCGGCCGCGACCTGGTACGAGAAGCACGACCTCAACACCACCGACATGCACCCGTTCGTGCACTCGTTCAACCCGGCGATCGCGCCGCCGTGGCAGACCCGGAGCGACTGGCGTGCCTTCCAGGACATCGCCGTCCAGTTCAGCCGGCTCGCCGAGCGGCATCTGGGCGTCCGCAAGGACGTCGTCGCCGTGCCGCTGCTGCACGACACCCCCGACGAGATGGCCACCCCCCACGGGCGCGTCGCCGACTGGGCCGAGGGCGAATGCGAGCCCATCCCCGGCGTGACGATGCCGAAGCTGGTGACGGTGGAGCGCGACTACCCGGCCGTCGCCGCGAAGATGACCGCGCTCGGCCCGCTCGCCGAGCGGCTCGGCGCGACGACCAAGGGCGTCACCTTCGACATGGAGGGCGCGGTCCAGTACCTGAAGCACAAGAACGGCGTGGTGCGGGGCGGCCCGGCGGACGGGCGCCCGTCGCTGCGGCGGGACGTGCACGCCTGCGAGGCGATCCTGGCGATGTCCGGGACCACGAACGGGCACCTGGCCACCCAGGGCTTCCGGGCGGTGGAGAGGCGCACCGGGCAGCGCCTGGCCGATCTGGCCGCCGAGCACGAGGGCAAGCAGATCACGTTCGCCGACACCCAGGCGCGTCCCGTCCCCGTCATCACCTCCCCGGAGTGGTCGGGGTCGGAGGCCGGCGGGCGCCGGTACTCGCCGTTCACGATCAACGTGGAGCGGCTCAAGCCGTGGCACACCCTGACCGGGCGGCAGCACTTCTACCTCGACCACGACTGGATGGCCGAGCTGGGCGAGCAGCTGCCGACGTTCCGGCCGCCGCTCAACATGTCCGCCCTGTTCGGCGAGCCCGAGCTCGGCGAGACCGGCGAGCTGGGGCTGACCGTCCGGTACCTCACCCCGCACAACAAGTGGTCGATCCACTCCGAGTACCAGGACAACCTGTTCATGCTGTCGCTGTCGCGCGGCGGCCCGGTGATCTGGATGAGCGGGGTGGACGCCGCGAAGATCGGCGTGCGCGACAACGACTGGATCGAGGCGGTGAACCGCAACGGCGTCGTCGTCGCCCGGGCGATCGTGTCGCACCGGATGCCGGAGGGCACGGTGTACATGTACCACGCGCAGGACAAGCTGATCGACGTCCCGCGCTCGGAGACCTCCGGGCGCCGCGGCGGCATCCACAACTCGCTCACCCGGCTGCTGATCAAGCCGAGCCATCTCATCGGCGGCTACGCGCAGCTGTCGTTCGCGTTCAACTACCTCGGCCCGACCGGCAACCAGCGCGACGAGGTCACGGTCATCCGCCGCCGTTCCCAGGAGGTGCAGTACTGATGCGGGTCATGGCGCAGATGTCGATGGTGATGAACCTCGACAAGTGCATCGGGTGCCACACCTGCTCGGTCACCTGCAAGCAGGCGTGGACGAACCGCAGCGGCGTCGAGTACGTGTGGTTCAACAACGTCGAGACCCGGCCCGGGCAGGGCTACCCCCGGCGGTACGAGGACCAGGAGCGCTGGCGCGGCGGCTGGACGCTGAACCGGCGCGGCCGGCTCGCCCTCAAGGGCGGCGGCCGGCTCCGCAAGCTCCTGACGATCTTCTCCAACCCCAAGCTGCCCGGGATCGACGACTACTACGAGCCCTGGACCTACGACTACGAGACCCTCACCAACGCGCCCCTGCAGGAGCACACGCCGGTCGCGCGGCCGAAGTCGCTGCTGTCGGGCGAGGACATGAAGGTCTCCTGGTCGGCGAACTGGGACGACGACCTCGGCGGTTCGATCGAGCACGGCGACAAGGACGTCCTGCTCAAGGAGATCTCCGACAAGGTGAAGATGGAGTTCGACAAGACCTTCATGTTCTACCTGCCGCGGATCTGCGAGCACTGCCTCAACCCCAGCTGCGCGGCGTCCTGCCCGTCCGGCGCGATCTACAAGCGCACCGAGGACGGCATCGTCCTGGTCGACCAGGACCGCTGCCGCGGCTGGCGGATGTGCGTGTCGGGCTGCCCGTACAAGAAGGTGTACTTCAACCACCGCACCGGCAAGGCCGAGAAGTGCACGTTCTGCTTCCCGCGCATCGAGGTCGGCATCCCCACCGTCTGCTCGGAGACCTGCGTGGGGCGGCTCCGCTACATCGGCCTGGTCCTCTACGACGCCGACAGGGTGCTGGAGGCCGCGTCCACCCCGGACGACACCGGCCTCTACGAGGCGCAGCGGCAGGTGTTCCTGGACCCGAACGACCCGGAGGTCGTGGCGGCGGCCGAGCGCGACGGCATCCCGGCCGACTGGATCGAGGCCGCGCAGCGCTCCCCGATCCACGCCCTGATCAACACCTACAAGGTGGCGCTGCCGCTGCACCCGGAGTACCGGACGATGCCGATGGTCTGGTACATCCCGCCGCTGTCGCCGGTCGTGGACGTCGTCCGCGACACCGGCCACGACGCCGAGGACAAGGGGAACCTGTTCGCCGCGATCGACGCGCTGCGCATTCCGGTCGAGTACCTCGCCGAACTGTTCACCGCCGGGGACACCGCCCCGGTGGACGCCGTGCTGCGGCGGCTGGCCGCGATGCGGTCCTACATGCGCGACATCAACCTCGGCCGCGAGCCCGACGAGACGATCCCCCAGGGGGTCGGGATGTCGGGGGAGGCGATGTACGACATGTACCGGCTGCTGGCGCTGGCCAAGTACGACGAGCGGTACGTGATCCCCACCGCGCACGCCGAGCAGGCCCACGGCCTGGAGGAACTGGCGACCGAGTGCGCCCTCGACTACGAGGGCGGGCCGGGCATGGGCGGGGCCGGCATGGGCGGCGGCTCCGGGCCGTTCGGCGAGGCGTCCGGCGGTCCCAGCCCCATCGCGGTGGAGAACTTCCACATGCTCAGGGAGCGGCAGACCTCCGACAACCCGGTCGACCCCGCCGACAAGCACAAGCGCGTCAACCTGCTGAACTGGGACGGCAAGGGCGCCCCGGCCGGGCTGTTCCCCGCCCGCAAGGACGAGGGCCCGGGCCCGGACGGCGGCAACCCGCCCGCGGACTCGGGCGACGCGGAAACGGAGCCCAAGCCGTGAAGATCAGACCCGCGAGCAAATCCGGCCTCAGCGATGCCGAGCTGGCCACCGCCTGGCAGGCGGCCTCGCTGCTGCTCGGCTACCCCGACGAGGAGCTGCTCGGGCGGCGGCCGCTGCTGCGCCGGGCCGTGGCGGGCCTGCCCGCGCCCGTCGCGGAGCCGCTGGGCCGCTTCCTCGACCATCTGGACGCGACCCCGCCGCGCGAGCTGGCGGCCGACTACGTCGCCACGTTCGACCACCGCAAACGCTGCTGCCTGTACCTCACGTACTACGCCTACGGCGACACCCGCAAGCGCGGCATGGCCCTGGTGCGGTTCAAGCAGGCGTACCAGGCGGCCGGGCTCGACCTGGACGAGGGCGAGCTGCCCGACCACCTGTCCGTCGTGCTGGAGTTCGCCGCCACCGGCGACCTCGCCCAGGGCCGCCGGCTGCTCCTGGAGCACCGCGCCGGCCTGGAGCTCCTGCGCCTGTCCCTCACCGAGTCCGGCTCGCCGTGGAAGGACGTCCTGGACGCCGTCGCGGCCACGCTGCCGCCGCTGACCGGGCGGACCGAGGAGGCCGTCGCCCGGCTCATCGCCGAAGGCCCGCCGGAAGAGGAGGTCGGCCTCGCCCCCTACGGCGCCGACGCGACCGCCATGGGGCCCGTCTTCCTGCCCGATCCCGTCCTTGGAGCCCGCTCATGACCAGCGACCTGCCCGTCCTCGCCGCCGAGAGCGGCGGCGAACCCGGCGTCGGCGGCATCCTGCTCTGGGTCGCCCTGCCCTACGTCGCCGTGGCGGTGTTCGTCCTCGGGCACATCTGGCGCTACCGCTACGACAAGTTCGGCTGGACGACCCGCTCGTCCCAGCTCTACGAGCGGCGGCTGCTGCGGATCGGCAGCCCGCTGTTCCACTTCGGCATCCTCGTCGTCGCGCTCGGCCACGTCGGCGGGCTGCTGATCCCCGACAGCTGGACGCGGGCCGCCGGCGTGACCGAGGACATGTACCACATCGTGGCCGTGGTGCTCGGCACCATCGCCGGCTTCTGCACGCTGGCCGGACTGGCGATCCTGATCTACCGCCGCCGCACGGTCGGGCCGGTGTTCTCCGCCACGACCCGCAACGACAAGCTCATGTACGCCGTCCTCGCGCTGACCATCCTCCTCGGCCTGTCCGCGACCGTCGTCGCGAACATCATCGGCGGCGGCTACGACTACCGGGAGACGGTCTCCCCCTGGTTCCGGTCGATCTTCTACCTGCGGCCCGACCCCGCGCTGATGACCGGCGTGCCGATCCTGTTCCAGCTCCACGCGATCAGCGCGCTCGTCCTGTTCGGCATCTGGCCGTTCACCAGGCTGGTGCACATGCTCACCGCACCGATCGGCTACCTGACCCGCCCCTACATCGTCTACCGCAGCCGCGACGAGCAGCTCGGCATGCACCGGCCCCGCCGCGGGTGGGAGCGGGCCTGACAGACCCGGGGCGGTGCCGGACTCCGCGAGGGCGGGCGGTAACGTCCGAGGGCAACCCTTCCGACCACCGCCCCGCCTGCCCCCGGAGGACCTCGTGCTCGCCGTCACCCTCGCCGACCTGCGGATCTTCCTGCACGTCCTCGCCGCGACGATCTGGGTCGGCGGGCAGATCACGCTCGGCGCCCTCGTACCCGCGCTGCGCGGCTACGAGGGCGTGACCAAGGCCGCCGCACGCCGGTTCAACGCGATCGCCTGGCCCGCGTTCGCCGTCCTCGTCCTCACCGGCATCTGGAACATCACCGCCGGCGACCTGGGCGGCCCCGCGCAGCGCACCCTGGAGGTGAAGCTCGTCTTCGTCCTGCTGTCCGGGGTGGCCGCGTTCCTGCACATGCGCGCCACCTCCAAGGCCGGACTCGCCGTCTGGGGCGCGCTCGGCGCGCTCGGCGCCCTCCTCGCGCTGTTCTTCGGCGTCCAGCTCGGCTGACGGCCGCGGCACCCGGCCCGCCTCCGGCCTGCGCCGGGAAGCTGGTAGATCGTCTAGGTTTGTCCCATGAGCGATTCCGTGGCGGTGGGGCTGGTCGGAGCGGGACCCTGGGCGGGGATGGTGCACGCGCCCGCGCTGGCGGCGGGCCCGGCCACCCGGCTCGCGGGCGTGTGGGCGCGGCGGCCGGAGGCGTCCGCCGCGCTGGCCGGCGAGCACGGCGCCCCGTCGTTCGAGCGGATCGAGGACCTGTTCGACGCCTGCGAGGCCGTCGCGTTCTCCGTCCCGCCGGACGTCCAGGCCGACCTCGCCGCCCGCGCCGCCCGCGCGGGCAAGGCCGTCCTGCTGGAGAAGCCCCTCGCCATGGACCTGGACGGCGCCCGCCGCCTCGCGGGGGCCGTCGCCGAGGCGGGCGTCGTGTCGCAGATGGTCTTCACGCTGCGCTACTCGCGGGCCGCCCGCGACTTCCTCGACCGGACGCGGGGTCTTGAGCCCTTCGGCGGCTACGGCTCGTTCGTGTCGTCCGTGCTGAGCGGGGGACCCTTCGCCACCCCGTGGCGGCTGGAGAAGGGGGCGCTGCTCGACCTCGGCCCCCACATCGTCGACCTGCTGGACGCCGCGCTGGGCCGGGTCGCCGGCGTCCGCGCGCACGGCGACCCCCTCGGCTGGCTGGGGCTGACGCTGGAGCACGAGGGCGGCGCGATCAGCCAGGCCTCGGTGTCGATGGCGGGCATGGGGGAGCTCCCGCCCGCGCACGTCGAGGTGTACGGGCGGGGCGGCCACGCGCGGCTCGACTGGTCGCAGCTCGGCGACGACGCGTTCGCCACGATGGTGGCCGAGTTCGCCGCCGCCGTCCGGAGCGGGACGAGCCCGGCGCTGGACGCCGCCCACGGCCTGCGCATCCAGGAGGTGCTCGCCTCGGCCGAGGCTCAGCTGACCGCCTGAGCTGCCATGATTGGTGCATGGCACGCACCATTGATGAGATCCTCGCCGCGGCGCGCGACCGGCTCGCGCGCGTCCGCCCCGACCAGGCCCACGCCGAGGCGCGCGACGGCGCGCTGCTGGTCGACATCCGCCCGGCCGCCCAGCGCGCGGAGGAGGGCGAGATCCCGGGCGCGCTGATCGTGGAGCGCAACGTCCTGGAGTGGCGCCTCGACCCGGCCTCGGACGCCCGGCTGCCCCAGGCCACCGGCCACGACGTCCGCGTCATCGTGTTCTGCTCGGAGGGCTACACCTCCAGCCTCGCCGCCGCGTCCCTGCACGAACTCGGGCTGACCCGCGCGACCGACATCGTGGGCGGGTTCAAGGCGTGGCGCGCGGCGGGCCTGCCGGCGACCGGGGCGGCGCTCGGTGACCCGGTGAGTTGAGCTCTTAACATTCTTGATGTTAACTTCTGGCCTGGCGTCCGGACGTGAGGAGCGGGGCATGAGCGACCGGCAGCGGCGGGGGCCCGCGCAGCGGCAGGACGCGATCGCCGAGGCGGTGCTCGCCGCGGGGTCGGGGACGGCCGCGGAGCTCGCCGAGCGCTTCGGGGTCAGCCTCATGACGATCCACCGCGACCTCGACGAGCTGGAGCGCCAGGGGGTCGTCCGCAAGTACCGCGGCGGGGTGACCGCGCAGCGGTCCGGGGTCTTCGAGAGCAGCGTCGCCTACCGTGCCAAGACGATGCGCGAGGAGAAGGAGGCCATCGCCGCCAGGGCGGTGGAGCTGGTCGAGCCCGGCATGGCGATCATGCTCGACGACTCGACCACCACCCTCGCCCTCGCCCGGCGGCTGCCGGGCCTCGGCCCCCTGACGGTCGTCACCAACTTCCTGGACGGCCTGAACCTGCTGGCCCCGGTGCAGGGCATCCGGCTGATCGCGCTCGGCGGCGACTACGACCCGCTGCACAACTCGTTCATGGGCGTCTCGTGCGTGGAGATGATCGAGTCGCTGCAGGTCGACCTGTGCTTCGTGTCGACCTCGGCGGTGTCGGCCGGCAACGCCGGCCACCAGGAGCAGCGGGTCGTGGTCGTCAAGCGGGCCATGCTGCGCAGCGCCGTCCGCAACGTCCTGCTGGTGGACCACACGAAGCTGGGCCGCACCGCGCTGCACCGGGTCGCGCCGCTGAGCGACTTCGAGCGGGTCATCGTCGACGACGGGGCGACGCCCGCGGCCCTGGCCGAACTGGCGCAGCACAAGGTCGAGCACGAGGTCGCCGCGCGCCCGCGCCGCTGACCTCGTGTGAACGACGGACGTTATAACTAACATCCCCTGCCCCGTGCGCGCCTAGGGCCCCTACGGGATCGATGCTGAGCTGTGACCTGGGCTAACCGGGTCACCGGCCAGCCCTGTTCACGATCATCTCTGTTAGTTAACGCCCATGTATTGACACTTCTAACGTTCGCAATGTTACGTTCTCCCCGCGGCGGCCGGCCGGCCCGGTCGCACGGCCGCCGCATCGGCTCCATCGCCCCCTTCACGGGCGTACCCCCGAGGAGAACTCTGTGAAGAAGCCCTCCCTCAGGACGGTCGCCGCGGCCGCCGCGGCGCTGGCCGTGCTCGCGCCCGCCGCGGCGTGCTCCTCCAAGAGCGCCGGGTCCGGTGGCGGCGACGCGAAGAACGCCAAGATCGCGTTCCTCATGCCCGACATCGCCTCGACCCGCTACGAGCTCTACGACGCCCCGCTGTTCAAGGCCAAGATGAAGCAGCTGTGCGGCGGCTGCTCGGTGCTCTACCAGAACGCCGGCGCCGACGCCTCCAAGCAGCAGCAGCAGGCGAGCTCGGTGCTCGCCCAGGGCGTCAAGGCCATCGTGATCGACCCGGTCGACTCGGCCGCGGCGGCGTCGATCGTCCGGATGGCGCAGTCCCGGGACGTGAAGGTGATCGCCTACGACCGCCCCATCCCGGCGGCCAAGGCCGACTACTACGTCTCGTTCGACAACGAGAAGATCGGCGCGATGATCGGCCAGTCGCTCGTCGACCACCTCAAGCAGGAGAAGGCCAAGGGCGGCATCCTGGAGGTCAACGGTTCGCCGACGGACGCCGCCGCGAACCTCATCAAGAAGGGCATCCACAGCGCCGTCGACCCGAGTGGCTTCAAGCTGCTCGCCGAGTACGACACGCCCGGCTGGGAGCCCGCGAAGGCCCAGGAGTGGGTCAGCGGCCAGATCAGCAAGTACCGCGGCCAGATCGCGGGCGTCGTCGCCGCGAACGACGGCACCGGGGGCGCCTCCGTCGCCGCGTTCAAGGCCGCCGGCGTGGACGTCCCGCCCGTCACCGGCAACGACGCCGAGCTCGCCGCCGCCCAGCGGATCATCGCCGGCGACCAGTACAACACGATCTCCAAGCCGATCAAGATCGTCGCGGAGGCGGCCGCGAACGCCGCGTACAAGTTCGTCCAGGGCGAGGGCCCGAAGGGCAACACGACGCTGTTCGGCACGCCGTCGGAGCTGTTCACCCCGACCGTGGTGACCCAGGACAACATCGGCAAGGTCCTGCTCGGCCCGGACGGCGCCCTCAAGACCGACAAGGTCTGCACGGCCGAGTACGCGGCGGCCTGCGCGAAGCTCGGCCTCAAGTAGCGATCTCCCGAAGGTTCGTCATGTCACCATCGCCCACTCCACCGGCCGGCGCGGCGGGCTCGCTGCTGTCGCTGCGCGGCGTCAGCAAGTCGTTCGGCGCGGTCGCCGCGCTCACCGGCGTCGACCTGGACGTCGCCGCGGGCGAGGTCGTCGCCCTCGTCGGCGACAACGGCGCCGGCAAGTCCACCCTGGTGAAGGTCCTGTCCGGCGTGCACGCCCCGGACGCGGGGACCATCACCTTCGAGTCGCGGGAGGTGAGCATCCCGACCCCGGCCGCCGCGCAGCAGCTCGGCATCGCGACCGTCTTCCAGGACCTCGCCCTCTGCGAGAACCTCAACGTGATCGAGAACCTGTTCCTCGGCCGCGAGATGCGGGCGCTGCGCCTGGACGACGTCGCGATGGAGGTCCGCTCCCGGGAGCTGCTCACCCAGCTCTCGGCGAAGATCCCCTCGGTGGAGGTGCCGGTCGCGGCGCTGTCGGGCGGCCAGCGCCAGACGGTAGCGATCGCCCGGTCGCTGCTCGGCGACCCCAAGGTCATCATCCTGGACGAGCCGACCGCCGCGCTCGGCGTCGCGCAGACCGCCGAGGTGCTCAACCTGATCGAGCGGCTCAAGGAGCGCGGCCACGGCGTGCTCATGATCAGCCACAACATGGCGGACGTGCAGGCCGTCGCCGACACCGTGGCCGTGCTGCGGCTCGGCCGCAACAACGGCGTGTTCGACGCGCGGACGACCTCCGCCGAGGAACTGGTCGCCGCCATCACCGGCGCGGCCGACAACGTGGTGAGCCGCCGCGCGGGCAAGGCCCGCCCCGAGGCCGCCGGGGACGCGGAGGACACCGTCGGCGGTGCGGAGGACGCCGCCGGAGCGCAGGAGCCGGCCGACGACCGGCCCGAGCGGGTCGCACCGGGCGGCCTGAGGAAGGGAGCGGGCGATGAGTGACCTCATGGCGCCGCCGGAGGCGAAGGCCGGGCTGCCGGGCGACTCCGGCGACCGGGGCGTGCGCGCCGCGCTGGCGGGCGCCGCCGACCGGGTCCGCGGCGGCGACCTCGGCGTCGCGCCGGTGGTCGGCGGGCTGATCGTGATCTGGACCGTGATGCAGATCCTCAACCCGGTCTTCCTGTCCAGCGCCAACCTGGTCAACCTGGCGCTGGAGTGCGTGCCGGTCGGCGTGATCGCGCTCGGCGTCGTGTTCATGCTGCTGGTCGGGCAGATCGACCTGTCGGTGGGCTCGGTCAGCGGGCTCAGCGCCGCCGTGGTCGCGGTGCTGTTCGTCGACCACGGCTGGCCGTCCTGGCTGGCGATCGCCGCGGCGGTGGTGCTGGCCGTCGTGCTCGGCTGGTTCTATGCGCAGGTGTTCAACCGGCTCGGCGTGCCCAGCTTCGTCATCACCCTGGCCGGGCTGCTCGGCTGGCTCGGCCTCCAGCTGTGGATCCTCGGCCCCAAGGGCTCGATCAACCTGCCGTTCGACTCGCGGCTGGTGACATTCGCCCAGCTCGACTTCCTCCCGCCGTGGCTGGCGTACGCGCTGGTGGTCGCGGGCGCGGCCGCGCTCTACCTGACAGGCCACAACCGGGCCGCGCAGCGCCGCAGGGCGGGCCTGCCCGCGACGACGGAGCGCACGCTGATCCTCCGCAGCGCCGCCCTGCTGGCCGGCCTCGCGGTGGCGGTCTGGTACCTGAACCGCGACCGCGGCGTCGGCTGGATGTTCGTCCTGTTCCTGGTGCTCGTGCTGGCGACGCACTACGTCCTGTCCCGGACGAAGTACGGCAAGTCCGTGTACGCGGTCGGCGGCAACGTCGAGGCGGCGCGCCGCGCCGGGATCAACGTCCGGACGGTCTACACCTCCGCGTTCGTCATGTGCACCACGCTCGCCGCGATCGGCGGCGTCCTCGCGGCGGCGCGGCTCGCGGCGGCCAACCAGAGCAGCGGCGGCGGCGACGTCAACCTGAACGCGATCGCGGCGGCCGTGATCGGCGGGACGAGCCTGTTCGGCGGGCGCGGCAACGCGTTCGCGGCGCTGCTCGGCATCCTGGTCATCCAGTCGATCTCCAGCGGGCTGACGCTGCTGAACCTCGACTCGTCCTACCGGTTCATGGTCACCGGCGCCGTCCTGCTGCTCGCCGTGGCGCTCGACTCGGTCGCCCGCCGCTCGCGCGCCTCGCACGGGCGCGCCTGACCGGCGCGCGCTTTGATGGGACCGCGCATCTGATGGGACCACTACGCAACGGACGGGGGAGCCGATGACGGTCGTCTGCGTCGACGCGGGCACCACGATGATCAAGGCGGTGGGGTACGGCGGGGACGGCGCCGAACTGGCCGTCGCCCGGCGGCCCACCGAGGTGGCCCGGCCCGCGCCGGGGCACGCCGAGCAGGACATGGCCGCGGTGTGGCGCGCCGTCGCCGACGCCGTCCGGGAGGTGCTCGCCCGGGTCGGCGGCGACCCCGACTTCCTGGCGCTCACCGCGCAGGGCGACGGCTGCTGGCTGGTGGACGGCGACGGCGCCCCCACCGGCCCGGCGATCCTGTGGAACGACGGCCGCGCCGCCCCGGCCGTCGAGCGCTGGGCTGCCGCCGGCGTGTTGGAGGGGGCGTTCCGCGTCAACGGTTCGCTGCACTTCGCGGGGCTTCCGAACGCGATCCTCACCTGGCTGCGCGAGCACGACCCCGACCGGCTCGCCCGCTCGGCGGCGTCCCTGACCTGCGGCGGCTGGATCTTCTCCCGGCTCACCGGGGAGATCGCGGTCGACGGCTCGGACGCGTCCGCGCCGTTCCTGGACATCGCCGCCCTCCGGTACTCCGACGACCTGCTGCGCCGCTACGACATGGAATGGGCCGCGAGGCTCCTTCCCGAGCTGCGCGGCGACGACAGGCGCGCCGCCCCGCTGACCCGGGAGGCGGCGGACGAGCTGGGGCTGCCCGAGGGGCTGCCGGTCGTCCTCGCCCCGTACGACATCGCGTCCACCGCGATCGGCGTCGGCGCGGTCGACACCGGCCAGGCCTGCACGATCCTCGGCACCACGCTGTGCACGGAGACGGTCGTGGACGGCCCGCGCCTCACCGGCGATCCGTCCGGCCTCACGGTCGCGATGGGCCTGCCTGGCCGCTACCTGCGGGCCTTCCCGACGCTCGCGGGCGGCCAGGTCGTCGACTGGGCGTGCCGCGTGCTCGGCCTGCCCGCGCCGGGCGCGCTCGCCGACCTGGCGGCGCAGGCGCCGCCGGGCGCCGACGGGCTGGTCTTCCTGCCGTACCTGTCGCCCGCCGGGGAGCGGGCCCCGTTCCTCGACCCGCGGGCGCGCGGCGCGTTCCACGGCCTCACCGTCCACCACGAGCGCGAGCACATCGCCCGCGCCGTGCTGGAAGGGCTCAGCCTGGTCGTGCGCGACTGCCTGACCGCGGCCGAGACCCGCCCCACCGAACTGCGGGTGAGCGGCGGGGGTTCGGCGAGCCCCGTGTGGCTGGGCATGCTGGCCGACGTCACGGGCGTCCCGGTCGTCCGGTCGGCCGACACCGAGGCCGGCGCGCGCGGCGCGTTCATCGTCGGGCTCCTGTCCACCGGGCGGGCCGCCGGCGCCCGCGAGGCCGCCGACGCCCACGTCCGTCCGGGCGACTCCTACGCCCCCGACCCCGGCCGGGCCGACCACTACGCCCGGGCCTACGAGGACTTCCTGGCGATCCGCTCGGCCACGGCGCCCGCCTGGCCGACGCTCGCGGCGGCCCGTGCCCGCACCGGCCAGGACGGCGGCGCCCGGTGACCGACCAGAACGAGGAGGTCTGGGTCGGGATCGACTTGGGGACGCAGAGCGTGCGCGCGCTCGCCGTCACCGCGTCGGGGGACGTGGCCGGGGCCGGCAGCCGGGCGCTGACCGGGCGGCGGGACGGCCCCCGGCACGAGCAGGACCCCGAGGACTGGTGGACGGCGCTCGGCGCCGCCTGCCGCGAGGCGCTCCGGGACGTCCCTGCGGGGGCCGTGCAGGCCGTCGCCGTCGACGCGACCTCCGGGACGGTCCTGCTCACCGACGACGGAGGCCGGCCGCTGACCCCGGCCCTCATGTACGACGACACCCGCGCCGCCGGGCACGTCCAGCGGGTCAACGAGGCCGGCGGCGAGGTGTGGCGCTCCCTCGGCTACCAGCGCATGCAGCCCGCGTGGGCCCTGCCGAAACTGCTGTGGCTCCTGGAGAACCACCCGCACGAGGGCGCTCGCCTCGCCCACCAGGCCGACTTCGTCAACCGGCGGCTGACCGGCCACCCGGTGGCCGCCGACCTCAGCAACGCGCTCAAGACCGGAGCTGACCTCATCGCCGAGGCCTGGCCTGCGGACGTCCTCGACGCGCTGGGCGTCCCCGTCGACGTGCTCCCGCCGCTGGAACGGTCCGGCACGCCGCTCGGGACGGTCTGCGCCGCCGCCGCGGAGGCGACCGGCGTCCCCGAGGGGACCCCCGTCGTCGCGGGGGCCACCGACGGGTGCGCCGCCCAGCTCGGGACGGGGCGCCTCACCGTCGGGTCGTGGAACTCCGTCCTCGGGACGACCCTCGTCCTCAAGGGCGTCAGCGACGACCTCGTCCAGGACCCGTTCGGCGTCGTCTACTCCCACAAGGCACCGGACGGGCGGTGGCTGCCCGGCGGCGCGTCCAGCACCGGCGCGGGCGCGATCTCCCGCGACTTCCCGGGCCGGGACCTGGCCGGCCTGGACCGCCGCGCGGCGGAGCACGAACCGGCGGCGGCGCTCGCGTACCCGCTCGTCCCGGCGGGGGAGCGGTTCCCGTTCCTCGCGCCGGACGCCCGCGGGTTCCGGCTCGGCGGGACGGGCGACGAGGCCGACGACTTCGCCGCCGTCCTGCAGGGCGTCGGCTACCTGGAGCGGCTCTGCTTCGACCACCTCGACCTGCTCGGCGCGCCCACCTGCGGCGACCTGACGCTGACCGGCGGGGCCGTGCGCAGCCGGTACTGGTGCCAGCTGCGCGCCGACATCCTCGGCCGCCCGGTCGTGCTGCCCCGGCAGGCCGAGCCCGCCCTCGGCGCCGCCGTGCTCGCCGCCGCGCCGGGCCGCGACGTCGCCGAGACCGCCGGGCGGATGGTCGCCGTCAAGGCGGTGGTCGACCCGCGTCCGCAAAAGACCGGCGTGTTCGACGCGCCCTACCTGCGCCTGGTCGGTGAGCTGGAACGGCGCGGGTGGCTGCCCGCCGAGACCGCCGCGCACGCACGCGAGAGGACATCCCGATGACGCGCCTCGTCCTCGTCCGGCACGGGGAGACCGAATGGCACGCCGAGAACCGCTACGCCGGGGTCAGCGACGTCGCGCTGACCGCGCTCGGCCTGGACCAGGCCCGCTCGCTGGCCGCGTGGGCGGCCACGGCCCGGCCCGACGCGGTGTGGTGCTCGGACCTGTCGCGGTCCCGGCTGACCGCGGCGCCCTCCGCCGCGGCGATCGGCGCGCGGCTGCACGTCGACCGGCGGCTCCGGGAACTGGACTTCGGGCAGGGCGAGGGTCTGACCCGCGCGGAGATGGAGCGCAAGTTCCCCGAGGAGCTGCGCGCGTTCCTGGCCGACCCCGTCGCCGCGCACCTGCCCGGCGGCGAGGACCCGGCCGCCGCCGCGCGCCGCTTCACCGCCTGCCTGGACGACATCGCGCGCCTGCACGAGGGCGGGCGCGTCCTGGTCGTCGCGCACTCCACGGCGATCCGGCTCGCGCTGTGCCGGCTGCTGGGGATGCCGCTCAAGGACTACCGGCGGCGGTTCCCGTCGCTGGGCAACTGCGCACTGACCGAGATCCGGCTCCGGGACGGCGAGGCCGCCCTCCTGGAGTTCAACACCCCACTGGAGCGATGAATGACTACCCGCGTGCTCGCGGCCGGTGACCTCTTCGTCCGCAACGACCTGCTCATCGGCGCCCTGCGCGCCGAGACCCCCGGCGGCCTGGCGTTCTCGGAGGTCACGCTGCCGTGGCCGGTGGAGCCGTTCGGGCGCGTCGCCGAGGTGGACGAGGCGTCCGGGACCGAGGAGCAGCTCATCGAGGCGCTGCGCGGCGCCGAGGTCTGCGTCACCCAGATGGCCCCGCTGACCCGGCGGATCCTGGAGGCCTCCCCGGACCTGCGGCTGTTCGGCATCAGCCGCGGCGGGCCCGTCAACGCCAACCTGGAGGCCGCGACCGAGCACGGCGTGGCCGTCTGCTTCGCGCCCGGACGCAACGCGGGCGCGACCGCCGAGCACACCCTCGGGCTGATCCTCGCGGCGGTGCGGCGCATCCCGCAGACGCACGTCGACCTGATGGCGGGGCAGTGGCGCGGCGACTACTACCGCTACGACGACGTCGGCATCGAGATCCTCGGCAGCACCGCCGGGCTCGTCGGCTGCGGCGCCGTCGGCCGCCGCGTCGCCCGGATGCTCGCCGCGCTCGGTGCCCGCGTGCTCGTCCACGACCCCTACCTGGACGACCTCGGCGACCTGTCGGGCATCGCCGAACTCGTCCCGCTCGACGAGCTGCTGGCGCGCGCGCAGATCGTCTCCCTGCACGCCCGCGCGACGCCGCAGACCACGGGGATGATCGGCGCCGCGCAGATCGCCGCGATGCCGCCCGGCTCCATCATCGTCAACTGCGCGCGCGGGTCGCTGCTGGACTACGAGGCCGTCTGCGACGCCGCCGAGTCCGGGCACCTGTTCGCCGCCGCGTTCGACGTGTTCCCCGAGGAGCCGATCCCGGCCGGGTCGCGGCTGCTGACCACCCCGAACATCATCGTCACGCCGCACCTGGCCGGGGCCAGCAAGCAGACCGCCGCCAACGCCGCCCGCATCCTCGCCCGGGACGTCGGCCGCCACCTGCGCGGCGAGCCCCTCGTCCACTGCGCGAACCCCGAGGTGCTGGAGGCCCCCCGCCCGGCCCGCCCCTGACCCTCCTCCCCATCACCCCCCACCAAGGAGGCACGATGCACGGACCCGGACTCGGCGAGGTCGCTCCCACCCGCCGCAGAGTCCTCGGCTTCGCGGGCGCCGCCACGCTCGCCGGAGCCGCCGCCCTGGCCGGAGCCCGCCCCGCCGCGGCGGCCGGCCGCCCCTACACCTTCGACCTGCTGTTCAACGTCCCCCACACCGACAACATGCAGGGCCTCGCCTACCGCCGCGGCCGGTTCTACGTCGGGTTCGACGTGGGCGGCGGCCACGGCGTCATCCGCGAGTACGACCGCGACGGCGACACCCTCAAGGAGAGCGCGCCCCTCGCCGTCGGGCACGCCGCCGAGATCAGCGTCCGCGACCGCGACGGCCTCCTCTACGTCGCCACCGGCGGCGGCAAGAACCCCACCCAGGTCAACGTGGTGGACTGGAGCGGCGAGCCGGAGGTCGTGCGCACCATCGACTTCGCCTCCCTCGGCAACTCGGGCCTCGTGGCGGTCGACGACCGGCGCGACGGCCTGCTCGTGCACGCCGGACCGGGCGACCAGGGCCCGTTCGTGTTCGCGTTCACCGACCTCGACGGAACCGTCCGCTCGACCTTCGACCTCGGCTACCAGGGCGTCCCGCAGGGCCTGGAGATGGCCGGTGACAAGGTCCTCTACTACACCAACAACAGGATCACCGTGCTGGACCGGGCCGGGCGGATCCTGGACGCGATCGACATCCCGCTGACCGGGGAGAGCGAGGGGCTGGCGGTCGCGCCCGCCGGCCGCGGCACCCGCGTCTTCTTCGGCTACAACAAGCCGAACCGGGTGTACGCGATGAAGCCCGTGTTCCGCTGACAGGCCAGGCGCGCGGCCGGGTTCCGTCCGTACCTCCCGTCCCGGCCGCGCGCCCTCCTCTTCTTGCGCACGAAGTGCGCAACTCCGCGTTTGACATATCGGTCGCCGCGCATTCGGCGGCCGCCGTTTAGCGGAATTCTCTAAACTGTGGATATCGGGCTGGAAAGCCCTTGCTTTTCACGGTCACTCGGGTAGAAAAAATCAAATCCCTCTTCCCGAGGAGGAAAACCCCGTGAAGGCTCCCATCAGGCTCGCCGCGCCCTTAGCGGCCGCCACCGCCGCGCTCGCCCTGGCGGCGCCCGCCGCCTCCGCCGCCACCACCACGATCCGCGAGGAGACCGCCGCCGGAGCGCCCTACTCCGGCAACTGGCAGGTCGCCACCGTCGGAGCGCTCCAGTTCTCCGTCGACTACCTCGGCGCGAAGGTGACGGGCTCCTGCGACGGCGCCCGGCTGCAGGGCACCGTCCAGTCCACCGGCGCGGGCGAGCTGACCGCCGCGTCGATCGGCGCGTGCCGGACGTCCAACGGCCTCAGCTCCCCGGCCACCGACCTCGACCTCGGCGAGGTGGCCGACAGGAGCGGCCAGGTCGCCTACGACCCGGTCCAGGGCGGCCGGGACGGCGTCCTGTCCATCAACGGCGGCCTGCGCTTCAAGATGGAGGGCAAGATCCTCGGCATCACCGTCACCTGCTACTACGGGTTCCGGACGGGGAGCACCGACGGTCTGCGCTTCGACGTCTACAACCGCGACAACCCGAACCGTCCGATGCCGGACCAGGACGACGCGCAGGGCAGGGCCGACGACATCACGCTCGTGCGGCAGACGGGCAGCAGCGGGCTGTGCCCCTCCAACGGCACGGGCAGCGGTTCCGCCATCGCCCGCGGTGAGAGCACGCCGGGCTCCGGGGTCTTCGACCGCAAGCTCTACCTGACCTCGTAACCCCGGCGCGGCAGGCGGAGAGGCGGCCGGGTCCCGGGGCCGGTGCAAGGGAGTGTTCATCCTCCTCGGGGCCCGGCCGCCCTCACTGTGCCCTCGCGGTGCTGGGTCGCCGTGTCGGAAAGAGCCGACCGGGGGCGTACGGTCGGAATCCTTCTGGGACGGTCGCGAGGAATTCGAGCGTAACTCCGCAGGTCAGTCCTCGGTAATGACAGCGTGCTTACAGTTGTTTCCCACACGTGTCCGAAGTGGGGCGTGGCAAAATCACCGCCCTTTCCGGCGGGCGCCCGGCCCGCTACCCTCGCGCGGTGGTCCGCGCCACGAAGTCGCGGAGCAGGGCGACGGCCCGGTCCGGATCCTCCCTGAACACCCCGTGGCCCGTGGCGGGCAGCACGTGCAGTTCGGCCGTGCCCTCCGGCAGGGCCTCGGCGAGCTTCCGGGCCGCCGAGACCGTCGCGACGGGGTCGTCCTCTCCGTTCAGGATCAGGACGGGCCGGACGATCCGCTCCAGATGCGGCCACGGGTCGAACGCGCCGGCGAGCGACCGCCGGAAATGCTCGATGACGTCGCGGTTCCACCGGATGCGGGCCAGCCTTTCCCTCCCCTCCGGGTCGCCGTCCGGACGCCGCGAGTACAGGGGCAGGCACACGCGCTCCCAGTCGTCCTGGACGTCCTCCCCGTCCCAGTAGCGGCGCGCGATGTCGCGGGCCTCAGCGCCGCCGAGCCGCTCGAAGACCTCCAGCCGCTCCTCGGCGGGACCCGGCATCACGCTGTCGAGCACCACACCGCGGACGCGCTCCGGGTGGCGGTGCGCGACCGTCAGCGCCACCCACCCGCCGCTGGACGTCCCGAGGAGGACCGGGTCGTCGATGCCCAGCGCGTCGCAGAAGTCGACGACGTCGTCCGCCCAGCGCTCCCACGTCCACAGCGCGGGCTCGCTCACGTCCGACCGGCCGCTGCCGCGCTGGTCCAGGTAGACGACCTGCGCGAACTCGGTCGCCCGCCCCAGCACCGACTTGAACAGCGAATGGTCGGCGCCGGGACCGCCGTGCAGCGCCACGATCACGGGCCGCTCCGCCATCGCCGCACCGTCCGGGACCAGCCCGGCCCCCTCGACGTCGAAGTAGAGGCGCACACCGCCGATGTCGATCCGCATCCGTCCCATTGTGCCCCTGCGGGGACAATGGGACATGTGAGAGCGGTGGCCATTTCCGACACCCACGCGCCGAGGCGCTGGAAGTCGTGCCCCCCGCGGGTGGCCGAGCACCTGCGGGGCGCCGACGTGATCCTGCACGCCGGCGACGTGTGCGTCGCCTCCGTCCTGGACGAGCTGGCCCAGTACGCGCCCGTCCACGCCGTCCTCGGCAACAACGACGGGCCGGACGTGGCGGAGTGGGGCGCGCCCGAACGCCTCGAACTCGACCTCGACGGCCTCGCCGTCGCGATGGTCCACGACAGCGGTCAGGCCCGGGGCCGCACCGCCCGGATGCGGCGCTGGTTCCCCGCCGCCGACCTCGTCGTGTTCGGGCACTCGCACATCCCGCTGGACGAGACCGGCGACGGCGTCCGCATCTTCAACCCCGGGTCGCCGACCGACCGGCGCCGCCAGCCGCACGGCACCCTCGGCCTCCTCGACATCCGCGACGGCACGCTCACCGGGGCGCGGATCGTCCCCGTGACCTGACCCTCGCCCTCGACCGGCGGGGCGCCGCATGGAATCGTCCCCCGCAGACGACCGCGAGGATGAGAGGGACCCCGGCATGACCGACCGCGTCACCGTGCACGTCCACGAGGGGGTCGCCGACGTGCGGCTCAACCGACCCGACAAGTTGAACGCCCTCGACCTGGCCATGTTCGAGGCGCTCGCCCGCACCGGGGACGCGATCGCCGCCGACGCGTCCGTCCGGGCCGTGGTCCTGTCGGGGGAGGGCCGCGCGTTCTGCGCCGGCCTGGACTTCGCCAGCTTCGCCGCCATGGCCGGCGACGGCGCCGGACGGCGCTCCGGCGACATCACCGAGCGCGAGCCGGGGCGCATCACCAACCTCGGCCAGCAGGCCGTGCACGTGTGGCGGGAAATGCCGCAGCCCGTCATCGCCGCCGTCCACGGGCACGCCCTCGGCGGCGGCCTGCAGATCGCGCTCGGCGCCGACATCCGCATCGCCGCCCCGGACGCGCGCCTGTCGGTCCTGGAGATCCGCTGGGGCCTGGTGCCCGACATGACCGGCACCGCCGCGCTGATCCGCCTCGTCGGCGAGGACGTCGCGAAGGAGCTGACCTTCACCGGCCGCATGATCTCCGGAGCGGACGCCGTCCGCATCGGCCTGGCCACCCGCACCGCCGACGACCCGCACGCCGCCGCGACCGACCTCGCCCGCGAGATCGCCGGCAACAGCCCCGACGCCGTCCGGGGCGCCAAGCGCCTGCTCAACCGCGCCGCCGACACCGACCTGGCCGGCCAGTTCCTCGAAGAGTCCCGCACGCTCGCCGCCCTGCGCGGAAGCCCGAACCAGGTCGAAGCCGTCCGCGCCCACTTCGAAAAGCGCCCACCCACCTTCAGCGACCCCGTCTGACACCCCGAGACGACCAGACCTCCGCCGAGCACACCTCCCCGCGCCGCAGGACCGCGCGGGCGCTTGAGCCCTCGAAGGATCCGGGACCGCCTGACTTCGACGAGGTTCTCACCTTGGCTACCGGGCATGCCGACCATGCGGCTGAGAAGGCCGCACAAGCCCGTTCGGTAACCCATCGGCACGGGGGGCGAGAAGCCGACACGGGGCGAGCGATTCCCGGAGCACCTGAGGTCACCATGCCGGGGACAGGGGAGTCGGTGCGGTCCGCGCCCGACTCGCTGGCGAGCACGGAACCTCGTATGTAGAGTACGAGCCATGGGCTATGTAGAGTTCGAGCGACGCGGAGGCGGGTCGGGCAGGTCCGGCGTGTTCGTCGCCTGGGAGTTGCTGGCCTGGCTGGGCATCGCCTCGGCGGCGGTCTCGGCGGCCGTGGTGGCGTGGCTGCTGCCCGCGCTGGCCGGGCCGGTCGGAGTGGCGGCGGCTGTGGCGGGTCTGCTGCTCGCGGTACGCGGCGGGACGCGCGGAAAGGGAGCACGGTGACCCGAGGGCCGCGGATGACGATGCAGACCCAGATGGTGCTGCGCCAGGCACTGCTGGAACCGAACCGCGAGTGGTACGGGCTGGAGATGGTGCAGGCCACCGAGCTGCCCACCGGCACGGTCTATCCGATCATCACCCGGCTGGAGCAGGCCGGCTGGATCACCTCTCGCTGGGAAGAGCCCGACGAGCAGCGCGACGCCGACGCCCTCGGCCGCCCCCGCCGCCGCTACTACAAGCTCACCCAGGAGGGCGCCGAGAACGCCCGTCTCGCCCTGGCCAAGGCCCACGCCAACCGCGCCACCGCCCCCAAGCCGTGGCACACCCTGCGCCCGCACGCCCCCGGAGCCACTCCGTGAGCCCCCTCGCGCCCTCCGATGGCCAGCTCTGCCCTGTCTGCGACTCCCGGTGCGTTCCCGGCGACCTCTTCTGCACGGTCTGTGGAGGAAGCCTCGTAGGACCGCGCTCCACCCGCGACCTGGTCGCACTGAAGGCGGCCTTCAGCGAGACGGAGGCGCTGAAGTCCGCGTGCTTCCACCTCGCCGCCTGCCTCGTCCCCGCGGCCGTCGCGGCAGCGGACGCGGCGGCGCACGCCGAAGACGCGGCGGCGGGCACGGTGGCGGGCACGGTGGCGACGGCGGCAGGTGGGGCGCGGGCCGCGGCGAATGCCGCGAAGGCGGCGGCGCGCGAAGCGGCCGTGGCGGCGCGCGCAGCGGACTTGGTGGGCGCGACCGCGAGTGCGGCCCGCGCGGTGTCGGCGGCGGCGAGTGCGGCTCGGGTCGCGTCCACGGTGGCGACGGAGGCGCCGGGCCCGTTGCCCGCGGCGAAGGCGTTGCCCGCGGCGAAGGCGGCTCGTGCAGCGGACGCGGCGGCTTCGGACGTGAAAGCGGCGTATTCGGTCGCCGACGCGGTGCGGACGGCAGCGGACGCGGCGGTGCTGGCACTGCAGGAGACCAGACAGGTCTTCACGAGTTCGGCAGGCGGCCAGGCCCGGCCTCGCGCGGTGACGGGTACGGCGCGGCGGCCAGGGGTTCTGACACGGCGTCTGCTGGCGGCCGGGTGTGCGCTGCTGCCCGCGGGCGCCCGGGGTCGCTATGCCGAGGAGTGGCTGAGCCTGCTCACTGAGTTGCCGACCCGTCGGGCACGGGCCGCCCACGTGCTGTCCATCATGTGCGCCGTGCCGCGCCAGGCCTGGACGTTGCGCCGCCCCCTCAAGCACGTCCCGCCCGCCTGACCGGTCAGGGGAATGGTCGGCCTTTTATGGGCCAGGCTCGTTGTCGTGCAGGCTAGGAGCCCCCGGCCTTAGGGCCGCTCGTGGTCAGGCGGCGAGGAACGATCCGGCCGGGAGGTTTCTGACCAGCCAGAAGAGGAGGACCGCTCCGAACAGCGTCCAGATCAGGGCGGGGTGTGCCGCCTTCGTCCGGACGGGGCGGTCCAGGGCGCGGGCCCTCGCCCACCGGAGCCAGAAGAACGCCAGAAGCGGAAGCATCGCCATGGTCAGGACGTTCAACCCGAACGCCTCCTGGACGCGGCCATGGGCGAGCGCGTGAACCGTGCGCATGGAACCGCAGCCTGGGCACTGGAACCCGGTGATGGCCAGGAAGGGGCAGGTCGGATAGTGCCCCGCTTCATTCGGGTCCACCGCCGCGACGTAGATGACGGCCGCGACGCTGAAGACGAGCACCGCGCCGGGCCGGAGCAGCCTGACGGCGAGTCCGGCCACGGGCCGTTGCGCACCGCCCGGGACTTCGGGAACCGGCCCGCCCCGCGGCGGCGGGGCGGGCCGGAACTCGTCCGTCATGGGTCAGCTGCCGTTGGCGCCGGCCATGGCGACGAGGAAGTAGATGACACCGACGATCACACCCAGGACCGCCGACGCGATCGCCCAGTTCTTGGCGTTGTTGGAGGAGTTGATCGCACCGGCGTGGTCGCCGGCCATCCACTTGGAGTTGACCTGCGCGGCGTAGACGATGGACACGATGCCGGCGGGGAGGCAGCAGAGGATCGTGGTGGCGACCGCCCATGCGAGATGGTTGGGGGGCGGGGCGCCGGGGCTCGACGGTGGCGGCGGGGGAGGTGGGTAGGCCATGTCGTACCTCTCCGTGCTGGGCTGGGTGAGCTACTTAGGTAGATGGTGCCCCGGCACGCCAGGTTCCCCTCAAGACGGCACAACCTGGCCGCGGAGCACCGCGCCCGGGCCGATTTGACTCGGGCGCTCCGACCGCGTAGGTTAACCCCTCGTCCCCTCACGGATGCAGGACGCCCGCATGGCGGCCGGCCGAAGCATGGGGAAACCACCAACGAACCAGCCGACACGGTCTCGCCGTGTCTGCCGTGCCGTGGTGGGTCGGAAAGGCTCGATTTTGACAATCGAACCGGATCTGATGAAATAGCTCCACCGCCCGGAAGGTGCCGCGCAAGCGGGATCGGAAAGGCGTATCGGAGAAGCCCGGAATTGACAGTCCGGACGGATCCGATAAAGTAAGGCGAGTCGCCCCGGAGCGGGAAACGCGAAAGCGGATCCAGCGCGGTGGGCGTCCGTTTCTTGAGAACTCAACAGCGTGTTAAAAGCCAGTGCCTTTATCGGCTCGGTCGATTGTTCGGCCGGGTCGCCCCGTGCCGCTCTCCTTT